>SXSS01000004.1 GCA_005792145.1 Planctomycetia bacterium | reverse complement strand
TCGGTTTCCGTGTCGTGAGGACTCCGTAATTTTATCTACCCTTGCAGGCTCCGCTAGCGGAGCCTGCTTCCATTTTCCATCTTCTCTGGGACTAGTCCGCGGCCTTCGCCGCGGATAAATTTTCCATTTTTACTTCGCCAAAACCTTGGCGTCTGCCAAGGTTTTGGTGGCTGTGTGGCTGTTGAACCCACACCGGCTGTGGAAATTTTTAGAAATCGTTAAAAGCCGACCGCTTCGATCACCCTGTCCACGCAGCAAGCATCGCAGCAAGGTCTATACCGTCAATCGCTCCATCATTATTGACATCGCCTACGCCCGTTCCTCCCCAATTACTGAGAAGAATTGTGAGATCAGCTCCGCCGACGATACCGTCTCCATTGAGATCAGCAGGATTGCTCGGTGCGCCAGGGCCTTGCAGGGCAAGTGTTGCAGTCGGCAAGGTTCCTGGTCGAAAGAGTCCGATCGTTCCAGTCGCATCCGTTGGCGGTTGCGTTGCATCAAACCAAAAGTTGTATGTTGTTCCGAATCGAAGTGCGTTGGAGTTTGCGCTGACTGCATAATCGCCGCCAGTCCACGTCACCGCGCCACCAGTTGTGTTCGAGGTCCAGTTTGTTGTTGCAAATGGATCGCCTGAGTGATAATCGATGTCCTTGAAACCAACATTGGTGATAATCGTTCCAGCGGGAACAGGCACGCTGAACGACCGCGCACTGCGGTGACTGTTGATGTTCTGAATCGCGTACTCGTAATGCCAAGTTCCATTGCCGTTGTTGGTGATATTCCAACCTGCGGTGAAGCGTCCGTCACTTGCAACATCAACATTGAGCAGGGTGACCGCAGGGACAAGCGTCTTCCAAGCATCCATCGCGGACTTCTGTTGATTGGTTGCTCCTGTGGGTGTCAATGTGTAAGAACCACTACTGAGAGTTCCAACTGTGCAAGCTCTCCACGAGGCGTTGTTGTTGTCATTGCCCGCAGCCGCATCTCCAGGATGAATGTATTGCGCTTCCACGAAATACAAAGCACCTGTGTTGAGCGAAGGATTCAGATCGTTTGAATTCACTTGAATTCTTCGACCAATTGTCGCCGCGGAGCCAGGCATTCCAGCATTTGGCGATGCGGGAAAGACTCCAGTTGCTGCATTCACTTCAGAGCGACATCCAAGTCCGCTCTGACTTCCGTTGAGACTCGCGCTGTATGGATCCGAGCAGCCAACGCCAAGCCACGATCCGCTTGAAGATGGAGTGCATGCTCCGCAAAGTGTTCCTTGCAACGCGGTAAATCCGTGCTTTCCCCAACCCATACCAACTTGTTCAAGTCGTCCAGCTTTCACGCGGTAGATATTTTGTGGGATGAACGGATGAAGGTTGCTTGATGGACCAGAGAACCAGCTCAGTTGTGCATCGCCGATATTGCAACTTGTGGTTCCAATCGCATACGCCATTATTGTTTGACCACTCACGACAATGCTGCCGTATTTTGCGATGTCTGGTATCGCACCAACGATGACATCTTGTCCAATGCTCCCGCCACCGCCCCCAGTATTAAAGCTGATGGCAATTGTTCCAGTTCCACCGAGCGTGGCGGAAAATCCGCCCACCACGAGGCGGTATGTCACTCCCGTCGTCAGCGAGACAGACATACTTGACTGAGTGTCGCACGAATCATCGTTACATCCAATGGGCACAAGTCCAGAGCCACACGAAGAAAAAATCGCCAGTCGCGTATCCCAATTTGCAAGGTTGCAAGTTGTGAAGATGTGCGTGCCAGTTTGAGCTGGAGTGAAAGCGAAGTAATTCACCTTGTATAAAGTGTGTGCGCTGCACCCAACGCTGCTGCCCACCGCGAGCGATGCCGTCGCTGAGGTCGTATCGAAAGTGTTGTTGCCAATGATCGCCGCGGGCGCGGTTGAACAATTTGTGCCTCCGCCTGCAACTCCACCATCACCTCGACGGGCGTGAGCTGGATTTTCCAGCGAAGTTGTATAGGTTCCAAGAGCAATTGCTGCGGAAGCCAGAATCAGTGCCCCGACGGTGTTTTGAATAGACATTGAATTTTTCAACTTTCTTTTATGGACACGAGCCAAATGACCCCAACATTATGGCGAGGTCTGCGCCATCTGTGTACGCGTCGCCATTCAGATCTGCACCGCTTGTCGCCCACGCGCCAAGCAATACAGCAAGATCAGCGCCGTCAACAAAAATATCGCCATTGAGATCCGCAACGCAGGCGAGCGCGCAACTGAGAGTGAGCGTTCCTGTTCCTGTTGTCGTGGTGGTGGATCCAATTCGCACATAAGAGACACTTCCCGCGGTCACAGGCCACGAAACTTTGCTTGTGTTTCCAGCGCAAGCAGAAGCATTGTCCGAACATGCAATGACTGCGGATGAGCAAGAGCTATACACAGCGATGCGTGTGTCGAATGTCGCCGCGCCACAAGTGCTTGCGGTTGCAGTTCCAGTGCAGGATGGGGTGTATGCGTACCAAAGATCATTGTTGATTGCGATTCCAGCACCTTCGTTGCATGATGCGGGGAGCGCTGGAGTCGAATTTGTCGCGGTCGCTGTGTTGAATGCAATTCCGCCATTGCCAATGGCAGTTGGCGTGGCGCAGTTGTCATTGGAAGGTCCAGTGATTGGCACGCTGATGACCATTGAATATTCGTTGCGCGTGTCGCTTGCCAAGAAGACGCGAAGATAAAAGACCGCGGTTGCCCCTGGATTTACATAAGAAAGAGTCTCGTTGTTGACATTACCGTTTCGAATCAAGACCGGTGTCGTCCCGCATGAGCTATAGAGTTCGAGATCGATATCGCCGTTGGCATGGGTGTATGTGAATGTTCCTGTCAGCGTTGCTCCAGCTCCGACAGTGATCGCATACCAATCTTCGGCGAGGCGCTTCACGACTAGTGCAGAATATGTTCCTGCGATAAGAGTCCTTGGTGATGCACAAGTATTGTTTGGTTCAAGTGTGTCATCGGTGCCACTTGCAAGCAGGGTGGCGAAACCTCCGTTCGAAATTGCGAGATCCAAACGGCCGTACCCATCATCCAGTTGCGGGCTCGAGCAGATACTTCCTCCGCAGGTGAGGACTCCGTAAAGCTTTCTGTCCGAGTTGCGATAGATCGCGCTCCCTGACGAGCCGCCTTCGGTTACCCCCGTCGATGTCACACCGTACTGCGTCGCGGAGTTCCATGAGAGACTCGACCAATTGCCCGAGGGACTTCCACAATTGAAGGAAGTAGCGTTCTTCGTGCCAAAGGAGATGCGCTGATAGCTTCCATCTGGGTGATGCAGGCCGGTTGATGCTGTGTTCGTTGGCTGAGTCGCGCCGATCCAGCCAGCCCAGCCGCTGTCCGTTGGCAGCGTTGGGCGAATCAAGAGTAGAGTGCAGTCGCTCGAAGCATATGTAGCCGGCATATCACTGCCCGTGATATTTACGCCAGCAGAAGTCGCTGCCGATGATGAGCATGTATTACGGCGATAGAAGAAATTGAACTGACACGAGTTTGCGACACTGGCAGTCGAGATGCAATGGTTCGCGGTTGTAACATAAGGCGTTTCATCTAAAGCTGTGGTTGCGGTGAGTTGGCCGGAGCAAATGCTGCCCGAAAAAATGAGTCGAAGGGTTGCGTTGGATTCATTGGACCATGTCGGGAAGCAGATGGGATCAAGATGGCAGCTTCCAACAGCGACGCCGCCTTCACCTTCCTCGCCTAATTTCCAAATCTCACGATATCCGTGGTAATAATCGATGTTTGCAAAAGGAAGAGTGGCGACCTTCGTGCCAGTAGGTACAAACCATTCGATCATCGCTTGGTTTGTAGGCATCGCCATACTCCAAGCCTCGCCAGTGCCGAACTCGCCAATGCCATTGATTGGACCTATGACGGAGTCAACCCATCCTGGCGAGGAGATGCGGACTTCCTGGCCCTCCGGCACATCAAGACCAGTGAGATGAAGTCGCGCAGTGGTTGCATTTGGACTCATAAGCACTACACGCCAGAGACGACCACCTTCGACGGGAATCCAATCACCGTTGGCAATGTCAAGCTCAACTGAAACTGGGATTGCAAATCGAAGAGGCTTACGGTCTTCAGTTTCGCGGACGATGTCATCTTCCATCAAATAAAATTGATTATCTTGAAGCGCGAGCTCAAACACCGGAGCAGGAATGAAGTCGATCCCGTGGATTCCAGTCAGTGTCTGAAGAGCTTGTTGCTCTGCCCAAGGCTTGCCTCGAAGCCCGTGACCATCAGCTTCGAGGACAGCCTGAACATTTCCCATGACGAGCCCATCATTTGGCACAGGCGTTGAATTCTTTCCGCCGTTGGATGCAAAGGTAGCGCTGCTCGAGCAAAGAAAGATTGCCACAAAAACTTTTGTCGCGATTGTCAAATTATGCATTTGGAATCTCCTAAAAGATTTTATCGACTTATATGAAAATTCAAAAAAAGGCTGAGTTTATCCATCGAGTACTTATTAGTGTTTGAGAAAACGCACTTCAAGTTCACATCAGTTTTATTCAATAATAGTAACCCCACGACGCCCAAATGCAAATGATTGCAAGTATTTCCGTAATCATTTTTATAGAAATCCATAATCGCTTGTGATAGGTGAAAAATCCCTCAAAATCGACTCTGCGGCAGTATGCGGATTGCGATGGATGGACAGACAGAAGCCATTGACACTCGTGCCGTTCTCTCAATTCGCGTTGGTCGCACTTGTTTGAGAGCGAAGATATGCAAGAAGATCGAGAATTTCGTCGCGACTGCGAGAATTCAGCAGTCCGCTTGGCATACTTGAAGTCGAAATCTGTGCAATCGACTGGATGTCACTTTTCAATACACGTTCTCGATCGAAGGTCAGTGGATTGGGGCGAACCTCGATTGCTTCTGCGGAATCGGAGACAATTCGCCCAACGACGATTGTTCCGCTTTTTGTTTCGATGATGCTGTCTTTGTATTGATCTGAAACCACTATGGAAGGATCGAGAATCGCGGAGAGCAAATCGCGATTTGTAAATCTTCCACCAGCACCAGTCAAATCTGGTCCAGTGCTTGATCCTTCGTTTGCAAATCGATGACAGAGAATGCAAGTTGACTCTCGAAAGATTCGTGCGCCGCGAGCGATGTCTCGTGATTGCGAATCTGCTGATGAATCGAGCTGATCCTCGAACTCCGACACCTTCCAGTCGTGAAGCGTCGCATTGGTTGTCAAGAAGGGGGTCGTAATCGGCGCTGCTGCTGTCGCTGTGTTGGAAGTTTGTTCGCCCACCGTTGCGCGCGCATCGGTGCGAATATTCTCGATGAATCCCGCGAGGCTGAATCCGCCGCCTTGATCATTGGCGGCATTCAACCACTGCCAATATCTCGCACGAAGGCTGTCAGTCCATCCATCTTTGACCAACCTCAAGAGCGAGACATATCGCAACGCGGCACTGCGATCTGGCGCGCGCTCGAGAGCCGCCATCGCCATCGGAACTGTGCTTGGCAGATTGAGCGCGCTTGCGAGTTCGAGTGCGATCCACTGCGCGGGCGAATCGGTCGAAGTTGATTGCGCGGCACGATCTAAACCAAGATTTGCAACGCGCAAAACGCTTGGAAACGAAGCAAGTTCCCGATGTCTTGCGACCGCGACTTCCGCGATGCGAATCGCCAGAATCGCATCGTTGTCACCGAGAGTCGACGAGGGAATTTTCGCAAAGCACTTCGCCGCGATATCGCAGGCGGACTTCGCATCATCGATCCCGCCGACGCGAAGGAGTGCCAGCGCGCCCGCGAGTTTTGCTCGCGTTGATGGGATTTTCCCAACAGCATCGCGCCACGAATCAAGTGGTTGATGTTCAAGCGCGACACGCGCCGCATCTTGAACAAATCGATCCGAGTGATCGAGCCCTAGAAGAAGCGCGGGCATTCGCTTCGCCAATTCGGCTTCGCCAAGAGTGTGTTGATCCCGTTCAAATGAGCGACGAAGAAGTCGAAGTTGATTACACGCAGCATCGTGCGACGCGCTTGCAGATGTCGCAGGCGCGACGGTGGTCGCGGCAGATTTTTCTGCCTTCACGCAGTACAAGCCGCTTTGTGTGCCTCGACCTCCAGTCACGAAATACATCGCGCCATCTGGTCCCCACGCCATATCCGCAACAGGCATTGGACGACCTGTGATGAACGGTTGCCACGGAGCGCGATATGTCGATCCTTCGGGAGAAATTGTCGCGGCGAGAATTCTTCCGTATGTCCAGTCCGCGCAGAAAATCATATTTTTCCACGGCGCGGGAAATCCGCCGCCGTATCCAGCAAGCATTCCAGTTGGCGATGCGGAATCCGTTTCGCTCGCGGGTGGCAATTGGTCGGGATACCAATCAGGCATCGCAGCGCTTCCACTTCGCCAACCATAATCGCCACCTTGCACAACATGAACGATGCGAGGAGCGCGATACCACGGTGCGCCGATGTCCCATTCCATATCGCTGTCGTATGTGAAGAGTTCTCCATCCGCGTTGAAGCAGTGGTCGTATGCGTTGCGGAATCCGTTGGCGAATATCGTTGCGTTGTCAGTTGCTGGATCGACGCGCACCACAACTCCACCGGGCGAATACACGCCGACTGCGTGACCTCTGGGATCCCACATACGCGCATCGATTCGATCTTCGCCAAAAAAATCGCAAGGAGAATTCGGCGCGCGGCCTGGTTTTTCGTCGTTGGAATATTGCGCAATAGATGGAGGAACTTTCGTGTGATTTCCTAGAGCGACATAGATCGCGCCATCTGGACCTTTCACCACAGCGTGCGGACCATGTTCGCCCGCATCGCCTTCATATGGAAGAATGCAAGTCGCATCTTCAAAGGAACCATTCTTGTCCAGATCGCGCAGCCGCCATAATCCCATGCGGTCATCCGCGCCAAATCCGTTGGCATACAGCACATCGCCAAGAAAACAGAATCCCTGTGAAGAGCGAATTGGCGCGGAAAATGGTTGGATTTCGGTGGTTGTTCCCGTCCACAGAGTCCCATCTTGATTGCGACTGATTCCAGGAATCCACGCAAGCATCAGCGCACCATCTTGCGGAGAGATCAAGGCGCGGTTCTTGTCGTCGAATGCAATACAGACCCAACTGCCTTGGCCCGATTGCGCGCTTGCAAGAAGTTGAGCTGAAAATCCTGTGGGAATCGTCAGGCTTTCTGCTGGTGGCGCAGATTGAATCGGGCGAACTTCAAGGTCTTTGAATCGCACTTGCATTGGGTCGCCTTGATGCAACTGAAACCCCAACAGTCCGTCGGGCCGAAAGCGAGAGGCGTCGCCATCTGTGACATCGGACATCAGCACATCATTCAGCCAATGTCGCACGCGCGTTCCGCAAGCTTCGATGCGATATTCGTTCCATTCTCCTGTGCGGATTGATTTACGAAGAACTTCGTCGGGGGCAAATTGTGCGACGACGCGTTTCCCTGCTGGAGAAAATTCGACTTGCTCGCCGCGCGCGCTCATCAGTCCTCGGCCGAGACCTTCATATAGCACGCCTGTATAACTATTGTTCCCATCAAAGTCCGCTTGAAATCCCGCAAGGTCGTGTTGGCCTTCCTTTCGCGAACTTCGATAATGAATCCCGCTGTTGCCACCTGTCATTTTGATCTTGCATCGAAGAACGAAATCGCGAGGCATATCGCCATTCCACACCAGATATGCGCTTTGGGTCAACGGATGTTCCGCGGTCGATTGCCCAACGATGCATCCATCTTGAATACTCCAATATGACTTGTCGCCTTCCCAACTTTCAAGTGTTGTGCCGTCGAAGGGCTTGATCACGCCATCATCGGCCGATGCTGTAAAACAGCAGGAAATACTCGTGAAAAGCGCATAAAAGCAGAGTGAGCGTGCTGATGGAATATTCATAGTGTGGGCTTTCGAAACCAAAGGAGATGTTGGATTGGAAGGGACGAATCGTTGCGTTCAAAGATCAATCCCGCCGCTTCAAGTTCGATCCGCGCCTGCGCTTGCGTCATTTTATGCAGCGGCTTGATCGGCACATCTGGATCTTCGCCTCGATATTCAACCAGCGCAACTCGACCTCCAGGTCGCAGTGCGCGTGCGATTGATCGCATCATCTCCCAAGGATGGTCGAACTCGTGATACGCGTCGACGAGAAGGACGAGGTCCACACTTTGCTCCGCAAGACAGACATCGTCGATCTTGCTCAAGATGGGTTTGATGTTTTCGACATTCTCCGTTCTCGCGCGAGCGGCAAGAAAATCAATCATCTCTGGTTGAATGTCCACGGCGAAGACGATTCCGCTTGGTGCAACTGCGCGGGCAAGCGGCAAAGTGAAATATCCACTCCCTGCGCCAATGTCCGCGACATCATCGCCATCGCGCACGCCAAGAAGTTGTATCAACAAATCAGTTCGTTCTTCTGCTTCGCGCGTGCCGCGTTCAAGCCAATAGATCGCAGGGTGTCCCATCACTTGCGCAATCTCGCGGCCGAAATATGTGCGACCAATTCCGTCGGGTGTTGCTTCGTTGTCGGTGTATGCATTGACAGGGGGCGCATCGCTTGGCACGACCGATTCTTTGCGCTCAGATTCGCACGCGGAAAAAGCGGAGATTGCAATGCACGCACCAAGCAGTCGAACTGTCAAAAGAAGTCTCACCCAAACAGCATATAGATAGAAGGAAAACCGCCGTTCTAGAAACATGCATTTTGCGAAGCGATTACTATGACAAGATGAGCCAAACCTCTCGAGCCGTGGGTCTCACAATCGCATTCTTTGCCAGTCTTGTTTGCTTTGCAGGCCAAACTGCGCAAACTTGGTTTGTGGTGCTCGATGTCGCTCCCGATCCCGCCGTCATCACTGATGCCAGCATCCGCGAGCGAATCGTGGCGACAGGTTGGCCGTGGCGAGTGCGTGACATCGAGTCCGGAATCGAGATGCTGCTCGTCCCGCCAGGGAAATTTATGATGGGCGCAAGTGTGGGCGATGCAGACGCAACCGCGGCCGAGCAACCCGCGCACGAAGTTACGATTTCAAAGCCTTTCTATCTCAGTCGCTCTGAAGTCACCCAAGATCAATGGATGAAAATGATGGGAAGCAATCCAAGCCGCTTTCAGCCCAGCGAATTTATTGCCGAAGCGACAGCAATTCGCGAAAAACAAATTCTCGAGATCACCAACACGGGGTTGACCCGTCAAGAAGCGGAACAAAAACTTGGGCCATTGCAAGTGCAATTTGGCGCGACCGCAAATTGGCCAGTCGAATCGATGACCCAAGAAGAACTACAGTCGTTTATGCAGAAAACAAGTTTGCAGTTGCCAACTGAAGCGCAGTGGGAATATGCGTGTCGGGCAGGGACGACTTCTGTGACATATGGCTCGCTCGACACGATTGCGTGGTGTGGTGCGAACTCTCAAGAGCACACGCATCCTGTCGCAACAAAAGTCGCCAACGCATTCGGTATGCACGACATGCTCGGCAATGTTTGGGAATGGTGTCAGGATTATTACTCCGCTGATTTATATTCAGCAGATAAAGGCGGCATCACCGATCCGACTGGTCCTGCATCGGGGGCGCGGAAAGTAGTTCGCGGGGGTAATTGGCTCAGTTTGCCAAAGACTTGCCGTGCGTCGTATCGCATCGCTGGTGCTGAGGGGCATCCTGCATATGGATTGCGCGTCGCAAGAAATGTAAACCAGTGAAATACAACCACAATTTTTCTGAAGGGGTATTCTTTTAGATATGAACACTTGGGCACGACATATCGTTTTCCTGACGGCGAGCACCGCGCTCTTGGTCGGTTGTTCGACGACAGGCTCTGGCAGTTCGGGAAAATCTGGCGGCGGTTCATCAATGTCTTGGGCGCAAGTGATCGACCGCAATCCTGATCCAGCCGTTGTCACAAATCCCGAGATGCTCGCGAAGATCAAGGCGACTGGTTTGCCATGGCGAGTTCGAGACACTGCCAGCGGAATCGAAATGCTGCTTGTTCCTCCGGGGGACTTCGTGATGGGGATGAGTCCCGGCGACACACTTGCAATGGAAGACGAACGGCCCGCACATATGGTCACGCTGACGAAGCCTTTTTATCTTGGACGCACTGAAGTCACGCAAGGTCAGTGGACGCAGGTGATGGGTTACAACCAAAGTTATTTCCAAGAGGCGAATTATCGAATTGAGACCGATGGCGAAACAGACGCGAAGGTCGCAGAGTTGATGAAATCTGGATACACGCTCGAAGAAGCGCAGGAGAAGGCGGGCCCTGGAAAACTTGTCGAAACTTTTTCGGCTACATGGCCGCTTGAAACAATTACGCCAAATGAACTCGCTCCTTATCTGATGAAGACCGGCTTGCGTTTGCCAACTGAAGCCGAGTGGGAATATGCGTGTCGCGCTGGCGTTCGTGAGCCGCTCTATGGACCACTGGATGACATCGGGTGGTACGCGGGAAATTCGCAAAAGAAGTCTCATCCCGTCGGCGGTAAAAAAGCCAATTCGCTGGGTTTTTATGACATGATCGGCACTGTCTGGGAGTGGTGTTCTGACTGGTATTCCTCGGACTATTACGCAACGTGCGAAAATGGCGTGACCGATCCAACCGGGCCATCCATAAACGAATTCCGAGTCGCTCGCGGCGGTTCGTGGGATCACATTTCAAAGAATTGTCGATCATCGTTTCGCGAGAATCATTTCATGCCAGATCCCAGAATCACTGACTTTGGTTTTCGCGTCGCGCGCAACCCATAATGAAGAATTGATACAACAGAAATCAAGGATCCAACACAATGAACGCATATATGAATCTCGTCAGTCATAAAATCATCCTGGCTTCACTTGTCACTACAACCTTTGTGGTCACAAGCGTCTCAGCGCAGAGTCCTGCAGCCGCGCAGAATGTAAATCCAACACAAAGCCAGCCCATCCCGCCATCGAGTCAAGACCAGATTCAACGCGCTGTTGGGGAAGGTAAGCCGGCTGACGCGGCAACAAAAATGGCGTGGGCCGAAGTTCTTGAGGTCGCTCCAAATCCAAAGGTTGTGACCGATGCAGGAATGCGCGCGGGCATTCAAGCGACTGGACTTCCTTGGAAAGTTCGAGATCGAGTGACCGGCATCGAAATGCTTTTGGTGCCATCCGGGAAATTCGTTATGGGAATGAGCGTTGGTGACGAAGATGCCAATACAGACGAAAAGCCTTCGCACGAAGTGATTTTGACCAAGCCTTTTTATCTCGGACAAACCGAAGTCACTCAACAGCAGTGGACTCGGCTGATGGGGACGAATCTGAGTTATTTTCAAGACATCAACTTCGAGGTCATTCCCGCGGAAGATCGTGACGCGAAGATCGCGGAATTGTTGGAAGCTGGATACACCCGTCAGCAAGCCGAGGAAAAACTCGGTGCGGTGATCATGGAAAATGTTGTCACAGCGACCTGGCCCGCCGAGACTTTGACTTGGGAAGATGTTCAGTCTTTTATGAAGAAGAGTGGATTGCGTCTTCCAACCGAAGCGGAATGGGAATACGCTTGCCGTGCAGGTTCGACTGGTCCGCTCTATGGAGAGTTGAATCGAATCTCATGGAATACTTCGAATTCAGAAAATCGCACCCATCCAGTTGGCAGCAAACTTCCCAATGCGCTTGGGTTCTATGACATGATTGGCAATGTGTGGGAGTGGACCAACGATTGGTATGCCGCGGACTATTACAGGGCTTGCGAAAATGGCGCGACAGATCCAACTGGCGCTGCGCAAAATCCATTCCGCACGCTTCGTGGTGGTTCGTGGGATTTCGACGGGAAGAATTGTCGATCATCATTTCGCCTGAACTATTTTCAGGGCGATCCTCGAATCACTGATTATGGATTCCGAGTCGCACGAACGCCCTAATTCGCTGGCGTTGCGTTCGTCGCCATCCATTTGTCGATGATTTTTTTCTGCTGCGTTTTCGGCAAAGATCTGATTTGATTGGCATCAGAGAGCGTGGCAAATCCGATCGTTTGTCCTTCATACTTCACTGGAGCAGCAGACGCAGTCAGCGTCTCCCCAGTCAATGGGCACGTGGCATTCGTGATTCCCTTCTGTTCCAATACTTGCGGTGCGGAGAGTTTGGCGCGCTTGGAAATCGGCATCGATCCAAATTGGGTCGAGTCCGAGAGAGATGCGCAATAGACGGGATAGACACTGAAGTATGCGACATAACTCGAATCAGTGGTGACAGGCTCACCGCTGATCGGGCAGAGCATCGTCTCTGATGTGGCACTGTTTGCTTGCGAATCAACAGTGGAAGTGTTGGCGCACCCTGCGGTCAGCAGGACGACAACGAAACAGAATGATCGAGAAGCTTTCATTGAAGGTGCATCATTCATAAATCTGAGTTGGGCGTCAATGGGCCTTTCGCCCAAATGGACGAAATGAACCCAATCTTCACAATTCCTTTTCAATTGTTTATTTATTGTTCAATTTGTATTTGTTACCCCAAATGTGTTTGAAGGTCGGATATTCCTTACCTTGAAGTTGTGGTGTGTATTGAAATCAAACCTTCATAGTTGGAGAAATCGAAATGAATAAAGTGACCCTCATTCTCGCCGTTTCCGCTGTTGGTCTCTTAAATATCGCCAGTGCAACAGGAGATGAAGCTGTTGGCGGCAATCAAGCATTGCCCAATCAGGCGATGTCCGAGATTCAACAAATCAAGCAGCAGATGGCAGAGATGGAAAAGCGCCACGATGCAGAAATCGCTGCGCTTCGAAACGAAAATGGCGACAAGTGGCTGACTCAACAACGCGCAGATGAGATCCGAGAAGTTGTGAAAGATGTCTTGGCGGACTCTCAAACTCGGACGAGTCTTCAAGGTGAAGGCGTCACAGCTGGATGGAATAAAAACTTTTTTCTCGCAAGCCCCGACGGGAATTTCACATTATTCGTGACCGGTCAGATTCAGGCGAGGCAGGCTTACAATTACCAATCGAAATCCAGTCGGAATCCGACGCAGTCTGGGTCGGTGACGTACCCGAAAGAATCATCATCGAATGAATATGGAACAGAAATACGCCGTGCGCGAATAATTTTTACGGGAAATGTCATTGACCCAAGTTGGACATACAGAGTGGCTGTGGCATTCAACCAAAATGCACTCGTCGAAGGTTCGGCAGCAACGAACAATTCACAGAACTCTACAAATGGCGTTGTTCTCGATGATGCGTTCATCCGCAAGGATTTTGGTAATGGATTTGCGGTCCGGACTGGTCAGTGGAAGAGTGCATATAACTTTGAAGAGATGGCGAGTTCAGCTTCTATGCAGTTTGTTGAGCGAACGCTTGTGAATCAATATTTCACTCCAAAGTTCATTGCAGGAATTGAACTTCAATACGAAACCGCACTTTGGCGCGCAAGCGTAAATTGGAATGACGGAGGAGGTAATCGTAATGTTAGTAGCGTCGGTTCTTTCAGCACTTCTGAGAACAATGTTCAATGGGCGACTTCGGGCCGCGCAGAACTGAAGTTGGCTGGCGAATGGGGGCAGTTCAGGGAAATGATGTCCTTCCGTGGACGCGAAGACGGCATATTAATTGGCGCTGCGTACAACTGGCAGCGTGGCGGTGCAGGCAATGTCCCTACATCCGCAGGGGTGAGTGGACCGATTGTTGGCAATGATGACGGCATTAATTTTTCATACACCGCAGATTTTAATTTGCGCTCAAACGGATTCAGTTTCTTTGCAGCATTCTTAGGAAACAGTTTTTATTCTCGGCCAGATGGTGCAGAAGCAGTGAACTCGCTCGGCGCAGTCGTACAGGGTGGTGTTTTCCTCAGCGACGACATCGAAATAACTGCACGCTGGGAATGGCTGAATGTCAGTGGCGGTACATATTCAGTTGTCAGTTCTGGAAACACTCCTATTCCTGCCACGAGTCCGAATGCTTTGGGGTCTGCTCTCAACGCTCAACACTTTTCAATTTATACCGCTGGCTTAAACTATTACATATCAGGAAACAGAGTGAAGCTGAATGCAGATCTGGGCTATGTCGCAGGTGCAATTATGTTCTCGACTGGACTTTTTAATCAAAATATTATTGGCGCAGACTATCGAACGGATCAAAACTCGAGCGCCACTGGGCAAGTCGTCGCCAGAGTTCAGTTGCAATTGTTGTTCTAAAAAAAGCTATAGTTTACATTCCATGAATTCTGTTTCAAGCGCAGCCAAATCAACTGTTTCAAGCATGATTGCGCTGGCAACGGTTCTTTCTTGCAGCGCATATGCAGTGGACGACGAGAGTGATCTGCTCAAGAAAGCGATCAACAAGATCGAACAGCTCGAAAGCAAAATTTCGACGATGGAGACGCGCCACGATGCGGAGATCGCTGCGATTCGTAATGAAAATGGCGACAAGTGGTTGACCCAGCAACGGGCGCAAGAGATTCGACAATTGGTGAACGATGTTCTCGCCGACTCGGAGACTCGTTCAAGTCTTCAGAGCGCTCCGATGACCGCTGGCTGGAATAAGGGCTTTTTCATTGGCAGTGCTGACGGCAATTACACGATGAAAATAAGCGGTGAGATTCAAGCGCGCTTTGCTTTTAATAATCAGCCAAGTGCGAATCGAGTTCCTACCAACGACGATGCATCTTCCGAATATGGATTCGAAATGCGTCGAGTCAAACTTGGATTTGATGGAAACATCCTTGATCCGAGCTGGACATACAAGATCAGAGTTGGATACAACCAGATTTCACCAGTTCAACAGACCTCAACTGACTTTCAAAACACGTTTAATACCCCTGTGCTTGAACAGGCATTTATCCGCAAAGATTTCGGTAATGGTTTTTCGATCACGACGGGTCAGTGGAAGAGCAACTTTAACTATGAAGAGTCTGTTTCCTCGACGGAGCAACAATTTGTCGAACGATCGCTCATCAATCAATATTTCAACACCAAATGGATTCAAGGGGTTCAGATTGGATATCAATCTGCAGATTGGCGTGTGAATATGAATTACAACGACGGTGGCGGCAACCGCAATGTTGGAGTTGCGAGTCTTGCTGCCGATTCGGGAAACCTTGTCGAGTGGGCGACTGCTGGGCGCGTCGAACTGAAGTTGGCTGGAGAATGGAACCAGTTTCGTGAATTGATGTCATTTCGTGGCGGCGACGACGGTATGCAAATTGCCGCTGCATATAACTGGCAACGCGGTGGATCAAACAATCAACTCAACGGTAATTTTGTCGGCAATAGCGATGGAGTCAACATTTCATACACCGCGGACTTCAATGCGCGGTTTAGCGGGGTAAGTCTCTTTGCCGCATTCTTGGGAAACAGTTTTTATTCCCGTCCCGACGGCGCAGCGCCAGTCAATTCCTATGGCATCGTCGTGCAAGGTGGTTTTTTCGTGAGCGAAGATGTCGAACTTGCCGCACGCTGGGAGTGGCTGAATGTCACTGGCGGCACGACGGATATCAACGCAGGTCCGAATCCAGGAACTCCATCCGCAATCAATGCGCAACACTTTTCAATCTATACCGTTGGCGCGAACTATTACATCTCCAAGAATGAAATCAAATTGAATGGAGATGTTGGATATGTCGTTGGCGGAGTTCTGTTTCAGAATGGTTTGTATAACCAGCCTATTGTTGGCGCAGATTATCGATCAGATCAAACATCCGATTCCACTGGGCAAGTTGTGGTGAGAGTTCAGTTGCAGTTGGTCTTCTGAATTCGATATTGCTGTCAGCGCAGAGGAATCACATCAAACGGTCGCGATCGGAAGTCCTTCCATTCCTCGCCAATTTCCCCTAAATCAGCAAGATTTCCATCTTGGGCAACATCTGTCGTCGCCGCTTCCGCAAGCACATATTTTTGCCCCTTGTATGTGATCGTCTGATCACCTCGTTGCACGTCGACGCGCACCCCAAGAATCGCATGGCCTGCGCCATCCTTCATCTTGAGAGTGACCATCACAACATCCGCGATCTTCTTTGACCGAATGAGCGCAGCCATAAGCGTGGACTTCGAATCGCAATCGCCACCTTTGAGCAGTGTGATCAGCGGGGTGCGCATTCCACAGCGATCCTTGCCATCGGGCAGATCGGCAATCGTTTCGTATGGAATGCTTTGAATGAAACGAAAAATCGCCGCGACCTTATCGCGCACAGTGGCGACACGCGGCGCATCGCTTTCTTTCAACACCCGATCTGTTTCGAACAAGATACTTTGGGCAATGGGCTGGACTTCATCTCGACATCCTTCAACCAACCATTCATAGTTTGCTTCAAGGATGCCCAATGCTCCATCGGCTGATGGAGTTACTTGCATTCCATGATGCGCCAACTTTTCCTCCAGAAGCCGCTGACACCGCAGTTTGTCTTCAGGAGTTGTGAATGAAAACTGAATCGCATCCATTGGAACTCCGAAGTGCTTTTCAATCGACTGCGCGCGCGCTTCATTCACCGAAACCTGAATCGAAAAGTTCCAAGGCTTGATGGAAGGATCGCGATACTTCACGCCGTCGCGATAGGTGATCGATGGTGTCGCATCAAGCCAAGTAAAAGTCCGCTTGATGATCTTGGACTTCACCTTCGCGGGCTCGTCCGGTGTCTTCAGCCACGCATCAAATTTCTTGTTGTAATCCTTGGGAGGAGGCTGTCCGCCACCTGCTTGGAAGGCAAAAGCAGTTACAAGAGCGATAATCGTCGAATGAAGTGGGGATGGCATAACTTTTTTTATTGTAATCACAGGTTCAAGTGGAAATCCGCCAACTCGGGCATATCCTGATGGTGTGAGAACTCTGTCTGCAACGATTCTGCTGACTTGCGCCGCAGCGACCGCCCCTTCGATGGCGGGGATCACGCTTGTTGGGCCGACGACTTTGCCGATCTCAACTCTGCTCTATCCAACGCATGCAGCGGTGGGAGATGTCGACGGCAATAGTGTCGTTGACATCATCGTGAGTTGCCGAGATGTGACGGGGAATCTGGCATTTTTGCGCGGGATTGGTGGCGGTATTTTCGCTCCAGCAGAATTGATCCCGATTGGATCGCAAGCCGACTGGGTGGAGATTCGTGATGTTGATGGCGATGGAACGCCGGACTTGCTTGCAAGTATTCGCGCGGGATACGGAAGGTTCGCCGTGCTGAAGGGACTTGGTGGAGGTCAATTCGCACCACCCGTGATGATTCTTGCCCAGCGACAACCCGCGGGGATGATCGTGCGCGATCTTGATGGTGATGGCGATCTCGATGTCGCGCTTGTCAATTATATTTCTGCTTCGGTCGAGATATGGAAGGGCGATGGTGCGATGAACTTTCAACTTTCGCAGATCATCATGGCGCAACAATGGTCCGCGGGAATTCCATATCCCTTCAGCATTATTGCCGCCGATTTTGATGGAGATGGAGATCTCGATCTTGCGACCGCGTCCATCGGTGGATCTCAAGTTGCAATCATGCGCAATATGGGGTCGGGCAATTTCTCGCAGGGCGAAACATGGCGCGCACCTCCGTTTGGAGATGAAACAGTTTCGATCGCCAATCTCGCGCCATCAGATATTGACAAAGATGGTGATATCGACATCATCTCAAATGGATTATTGCTTGCTTCGCCGAATGTGACTGTCTATTGGATCAATGATGGATCGGGTCTCTTTGCGCAGAAAGTCATTCGCCCCGGTGGAACAGAGGGATATGCGTGGACTGTCAATGCCGCGGACATGGATAATGATGGCGACGACGATGTGCTGATGGGTTCGGCACTGCCAGGAAAGTTGACGATCGCAGAGGTTGATGGCTTAAGTGGTGGCGCATTCGTGAATGTCGCCACAAAATCCGCAGGAAGTTTTCTTCGCGACATGACACTGATCGACATCGACAACGATGGTGATAGAGATGTCGTCGCAGTCGATATCGCGGCGCACTCCGTGATGATCTATCGCAATACTTCGGGTGGAGTCGCGGACGATCCGCCAGAGCACCCTTGGGGAACTCTTCCAAAGTTCAAGAATGCATCAGCTGCATCGCAGTGGTTTGCTCAGTGGGAACGCGCGGAAGGTTCGGTGGCTGGCGATATTCCCGCGGTATGTGGTCCGGGCGCGGGTCCATGCGAAGAAGTGCACGACACCCCTGGATGTGTTCGGACTTTGTGTTGTGAAGCTGTTTGCAAATTCAATCCACTCTGCTGCGAATTTGCGTGGGATCAGGTTTGCGTTGATACGGAGGATGAACTTTGCGACAACTTCAACTGCCCAAGTGCCGGAGCTTGCGACGAATTTCATCCCAGCGTCGGCTGTGAAAACGAATCATGCTGCAGTTTTCTCTGTGACTTTGATCCCTTCTGCTGCTATTCCATTTGGGATGAAACATGCGCACGAGAAGCGCCAATGTATTGCGGAGCATCCGCATGTTCGATCGGGCATAATCCAATTGCCATCGAACTTCCAGAGATTTGCTATCAGCGCCTTGACGATGGTTGCAACAAGGTCGGCGCGGGATCGATTGCCGCGCTCTGCGGCAACATCTATGAGTCGACGATTTCCTCCGATGTTCCTCGGGATACGGATTGGTTCCGACTCGATGCACTGGGATGTGCGAGCGCGGTCATAACATTCAACACCGAATTTCCGCTCTTGGCGTTGGTGGTGCAGGGAACATGCGATGGGCCACTGCAAATGCGGCAAGCATTCGAAGTCGAGCCTTGCTCAAGCGGATCAATGAGTGTTGACAACGCGCCGAATTCTTGGCTGGTGTTGAGCGCAGGAAATCTGAACCAAGTTTTCCGTGGGGAGTTTCCCTGCGACATCGTTGACCCCGATGATCCACCTCCAGATCCGAATGACCCGCCGTTTCAACCAGGTTTCTTTGGTCTGCACTACCGTGCGAGTTTTATCGCTGTAGCAGTCGCCGGCGATATCAATGGTGACGGCTATGTCAATGGTGTCGATCTTTCAATCTTGTTGAGCGGATGGGGCGGTTCAGGTCCGGCGGACCTCAATCACAACGGGATTGTTGATGGAGCGGACTTGACGACGCTATTTTCCAATTGGGGTTGAACCTGCGCTCGTGGCAGGGGGCGGCCTTTTCAGCCTTCGCTCGCCGTCTGCTCCGATGCAATCTGAACGCATCGTGACATTTCAGCGCGTACTTCTGCCTCTGAAACAGCAACGCCACGCGCCTTGAGATCAGCGGTTATTTTTTTCAGAACATCATCGTCGCCGGGCTTCTTCAGATCGTGCTGGATGAGTTCAGCCGCATATTGTGCGATCTGATCGGCGGACATCTTTGCTTTATTCCCGAACCATTGAGCGAGCAATTTATTTCGCCGTGCTTCGACTTTGAAACGCTTCTCAGCATCGAAGGCGAATTTGTTTTCGAACGCATCTTCTCGTTTAGAAAATCCTGACATCCTAAAAACTCCTTGAACTTTATTGTATCGAACGTGGGAACTGATATGGCAAGTGAAGGAGTTTCTTATGTCTTGCATAGAAAAAGGTCGAAGCGCTGCGCTTCGACCTTTAGGGTTATCCTAGAAAAATGATTCTAGAATCGAGATTTCGAATTACGTCGTTGATGTGCGCTTCGTGAATACTGCAACAATCACGAGCAGGGCAATCAGACCCACAAATCCACCGCCACCTAGTTGGCCAACAAACTTCATCAGATTGTCGGTGATCCCACCAAAGAATCCAACATTATTTGAGCCGAAGATGATCTGCACAAGGACGCCGAGCCCAATAAAAAGAAGCATGATGTCCATAAGTTCACGCGCCCAACCTTTGACCCAAGTAAATGCCTGCATTTGATAGCTCCTGTTTGACTCTGATCAGTGGGAACATTGCACGATGCAATGCTTCCGAGTTTGTTATCGGCGAAATATGCTATTTGCGCCATTTTTTATGGGAAATGCCAAGCAATTTGAGGCAATGGGGGGGGCTGTTTTTCATAAAAAGCGCATTCATTTGATAAAAACAGCGATATTTACTGCTTTGTCTCGCTTCGAGGACATATTTTGAAAGTTTGCGATTTTTCAAATTCACCTTGCAAATCAGGCGACCGCGGATGCGGGAGTCATCGCATTTCGTGCAGGCGCAGGTGTTGGCGAATTGGACTGGGTGATTTCGAATCGACTATTCGTCACGCATTCATACTGATCGCAACTGCTTCTGCGATCCTGATGCCGTCAATCGCTGCGGAGAGAATTCCACCAGCATAACCCGCGCCTTCGCCAGTTGGAAACAGTCCGCTGGTATTGAGACTTTGCAAATCAAATTCGCCGCGCGTGATGCGAATGGGCGAAGATGTTCGCGTCTCGACCGCAGTCAACACAGCGTCGGCAAGATCGAATCCCTTGACCTGACGGGCGAACGCGGGAATCGCTTCGCGAATCGCAGTGACTGCAAACTCTGGCAGTGCGCTCGAGAGATCGCAGAGATGAACGGAAGGGGTGTATGACGGTTGCACACTTCCCAAAACTGTCGAAGGGCGACCAGCAAGAAAGTCGCCGACCAATTGACCTGGAGCTTTGTATCCACCGCCTCCAAGTTCGAAGGCGCGCGATTCCCAGAAGCGTTGAAACGCAATTCCAGCCAGACGACCTTCTGGATAATCCACTTCAGGCGTGATTCCCACGACGATTCCAGCATTGGCATTGCGTTCGTTGCGGGAATATTGGCTCATTCCATTCGTAACGACTCGGCCGGGTTCGGATGCCGCAGCGACGACGGTTCCGCCGGGGCACATACAAAATGTGTAAACAGATCGACCATTCGTGGTGTGATGGACCAATTGATAATCCGCTGCGCCGAGCAAAGGATTCGTCGCTTTCTCGCCGAAGCGACATTCATTGATCAGCGACTGTGGATGTTCGATTCGAAAGCCGATTGAAAAAGGCTTTGCTTCGATATGCACGCCGCGCGCGTCGAGCATCTCGAATGTATCTCGCGCGCTGTGTCCAACAGCGAGAATGACATGCTTCGCGGAAATGTGTTCGCCGCTTGCAAGCGTGACGCCAGTGATACGGCCGCGCGTGGGATCAGCATCGCTTCGTTCGATCTTGATGTCATCGACTCGGCTTTGGAAACGGACTTCGCCTCCAAGTTCGATGATCTTCGCCCGCATTTTCTCCACGACGCCAACAAGTCGAAATGTTCCGATGTGCGGTCGATTGACGTAGAGGATTTCTTCGGGCGCGCCTGCTTGCACGAACTCGTCGAGCACTTTCAGTCGATAGTGTTTCGGATCTTTGATTTGGCTATACAACTTTCCGTCGGAAAAAGTTCCTGCGCCGCCTTCGCCAAATTGCGTGTTTGATTCTGGATCGAGCACGCCGCGTTCCCACATAAGAAATGTGTCTTTCGTTCGTTCGCGCACGGCCTTGCCGCGTTCAAGAACGATTGGCCGAAAACCAGATTGCGCCAAGATCAGAGCTGCAAAGAGTCCAGATGGGCCCATGCCAATGATGAGTGGCCGCGCCGATTGTGTAGGAGATGCCTTCGCCACGAATTTATAACTTGTATCGGGCGCTTGACTGATACGTCGATCACCCTTCACGCGCGCGAGCAATGCGGATTGATTTCGAACCTCGACATTGATCGTGTACACAAAGAGCATCGCTTCTCGCTTGCGCGCATCGATCGAGCGACGGAAAATATGAAAGCGAACAAGATCATCGGATGGAATCCCAAGTCGATTGATGATCGCACGGCGCAGCGCACCTTCGGGATGTTCAAGGGGAAGTCGTAGTTCGTTGAGTCGCAACATTGATGGTTCGTCCGAGGAGAGATCTGGTGAACCTTCCAATGTAGTGGGAGGATCGATGTGGGGTACTGCGCCTAGAAACCTTCCCAAATCACGATTTGTGACATATATTTCAAATCGAGTGCGACAGATGAGAGAGTTGATCTCAGCAAAAAATCTTCACAAGTCTTTCGCGGAACTGCATGCTGTGAAAGGTGTGTCTCTTCAGGTGAACGCCGGCGAGGTTGTTGGATTTCTTGGACCCAACGGCGCGGGCAAGACCACGACAATGCGAATGTTGACTGGTTTTCTCGATCCCAGCGCAGGAAGCGTTTCGCTCGATGGTTTTTCTCTCGCCGATGATCCGCTTGCGGCACAGAATACATTTGGCTATTTGCCCGAGGGCGCGCCTGCATATCCTGAAATGACTGTGCGTGAATATTTACAATTCATTGCGCGCGCGAGGGGGATTGCTCGTCGAGAGATCGCAGGGAAGATCGCAGATGTCGCTGGTCGTGTGCATTTGCGTGGCGTGCTCGATCAGGTGATTGAAACTCTGTCAAAGGGATTTAAGCGCAGAGTAGGAATTGCGCAAGCGATCATTCACGATCCACCCATCTTGATAATGGACGAACCAACTGATGGTCTCGATCCAAATCAGAAGCACGAAGTGCGCGAACTTATTCGCACGATGGGTTCGACGAAAGCCATTGTTCTTTCGACGCACATTCTTGAAGAAGTCGAAGCAGTGTGCACCCGTGCAGTGGTGATCGCAGCTGGTCGAGTGGTCTTTGATGGAACACCAGAAGAATTCGAATTGATCGCCCCCGCGAGCGTCACACGCAATCGAATGGATTATGTCTTTCGACAATTGACAGCAACTGCCGCAGAGGTGGCGCAATGAGCCCGTGGCGTGTGATTTTACGCCGCGAGTTCCGCGCCTATTTCGCGACGCCGCTCGCCGCAGTCTTTCTGGTGGTTTTCCTCTTTATGGCGGGTGTTTTCAGCTTTTCGATGGGCGGACTTTTCGAGCGTGGGCAAGCGGATTTGCGGTCATTTTTTCAGTTCATTCCGTGGCTCTTTCTCTTTCTCGCACCTGCGCTATCGATGCGACTCTGGGCGGAAGAGCGACGACTTGGCACGATCGAAATTCTTACAACACTGCCAATTCCACTCTGGCATGCGGTTGTTGGCAAGTTTCTTGCGGCGTGGATTTTTTCAATGGTCGCACTCGCGTTGACAGCGCCACTTTGGTTTACAGTTTCTTGGCTGGGCGATCCAGATCAAGGAGTGATTGTGGCGGGATACATCGGATCGGCGATGGTCGCAGGAATCTTTCTGGCCATCGGTGGATTTGTCTCTGCGCTGACGAAAAATCAAGTGATCGCATTCGTGGTGACGATCGTCGCATGTTTTCTTGTGCTGCTTTCTGGATTCCCGCTCGTGCTGAATTTCTTTCGAGGTTGGATGTCCACTGGCGCAGTTGATGCAATCGCAAGTGTCAGCGTGCTGACGCATTTCAACAGTTTGATGCGCGGCGTGGTGGAACTTCGCGATGTGATCTATTTCGCCTCTGGGATTTGCGCTTTGATGGTCGCAACTACTTTTGTGGTTGACTGGAGAAAGAGCGCCTGACATGAAGCGAGCGAGTAAACGATCGATGGCGATTCTTGCCAGTTTCCTCCTCTTATTGGGGTGGATTTCGCTCAATGCGATTCTCTCCGTGGTTGCCATTCCGCTGCGAGCGGATTTCACCGAAGGATCCCTCTATACGTTGTCGCCTGGAGTTCGGGCGATGTTGCAATCGCTTGAAGAACCAGTTCGAATCGACTTTTACTACACCCAAGATGCTGCAAAAGACATTCCCGTGATCAGCAATCACGCAATGCGCGTGCAGGAATTCCTCAACGAACTTGTGCGGGCATCTGACGGTCGAGTCGATGTCAAGACGATAGACCCTCAACCATATTCCGAAGGCGAAGATGCCGCGAAGGGAGCGGGAATTTCGCCGATCACCGCCGATGGCGCAGGTCGACAGTTGATGCTTGGTCTGGTGGTTTCTGGCGCGACCGATCGCCGGGAAGGAATTCCATATCTCAATCCAGCTGAAGAGGCGTATTTGGAATATGACATTTCGCGTGCGATCATCAGTGTGTCTCGACAAACTCGAGCGCGTGTTGCTTTGATCACAAGTATGCCGATGGATTCGAGTTTCGAACCTCGATCTCAGCAGATGACTCCGCCATGGCAAATACTTGCGCAACTGCGAACGCTTTTCGATGTTGAAGTGGTTGCTGCGAATGCCGAGAAATTGCCGGCAAAATTCGATGTGCTGGTCATTGCGCATCCGAAGGCGCTTGGCGAACCTCTGCTGCGCGCGATTGACGCATATGCCGTTGCAGGTGGAAGAATGTTGATCTTCCTTGATCCATATTGCGAATCCGACGCGCAAACTGCAGGACCTGGCGGATTTGGCGCAGGGGGAGGGGCGAGCGATTTAGGAAACCTTCCCGCTGCTTGGGGAATCCAATGGAATCCTGGAAAAGTTGTTGCCGACCGAAAATATGCGCAGCGCGTGCGCGCGCGCACGGAAGGTGGCTTGGCGACAATCGAATATGTCGCGTGGCTGATGCTTTCCAAAGACGCGATCTTGAATAAAGATCCTGCCTTTGGAGTTTTGCAAACGGTTGTCATGCTCTCTGCCGGTTCACTGCAGAAGACCGAAGGCTCGTCGCTTGAGATGACGCCTCTGATTGAAAGCTCCGCGGACTCGATGATCATCGATGGATCGAAGCTTGGATCGTTCGCAGATCCCGCCGCGTTGTTGCGCGAGTTCAAACCTGACAATCAGCGTCTTGTGATCGGCGCGCGATTTGCTGGGCAAGTCAAGAGCGCGTATCCGACAGATACGGCAGGAGCCGCAGCACCCGCGTCGATTGTGGTCATCGCGGATGCGGATTTATTGCGAAACGAGGCGTGGATTCAAGAAGATCGTGTTGGCGCGCTCAGTTTGGGGTGGAGAACATTCGCCGATAATGGATCGCTTCTGTTGAACGCTGTCGAGCAACTTTGTGGAAACAACGCGCTTCTTTCGTTGAAGTCGCGTGGTGCAAGTCAACGGCCATTCGATGTTGTGCGGGAATTGCAGCGCCAAGCGGAGGATCGTTACCGCGCAAAAGAAGAAGAGTTGAAGGCGCGCATCGCACAAACGCAGACGCGTATCAATGAACTGCAGAAGCAGAAAGCGCCAAATCAAATGTTGATTCTGACAACTGAGCAACAAGCTCAATTGCAAGCGGCTCAGTCTGAAGTTTCCGATGCACGCAAGGAACTACGCCAAGTGCAATTCAGTTTGCGCGAGGAAGTGGAAGCACTGGGGCATCGTTTGATGCTTTTGAATGTTGTCGCTTGGCCAATCGTGGTTGCGATTCTCGCCTTGGCATTTGGTTTACGCCGCAACTTCTGGCGACGAAAGGTGGCAATATGAATGGATCGAAAGTCCTTCGCATCTTGATCGCAGCGGTATTCGTCATTGTCGTGATCGCAGTATTGCTTCGAATGGCTGGGCCCAACACCGTCGATCAGAGTGGGATCGGAGATTCGATGGTCAATCTTGCTGAACTTGCTCCCAAGATCAACGCAGTCGAAATGGATAATGGGTCGGAGTCAATTCGGGCGGAGCGTGGATCAAATGGATGGGTGGTCACTTCTCGCGATGGTTTTCCCGCGAAGCCCGAAACGATTCAGGAAGTTGTGCGCGGGCTGATTTCATTGAAGAAATCGCAGAGAATGACGGCGAAACCAGATCGCCACAGTGAACTCGCCGTCGCATGGCCCGATGAGAAGAAAGAATCGCGACGCATCCGCGTCTTCGCAGAAGGATCAGCGGATCCGATTGTTGATCTGATCGTTGGACGGGCGGTGCAAGCGCCAGCAGGTGTTTATGTTCGCGGTAACGGCGACAATCAATCATGGCGATGCGTGGGAACTCTTGGCGCAGGAGGCGATATTGGATCCGCAAGTTCGATGTCGTCGTGGCTCTTGGGACCAATCGCAGATTTTTCAGCTGACGAACTTCAAGAGGTGGACTTCGATGGTTTGAAGATGACCCGCAAAGATGGACAGTGGTCAGTTGAGACGCCTGGGCTTGTTATGCAGGATGCAGCTGTGCAAAATCCGCCTGCGCAAGATCCAAATGCGCCACCAGCCGAAACCAATCCAAAGCGCGATGCGATGAAGGGGACGCTGCCATATCTGCTTTCTGGATTTCAACCCGAAGATGTTCGACGAGAAAAACCAGAGGATCTTTCGCATCCAAATCAGTTGTCGGTCGTCCTTCGAATTGACGCCCAACACACCGTTGATGCTCGCCTTTGGAAAGAGGGCGATGCAATTTGGGTTCGACTTGCTCCAGGCGATTGCGCTGGAGAGGCAAATGAAAAATTGACCAAAGCTGCGGCGCAGTGGAACGGATGGGTCTTCAAGATGCCTTCTTGGAGAACTGGCTATTTAAATCCGCTCTTCGAGGCTGGAAATGCGACGTTGGCTCCTTCTGCGCCAACTGCGCCCGAAGGTTCTGGCCTTCAAGCGCCACCCGCCGCGCCTAGTTCAGAGAAATAATTCCT
>SXSS01000042.1 GCA_005792145.1 Planctomycetia bacterium | reverse complement strand
TGCGTTTTCGCAGCCGTGTACTTGGCTCGAATCTGTTTGCGTCTCCAGCCGCTGGAAAGTTCTCTCGGGCGAGTTCCGCAGGCCCCCCGACGGCACTTGCAACAAAATTTTCGCAAACCAGATCGTGTCGGTCGCCGAGGACTGTTTGAGCCCCGAGAGGACTTTTCACGGCTGCTGACTTATGTAATTCCGTGGCTGTGTACGGCGCTCAACTTTCAACCCCGCGCCGAACGCATCGCATACATCAGCGGCGCAGTAACAAACGAAACCGCGAGAATCCACGCAGCAATCACGCCAAGAATCGGCCCTAGCAATGGGAACAACCAGATCGTCATCAACGCAAAAAATCCAACGCTCGTCGCCCCCATCACCATCGGCGCAACAGCTCCAACAGGAACTTCGTGACCTTGCGCAATCCATGTGCTGACCATCGTCGTCAGAAAAATCGCGGGGAATGCGCTCATAAGACCCCCGATCACTGGCATTCCGCTCTTGGCAATAACCAATGCCGTACCGATTGCGATCATCGATGCGAGACCGCGCATCAACAATTGAAGCGAACTCACTTTGCGATTTCCGCGTGGCGCATCAACCTTCTCACGCAATAGAATCAGTCCAAGCAATAGTGTTGCAACGATTGCACAGACGGCCCACACCACCGCGGCTCCTGGCGATGGATCGATTGAAAGTTGAATTCCAGCGACCATTGCCGCGCACAACAACCACGCAAGCACGGAAACGAAAATAGTCGCCACCAATTTGCCAGACGATGTCAGCGAATGCAATCGCGCCGGCAAGAGACGCCAAATTGCAAGAAAGCCTGCAGAAGCAAGCATTCCAACGGGAATGACCGCCATCGCCTTCAAAAATCCAACGCCTGGATCAACTTCATAAAACCCCATCGCGGTTGGAATGACTGTCGAAGGGATCGTTGCGAGTGCGCCGCCTGTGCGACCTCCAAACCGCTCGACCGCGACGCTTGCAAGAACTGCGATCACGCCTGCACTTATGGCAGGGATGACCACCGCGCTGATTGAGTTTGCGTCGATCACGCCGTGCGATCGATCTGCGTTGAAGCGGCAAGCAATACTGCGACTGCTCGTCCACACTCAAGAAGCGTCACAGTTTCCACAGGCGAATATTCGCGTGGTGCAAATGTTGCGACGCCGAGTACTCCGATGATCATCCCGCCACCCGCTCCACCAAAACATGGAACGGTGATCGCACCCTCCATTCCAGTTGCGCGCGCGCCAGGACGCACATCGCCAGAAGTATCAGTCTGCAAATTACAAACCGTCACTGGACCGCGGCGCTCTGCGGCAAGTCCAGCCAATCCCTTGCCGACTTCAATCTTGCGAATTGCATCCATCACTGGCGGCGGAAAATTTCCAACGATCGCAGCGAGATGCAGAGAGCCATCAGATCCCATTCGGTGCAGCGTTCCTGTGTTTGCAATAAAAAGTTGAACAATAGATTCGAGTGCGGATTGCAAATTTGGCGACTTGCAAAGTTCTGCGAGCCACAGAGGAGACGGTGCGTTCATCACTACAGAATAGGTCTATATTGGAAAGATGCGATCAATCGATGCTCTCACCGCTGAAGAACTTGCGAAGTCACTGAACCTTTTACCGCATCCCGAAGGTGGTTGGTATCGAGAAACTCACCGATCTGAGTTGATGGTTTCGACCAAGGATTCGCAAAAGCCAAGAGCCGCATGCACCGTGATCTATTTTCTTCTCGCGCGTGGACAAAAAAATCATTGGCACAGAATTGATTCGGATGAACTTTGGCTTTGGCACGCGGGAGGAGATATGGAAATTTCGATTGCTCAAAAAAATGCGCCGATAGGGCATGTCACTACGCAACGCATTGGATCAAATCCGGACGAAGGTGTCTTTCCACAAGCGTTCGTCAAAGTCGGCTCGTGGCAATCAGCACGCTCGCTTGGAAATTGGTCGCTTGTCTCATGTATTGTTGCGCCGGGATTCGAATGGTCTGGATTTATTCTCGCTCCCACAGGTTGGGATCCCAGCCTCCCGCAACCGGCGTGATTTTTCAGCCGCGACTTTTTGCAAGCCAACTCTGAAACATTAAAAGCGCCCAGATGAGATGACGCTCATCATTTCGTCCCTTCAAAAACGCATCCCATCTGCGACGAGTCTCTTGAGGATCAAGAAATCCTTCTCTCGAAAGTCGGCGCGCATCGAGTAAATCTTCAGCCCAATCTCGCAGATCGCCGCGAAGCCAAGATGCAATCGGAACTGCGAATCCCATCTTCGGCTGAGTTGTAAATCCGCCTGGAATTAGCCGATTTGCCAACTGATATGAAATCCATTTGCCGTGCCCGCCACGAATTTTTGCGTGCATAGGCAATTGCCACGCCCACTCCACGAACTCTCGATCAAGAAACGGCGAGCGCACTTCCAAACCAACCGACATCGATGCGCGATCGACTTTCACCAAAATGTCATCAACAAGATATGAAGCAAAGTCAAGGTGCATCATTCGCTCTACAAGGCTGTCTATATCAGCAGGCCACGCTTCATCTTCAGTCAATTGCCGCAAGTCGCTCGAGCCAATCACGAGGCGATCAACATTGCCGCCGATACTCGCCAATATTCGGTAATACTCCGACGAGGATTGATTGGCGAGGACTGAAACCAATCGCTCCAACTTGTCGCTCAATCGAGTCCAACGCAGCGACTTTGGCAAGATTGCTTGCAGACCATCAACTGGCTTGCCGGTCGACAAAGCAAACGACAAGGATTTCGCAATCACGCCGCGAAGAGAACGGGGACACCGACGAAAAAATGCCAGCAACATTGGCGTCGTTACATATCTGTCATATCCACCCAAGAGTTCGTCCGCGCCATCGCCCGAAAGCGCGACGGTGACTTCCAAACGAGCCATTGCGCTCAACAACAGAGTTGGAATCTGACTGCTATCTGCGAATGGTTCGTCATAGATTTCCCCAAGTCGCGGCACGACTGCCAGAGCATCACTCTGCGTCAATTTTACAACGGTGTGATTGGTTCCAAGCGCTTTCGCAGTTGCGCTTGCGCGATCAGATTCGTCATAACTCCCATCTGAAAAACCAATCGTGAATGTCTTGATGGGTGCGTGACTTGCACGAGACATAATTGCCGAGATCAACGCGCTATCAACACCACCAGAAAGAAACGCGCCGAGTGGCACATCGGAAATCATCCGCCGCGAAACTGCTCTTTCCAATTGGGTTTGCATTTGAGTCACCAACAATTCATCATCAGCAACAAGGGGCGATTCCGCGGCGGCTTTCGACAACTCTCGCGCGTCCCAATATTTCTTGACTGACGCTTCACCCCCTACTGCCGCGCAGGCGAGCGACATCGACGCCACACTCCCCGCTTGCAATTTGCGAAGATTGGGATGAATGCACTGCGACCCTGGGACATATCCCAATCGCAGGAATTCCCCTAGCGCTCCGCGGTCAATATCCATCGGACCATCCGTGAGCGCACGCATCGCTTTCAGTTCGCTTGCAAAAACAAACGATCTGCCAATCGAGCCGTAATACAGAGGCTTCTTGCCCACATGGTCACGCCCTAGATGCAACGTTTCGGTTTGGAAATCAAAGAGCGCGAATGCAAACATCCCACTGAACTTTTGCGTCGCATCTATCACTCCCCACTTTTCAAATGCAGCAAGCATCACCTCGGTATCACTCTTCCCCCGCCAAGCGATGCGTCTCTGCGGGTCAAGCTCCTTCCGCAATTCTTCCGCGTTATAGATCTCACCGTTGAAGATCAACATAAAGCGATCTGATGCGCTTGGCATCGGCTGATGCCCCGCTGAAGAAAGATCGATAATCGACAATCGCCGATGAGCAAATCCAACTCGGCGACTCTCTTCCCACCACACGCCAGAATCGTCGGGTCCACGATGAGCCAACTGAAGTGCCATACTCGCTAACTTTTCGCGCGGGTCACGCACTTGACCGCGAGGATCAATAAAACCGGCGATACCGCACATGATGACAGCATACGAGAGCGGCGATTTGCGCGACCATATACTTTGCTTATGAGAACAATTTGCAAATCTCTCTTCATATCTGCGTGCGCTTGCGCCGACTCGATGCGTTCATTTGCGCGTCCATCAATGTTTACGCTTGCAACACTCGCATTGACCGCGTCGCTGATCGGATGCGATGGTGTCTCTGACAATTTGCCCTCTGCTGTGATCACAAAAAAGACTGCGGGGATTCTGCGAATCTCCACCACTGGAATGGGAAGCAAGGAAATTGAAGAGAGCGCGGATGCGCTTGCCACAATTCTTTCGAAGTCCAAGATTCCTCAAGTTGTTCAAGCATCGGGTCTTTTGCAATTGCAAGCGGCTGGATTTGGTTCGGATCCCACCATGAAAAAAATGGATGAGACGATGGCCGCGCTGCGAGAGATAGAAGCGAAGGCTATTTATATCGTCGCAGACAGCGATGCCGCGGGAAATATGACAGATGCCCTGACCGAAGAACTTCCACTTGGTGCCGAAGGGGTCATCTTTCTTGTGCAAACAACGAGCACGAATTCGCGGTCCGACATCCAATCAATGGCGGCGAAAACTTTCGGAGCGTCGATCATGGTCGAACATATTGGGCGTGGTTGGTATTGGTTGAAAAGTGATCCCAAGGAAACGCTTCCTGCAACATCTGACCCTGCGATGGCGATGCAATTCGACCAAGCGATGAACGCGCTGCCAAGTTCTGCGATTTCCTTCGGCATGCGAATGTCCGACGAATTGCGCGCCAACTTTGACGAGGCGATGGAAGAGGATTCTGGACCATTGACTATGTTTCTCGCTGGCTTTTCGGAACCTATGAAGTCGCTCAATACCATTTCTGCAGCAATCACCTTTGGACCAAATCCAACAATCCAAGCGGCGATGAACTTTGCAAACAAGGATGCTGCCATGGAATTTGCGACAACGTGGGGCACAACAACTCGAAGTATTGCGGGCATGGCGGGAGCGATGTTGTCAGCGCCAAACGAAGATGGACAGGGTGGAATCGACCCAAAGATGTTCACACAAATGGCGGAAGCGCTCGATATGAAACAAAACGATGCGCAACTGACTCTGACCCTCGATGATGCGGGTTGGAAAAAGTTGATCCCATAAAATTATTCACGCCCCCCTGCCAGCAAGACCCAAATCAGTTTATTTTATTCGCCGAGTCGTCGCGCCGCCGCCAGAAACGAATCATAATTCGCGCGCATTTCGCCCAGCGAATCCCCGCCGAATTTTTCGCGCAGCGCACGCGCGATCTCGAACGCGACAACATTTTCCATCACGACGCTCGCGGCGGCAATTGCGCTGATGTCAGATCGCTCATACTGACTCTGCGTCGATTCGTGTGTTCGCAAATCGACGCTTGGCATGCCACGCAACAGAGTTGAAATAGGTTTCATTGCGCCGCGCACGACGATCGGCATTCCATTGGTCATACCGCCTTCAAGTCCTCCGGCATTGTTGGAAGGACGCACGAATCCCAAATGAGATTCTCCGCGCAGAGAAGCATCAAATAAAATCGGGTCATGCACCTGACTGCCTGTGCGCCGCGCGACTTCGATTCCCAATCCGATCTCGACTCCCTTGAATGCTTGAATGCCCATCACCGCTCCAGCTAAACGGGAATCCAAACGCGAATCACTGCTCGCGCACGATCCAAGCCCTGGCACCACGCCAAAGATATGCACTTCGCACATTCCGCCGACCGTGTCTTTATCAACTTTCGCTTGATGGATCGCAGCGACGATCGCTCCGGATGCCGCCGCATCTGGGCAATACACCTCGCTTGCGTCGCGAGCGGCGCGCAATTTCGCAAGCGTTGCCGCCCGTGGTTCGACAGCACTTGTCGTCGTCAAAGATCCGCGGACAAATCCGAAGCATTCGATTCCAAACGCACGCAACAAACATTGCGCCACCGCGCCCGCTGCCGTACGCGATGCAGTTTCGCGGGCGCTTGCGCGTTCAAGTGTCGCGCGACAATCCATTGTGAGCCACTTGATGCTTCCGGCAAGATCCGCGTGACCAGGGCGCGGGCGAAAAACAGGCGGCGTCTTTTCGGCATCATCAATTCGCGAATCTGCGTTGGCAATCTGCACGGCGATGGGCGATCCAAGCGTCGTGTTCTGCCGAATCCCAGAAAGAAAAATCGCGCGGTCTTCTTCAATGCGTTGACGCGCGCCACGACCATAGCCGCCTTGCCTGCGGTGAAGTTCACCATCGATAAATGCGAGATCGATCGCAACTCCAGAAGGCATCCCTTCAATCAGTGAAATAAGTGCGGGTCCGTGCGATTCGCCAGCGGTTCGATAGGTCAGTTGCGCCACGATGTGATCTTATCTCGATGGAGTCGCATCAGTCGGCGGGCGCTTTCCAGTCCATGCCTCAAACTGATGCGCCGCCTGCGCAACAAGCATCTCCCAGCCACCAACACAGTTCGCACCACGCTGCTCCGCGTGAACAAGAAGTGCGGTTTTCGCGGGTGCGTACACAGCATCCATCACCACCACGCGCTCATCAAGAACAACTTCTGCTGGAAGCGGATTCTGATTCGCGGCGGGCCCGCCATCCATACCAACGCTTGTGCAGTTGATGATCACATCGAATCGCTCCTTTGACAACGCAGAAAGCGCCTTCGCCGTTACATCCAGCGCGGACGCATCGCCGCTTGCAAGTGCAAATTCTTCGGCGATTCGTTTCGCTTTGCTTGCGGTGCGATTTGTGATGACAACAGAAGCTCCGCGACTTGCCACTCCCCACGCGGCAGCGCGCGCCGCGCCGCCGGCTCCCAAGATTGCAACCCTCTTGCCACGAAGCTCGCCATCGCCACCCGCACTGCGCATTGCGTTGGCAAGCGCTTCGACCACTCCATCTGCATCCGTGTTTCTTGCGAAGAGTCTGCCATCGGCAGATTTTCCGATCGTGTTCGCCGCACCAATGCGCTGCGCACTCTCTTCAATGACTCCTCCAGATTCCTTCACAAATCGAATCGCATTTTCCTTATGCGGCATGCTGACGGCCGCTCCGCAAAAATCCAGTGGCGCGTGTCCAAACAATTCTGCAAGCGTCGCTTTGAAAGGTTCCCACGATGGAGCGACACCAATTGCGAAAAGTCGCGCATTGAAATTCGCCGCTCGAAACCAGCGATTATGAATCTCTGGCGACCGCGAATGAGAAACTGGATACGCGACAACACCAAAGACCTTTGTCGACTGATTGATTGCGCGAAAGCCCCAATCGCCCACCAATTCTTCCACCGTCGGTTGACCAAGCGCGGTGCCGTGCTCATCCGCCCGCGCATATGTCAAGAAGCCACCAAACTTCGGAGCCAAGATGCGACTCATCAATCCATGTTCTCCCATACACAATGCGATTGTCGGTTTCGCTCGCGAAGCAAGCAACTCGAACGCCTCGATATTGTCACGAGCGGTTCGTGCAGTCCAGACAATCTTTGCAATCGCACTTCCGGGATCCGACCACATCTCTGCGACCCGCGACGAAAGTCCGGGAGGTCTTCCACGAAAATCATGAAACGAAAGTATGACTCGCGGAGTATCCGATTTTTCCGTACTCGAAATCCGAGCAATTTCCCGCGCGGAATCGCCCATCGGCGCTCGAGCGTGATATGTCGACAATTCCACATCGATGTATGCAGGCGGAGGAACCGCGCTGCTCGCGGCGCGCCATGCTGCGATGCGCTCATCATCACTGCCAGAAAATGCACCTCCCTCGGATTCATCTCGAACCGTCACGATGCAAGGCAGAGGTGATTCTTGCACAAGCCGCACGATTGCGGCAGCAGCGTGCGGATCTTCGGCCAGCGAATCAACACGCCACTCGACTAAATCTGCGCCGTGCGACTTCGCAGTCCGCGCGGTTTCTAAAGATCGACTGACCGCATCTGTGCGTGCGACGGGAATAGCGACGGCGATGAACGTCACGCCGCAAGAATACGCCCCGCTCGTCAACCTGTCGTCGTCTGTGACGCACATCGCTAGCATCACAAAGAATGGAAGATAATCCTGAAATTGAGACAACGGCATACCAATGGATGCGCGGACATCTTTCGGGATTCCTGCGATTTGACGGCGAGCGCGTCGCGATCAAAATCGCCCCGCTGCCTGATGGTCGCTTTGTCGCCCCTGTGATGGTTGCAATGTTGATGGCCGCCGACACTGTGCTGGAACTTCCAGACGATTGTGACACCGACTTGCATCTCATGATGTCTCTGGAAAAATTCGACGAGCGAACAGACCAAAGTGGAAGCGCAGATCGTTGGCGCACCTATCACGGTGATCCGCCAGATGTGAACTGGGCATGGATCACAATTGATGCCGCGAAGTTCCAAGGATATTTCATTGACGGCGAAGTCTTTCAACGCCCCAACACACTTGATAAAGGTGGATCGGTCATTTGTCGTGCGCTGAACCAATCAAAGATCGACATGGTTCGCGCCGCAATTCACGCTCAATATCGCACCGATGCCGCCGACCCTCTCGTGGTCGGAGTCGACCCCGGCGGATTTGATGTTCGTCGGCAATTCGACATCATTCGTCTCAATACCCCAGAAGGCAAAGTGATTTCCGATCAGGCGTCCGCAATTTCTCTCTTGACGGCACTCGCGAAAGAAGCATAAAACACCATTGGTATGCGGCGAAATGTGCCGTAGAATCAAAGATTCACAACGGCAAAAATTTTCCCAACTCGAACACGGAGCTCCACGATGGGACAACACGACGGCAAACAAAAATTTCCAGGCACTCTGAACAGCTCAATGATCGATGGACCCGAAGGAATCGCGGCCCAAGAATATGCCAACAGCTATGGCTCTCCAGGTTTCGACGACATCACGCGTGTCTATGTCACTCAGCGCTATGAGGGATATTCGGCAGAGAATCAGGAATCTTGGAGAACACTGTATGACCGACAGATGTCGTATCTCGAAGCATCCGCATCGAATGTGTATCTCACTGGCGCGCGCTCGATCCGTCTGGTGCGCGATCACATTCCATATCTCGAAGGTCCGCAGTCAATCAACAACTATCTCAAGCAACTTACTGGATGGCAAAGCCGCGCGGTTCCAGGATATTTGCCGGCGAAGACTTTCTTCGCATGTCTTGCGCGCCGCGACTTCCCTACAACCGTGGTCATCCGTCCCAAAGAATCGTTGGACTATCTGCCAGAGCCCGATGTTTTTCACGACATCTTTGGTCATGTCCCACTGCATGCCGACCCGACATTCGCAGATTTTCTGCAAACATACGGACTTGCCGCATCGACCACCAACGATCCATTTCACATCGAACGGCTTGCGCGACTTTTCTGGTTCACCGTGGAATTTGGATTGATTCGCGAAAGCGGAAGCGTAAAACTCTATGGATCAGGCCTTATTTCAAGTCCTGGTGAAAGTCGGCACGCGCTGGAGAGTCCAGAAGTCGATCGACGACCATTCGACCTTGAAACTGTTTGCTCGACCAGTTTCGAGATCGACCACTATCAACCAATCTTGTATGTCCTTGAAAGTTTCGATCAATTGCGCGACGCGATGAATTCGTACTCGCAGCGTTTGCTCAACGAACGAAAACCCGTCGGTGCCGCGCGATGAAGCGAGTTGCCATTCCCACGATTGCCAACAGCGAATTCGCCGCGCGCCGTGAAAGCGTGATGCGCTCGCTTGCTCGCGACGGAAACGCAATCGGACTTGTTCTGGCGGGCGATGCGGATCATTCGCTCTCGAACGCTTGGCGACCAAATCCAAATTTCGAATATCTCACGGGGATTACCGACGAAGCCGGCGCGATACTTCTGCTCGATCCAAGTCATCCCGTGAAGGCGCGGCGCGCGCAGTTGTATCTGCGTCCTCTAAACTCCGAACTCGAACGATGGGATGGTTTTCGAGAACCTGTCAGCGCGGCACTGAAGTCCCGATATGGCATCGAGACCATTATGCGTACAAATTCGTTCTCGCGCTTCCTGCTCGAAAGCGCCAAGCGCGCGAAGCGATTCGCTTGCCTGCATCCGTTTGCCCCGCACAATGCGCCGATTTCCGCAGATCTTGCCATCATTCGCGAAAGCACAACACGAATTCCTGGATCAACAATCGGCGACCAAACCCAACTGCTTCCATCGATGCGCGCCGTCAAGAGCGCCGCCGAAATTGCCTGCGTGCAACGCGCTTGTGATATCACCGCAGTCGGATTCGCCGCGGCGTTGCTTGCCGCGAAGCCTGGACAAACCGAATTCGATGTTCAAGAAGCGGTCGAACACGCATACAAATCCGCTGGAGCGCGATCGACGGCATACAACACAATTTCTGGAACTGGTTTCAATGCGACCGTCTTGCATTACCACGCAAATTCCAAACCTATTCAAGCGGGCGAACTTCTGGTCTTGGATTCTGGCGCCAGCTTCGGCGGATATGCGGCGGATGTCACCAGAACTTTCGCGGTCTCTGGAAAGTTCACTCCGCGTCAGAAATTGGTTTATGACACCGTGCTCAAATCGCAACTCGCTTCAATTCGCGCATGCCGACCAGGCGCCAAGATGTCGGAGGTTGATGCAGCCGCGCGAAAGGTGATTACGCAGGCTGGCTTCGGCGACAACTTCATTCATGGCATCGGACATCATCTTGGTTTGGAAGTGCACGACGCAGATCCTGCAACTGCGCTCGAGCCTGGCATGATCGTGACCATCGAACCTGGCATTTATATTCCCGAAGAATCGCTGGGAGTTCGCATCGAAGATGACATCCTCATCACAAGCGGCGCTCCAAAGGTCTTGACCTCCTCGATACCAAAATAGGCTGGAATTTCAGCGTTTTTTTACCAATCACGGATTGATTGGATTCATCCAGTGGTATATCAGCAGAGTGGTTGAATACAGAACTGGAAATGACGAAATCGTCAACGCAAACCAGACTAAAAATTTGGCGACCTTGAAACTCTCCCGCGCAATCCACTCGCTTGCGATGATGACAAAGAGCAACAAGCTGAACTTGAATCCAATTGCTCCCCATAGTCCCCAAGAATCAATCACCCGTTTCGCAACTGGATTGACTTCCTCTCCTCCATGGCGCTCGAGGATGTACCAAGTCAGCATGACATCCATGCCTGCAAAAAACATCAGCCAAACATATTGTTCCTGAAATCGCAGAGACGGCAGAGAAAAAAAGCGCGGTCGTGAACTCCCCTTTGCCCCACCCCCTTCGCTCTTTGCTTCTGGCGATTCCTTGGAATTTGTTGGATGGGATTCAGACATCAACGCAAATGATAAGGATGTGTGAAGAACGCCGCATCCGAAATGAATGCTTGCGCGAATGCGCCAATGTGGCGAACTCTTGGCGCCACTCGTCACCGTTGTCACCGACGAGCATCCACACGCGAAATGGCTGCACTGCGCAAGCGATCTCACATTCTTCGCCAGCGAATCTGCCCGAACCATTGCGATCTCGGCGGGACTTTCACCAGATGCGGTTCCCGCGACAGCGCGTCAAGCAACACCCCCTCACCGCCACGCGTGTCTAGATCAACGAGTCATGCGCGGATAAATTGTGCGCTGGCGCGGTGTTCAACTGCACCAGCTTTTGACCTTGCAGATTTTTCGCCGCCTCAGGGTCAACATAATCGCTATGGCATGATGCCTTCGCCGCATCCGCACCGACGGCCGCCTTTGTCTTGGATGCAAGTCGATGAATCTCATCTGGTGACAAGACGCCGCGCTTGGCAAGAATGTCCTGCTGCTCTTGCGTCAACGCGCCACTGCGCGCGGGCTTTCCGCGCTGATATTCCTCTTCCTTGCCACTCGCGAATTCTTGAATTTCCTTGCTGATGCGGACGCTGCACCAATCGTGTCCGCACATCGCGCAGAAATCCGTATCGACATCAAGGTCCTCGTCGTGATACGCGCGCGCCACATCTGGATCGAAAGACAACTCGAAATGCTTTTCCCAATTCAACGCCGCGCGCGCCTTGGTCAATTCATCATCGCGGTCGCGTGTGCCAGGAATGCCAAGCGCAACATCCGCGGCATGCGCCGCGATCTTGTACGCAATACACCCCTGCTTCACGTCATCTTTCTTTGGCAACCCCAAGTGTTCTTTCGGCGTGACATAACACAACATACTTGCGCCGTGATATCCCGCCGCGGTTGCACCGATACAACTTGTGATGTGGTCATATCCAGGGAAAATATCCGTCACCAGTGGACCCAGCACATAGAACGGCGCGCCATGACAAAGCGTTCTCTGCAATTTCATATTGTATTCGATCTGATCGAATGGAACGTGGCCGGGACCTTCAACCATCACCTGCACGCCCTTGCGCCAAGCGCGTTCGGTCAATTCGCCGATGGTTTCCAACTCCGCCAACTGCGCTCGATCCGTTGCATCCGCCAAACCTCCAGGACGCAGACCATCGCCAATCGAAAAAGTCACGTCATATTCACGCATCACATCGCAAATGCGTTCCCATCCCGTATACATCAGGTTCTGTCGATCGTTGACCAACATCCACTTCGCAAGCAGACTTCCGCCGCGACTGACAATCCCAATCAAACGCTTGCGAATCAGCGGCAAATGTTCCTTCAAAACTCCAGCGTGAATCGTGAAATAATCAACACCCTGCTTCGCCTGATGCGTGAGAGTTTCCATCACAATCGCTTCGTCAAGTTCCTCCAATTTCTTTCCGATGATCATCGAATAGATCGGAACAGTCCCAATCGGCACGGAACTGTTTCGAATGATCGCCTCGCGGCACGCATCCAAATCTCCGCCAGTTGAAAGATCCATAACCGTGTCGGCACCCCAGCGCTCTGCCCACTTCAATTTTTCAACTTCCTCATCCGTGCCGGAACTGACGGGGCTCGCGCCCATATTTGCATTGATCTTGGTTTTCGATGCGCGACCGATCGCCATCGAGTCCAACTTGTATCCCAAGTGAACTCGATTCGCTGGAATCACCATTCGCCCAGCGGCGATTTCGTCTCGAACTTGCAGAGCAGTCAGATGCCCTTCGCGTTCAGCAACACGAATCATCTGCGCAGTCACGATGCCAAGACGCGCGCTTTCCAATTGTGTGATCGCGACAAATCCACGCGGCGCAACTGCGCGAATGAACGCACCAACGTCAACGCGTGAATGACCAGCGCAGCCCATTTCATGCGATGCGACAACTTCGATTGTCCACCCTTCGGGCATAAAATCCCATGCGGTCAACGCGCTCGGCGCAGGCATACCAGGCGTATCTGGCGAACTGAACGCAAGCGGTCCGCCGATTTGAGCGGCGTTGGCAAAACTGCCAGGCGACGTCCCTGCTGCGGTGGTCGATGGGTTTGCGGCTCCGCGCAAAGGCGCGGCTTGCAATGCTTGATCTGGTGAAATTGCGCTCATATGGTGGTCCTTAAAAGAGGGTCCTTTAAAAAACTTGAAACTTTCAAATAACGAAGGAAAGCGCCCAAAGCAGTGGGGCAAGCGCTTCCCTACGCCGGTGTGAACCGGATCAGGTTCGACGGGTTCTTCTCAGCTCACTTGCAAGTGAACGCCCCGAGCGACGGTACAAGAGTATAGACGCCATCGAAAGTGAAAATCTGATACAATAAAAAAAGCTGTATTATCATTTTAGCGACAGATTATCTGGTTCCTGACCGTATCGGATTTTTTGCCTGTGAATTTGAAATCCTAATCAGTGGATCCGGGACCCTCTTTAGATTCTCCTTCGCTTGCAATAAAAAGAAGGCTTGCGAGGCTCCCGAAATGCTGAAAACTACTTTTCCAAATCGACCCGAAGTTATTCGAACTGCGAATGATGTTGATCGAATACTGATCGAAGTTCTGCGCGAAGACGGCAGATCGATCGGCCGAAATTTTGTGGATCGGACTCAACTTTCAGAGGCAACTATTTCCCGCAGGCTTGCGAAGTTGGCAGAAGCGAATTTGGTCAGAGTTTGTGGCTATGTTGACTTGCAAGAGGCTGGCTGCAATTCAGCTTCCATCATTCGGTTTTCGACGATGTCCTCTCTCGATTTATTTGCGCAAGAACTGGCAAAGAGCCCTTATTTTTATCGCATTGCATCAGTCGTAGGCAGAAGCGAAGTTATCGCGCTTATCGCTGCCGCGACTCCGACAAAGTTGCTTGAGGAAATCGACTCCGTTCTTGCTGCGCATCACCATGCGACCATCGAACAATCTTCAGAGATTTTAAGCATCATTCCTCCCCAAGAAGCGCGAAGGAAGTTCGATCGACATTCTTCAAAAGCGACCTCGGACAAAGTAAATACCCCTCGGCGATGCCAAGTTCACGAGAACACAATTCGTGCGCTACAGCGCGATTACCGAGTAAACGTTGCGCAACTTGCCGAGATTGCAAATATCTCCTCTCCCGCAGCATCTGCGAAGATTCGTGAAGTCATCAACGATCAAGACATCCGCCCTCTTGTTGTTGTCGATCCCCATTTTATAGCGCAAACAATCTGCGCACTATTCCACGTCTCGGTTCGTCGAAACATTCAAAAGACAGCCTCGGTCATCTCAGACAAATTCAATCCTGAGTGGATTTTTATCTGCCTGCAAACTGAGCAGATTCTCGTCGAGGTATCTGTCGCAGACCAAGTGGACTTACATCGTTACCAACACGAACTTTCGAAAATTGCCGGGGTCACTTCTGTCACATCGAGCGTTTTTTCCGCGGTCTACAAGCGATCATTCGATTGGAATTGTGGTCAGCCTACGCATCCGGCTTCATGAGGGCGTTCAACGAGTCCAAGCGCCGATCATCATTCCAAGATCGATGCCATCGATAAACCCGTCATAATTGAAGTCTATGAATGGCGCATCATCGCACCCCCAATTCATCAGCATCAGTCCAAAATCCATTCCACTGACAGCGCCATCGTCAGTCAAATCGAATAAAAGGCTTATTCGATCTCCTTGCGAGTCGATATCCGATCCAGCGCCGAGGGAGATTGAGCCTTTGGCAAAGGTTCCAGTCAAGAGCAAATGCGCCGTGCCTCCAGGAGGCAGGATTGTTGGCAGATCTAGAGGTTGATCCTTGAATCCAGGAGCAGCTGGCAATGGCAATTCATCCGCGAAGTCGAATGATGCAGTCATCTCCATCTCGTTTGGGCCGACGAACACGCATTGTCCTTGAATAGGAATGATCGCAGGAATATCGATCGCTCTCAGCGGAATCTGGAAGAAGTCCGCGGTGATTGTCAATGTGACTGGAATGGCAGCAGTGAAATTACGAACGCCACCACCAAGTGAAGTCATCACAATTGGCGCTAAGCCGTTTTGTGTAACGGTCATCTGCGAAATGCCCCCACCGCCCAAAGGAATCGGCAGCGAGAATCCACCTGGATAGATTGCGGTCGGATTCTGCGTATGAAAAGTGCTGTACTGAAAAACAACCCCAACGTCGATATCTCCTGCGTTTCCACCAAGAAGATCCGACGTGTAATCGGTGATGTATCCGCCGAGGCCTGCGATGGAATGAAGCACAAATGATCCAGTTGGATTCGTATCGATGACAAGTTCGCCGTTTAAGGTCGCAGAATAGTTGATCGGATTATTTCCGCTGCCACCCCATAATCCTGGGATCGTCTTCGTTCCGGTTGGATTTGTCTTGGCAACATAATCCCCTTTGAAGGTTCCAGTGAAAGGAAGTTGGATTTCAATGTTCAAGTTCAGCGACGATGATCCCGTCATCGGCATCTCATAATTCTGCGCTACGGAAGAATGTGAGAAAATCAAAGAGATTCCGACTGCGAGTACAGATAGACAAATCTTCATTTTTAAACTCCTGAAAGTGTGAATGCCCCAACCCTGATCCCGAACCCCGATCCCAACCCAATAACTTAAAATACCACAGCAAATACAAAGCGCAAAAAAACATTCCCATTTTTAAGAAAATCGGCGAATGCGCTCAAAACGCACTCGCCGATGATAACTTCTGAAACCGACCAAAACACCCTGTTTTTGGTGATTGGCGCGGGATTTCACTTCGCCGCTGGAGCCGCCGCTGCTGCCTTCGCGGCCTCTTCTGGTGTCGCAGCGATATACAGCGTCGACTTGTCAATCGACATCACATACTGCCGATTCAGATTGAACATATAGGACTTGGTTGCGACTGCGTTGGCGTCATTCAATTGCTTCAAGAGAAGGTCGAACTGACCTTGAAGATAGTTCTTCTGGCTTTCATCTGGAGCAGAATCCAACTGGCCCTTCAATGTTGCGGCTTGTTGGCGCATCTGTTGCAAATTCTGAACCGTGGTCTGAAAAGATTGGTTTGCCTGGGCATCTCCAAGTGTGCAGACCTTGATCGTCTTTGAAACTTCACTGCCGTCGGTTGGATTTGGTTGCTTGGCGATTTCCTCGGGAGTGAGCACGATAAAAATCTCACTCTTCTCTGGGATGCGGACATAGTTGCGAAGGATCGAATATCCATAGGTCTTCGCCATCGTCTGGTTGTCGGTGTCAAGACGCTTGACTGCAGCATCAAGCTGTGCCTGAAGATCATCGTGACCCTTGCCGGCTGGAGCTGCGTTGGTCGCCTCATTCAACTTCACAATTTCTTGGCGCTGTGCCTGAAGCACTTGGACATTACGGGTGAACTCATCATTGGCGGCTTTGCCTTCGATGGTGGAGATCTTGACCAACTGAGTTTGTGCCGCGGCTTGATTGGCTACAGATCCGATGTCGTTCTGTGCAGAAGCAGAAAGGCTGACGGATGCTATGACAACTGGGAGCAATGTGTTTACAAATTTCATAATGACTTCCTTGGTAGAAAACAGTTTTATAGAACCGGCGAAAAGCAATACATTCGATACCAGATCAAAAAGAGCAAAGGATCATACTTCAAACTTCGCACAAATCCAACTCAGCGTGAAGCGACTGGAACCCCGTTTGGCACTGGGTCGCTCTCGGATGCTGTCTTCTTTGAATCCTGATCTGCTGCCTTTGCCTTCTTTTTGCGCTCTTCTTCTTCAACGCTATCGGAATTGCCCAAAATTCCAATTGGGGGAAGGGCTGGGGTTGGTACCGGTACCAAGGATGCAGGATTGGTGTAAGACACGCCACTAGCCGCGCTGAGGTCAAGGATCTCACCACCTAGTCCAGTCAGCAAAGCGACTGTGATTGGCGTTCGATAGATCGTCTTGGCAAAGTTGCCAAGAGTACCTGAGCCGTCGACGTTGCCGGTTGGGTTGGAGAAGGTTGCTCGGCCACCGCTTCCGCCCATTACAGGCGCGGTGCTGAAGAAGACCTGACCACCGACCACATAATCAACCATTGGATCAGTGATAGTTCCGCCAGTGTTGGTAAAGATTGGGCCAGAAGCTCGCGCGAGCAGGGTGATCACATCTGAATTGACAATCAAATCGCCCACTGCATTGACATCGCCAAGCGTTACAGATGTCGCGTTTACACCAGTCAATCCAACGATCACAATGTCGCCAAGAGAAGTCAACTTGTGATTCTGTCCCATTGCAAACACATCGGTGATAAATTCGATATCGCCACCGCCGACAATCGTCGCAACAGTTGCTGGCGTGGCCAGAAGCGTGTTGGTGTTCAAGTTCACATCCACCGCACTCACTGTTGATGCGAGAGCACCGAAGGTGATCGTCTCACCAAAGTCGTTGCCGCAGTCAACCGTGAAGGTTCCAAGTTCAGTGCCTGCAACCGCACCCACCGAGTCATTAAAGGTCACGTTGCCGCCCGCGAGCACGGTCATGTTCTCAACGCCAGTTCCACTTCGGACCGCGCCATTAAAGGTGATATCGCCGTCAGTATCAGTTGCCCTGAACTCAATATCCGCATCCAATTGAGCGCCGCCGTTGTAAATCTGATCGCCAATAGTGGTCACATTCGCAAGGAAGTACGTCGTGAAATCGCCGGAGGTGACAGTCAGGGCACCCAACGGATTCACTCCTCCGACCTCACCCACGAAAGCAACATCGCCAACACCCGCATTCACAACTAGATCGAATGCTCCGTCAATGGTCGAACCGTAGGCGATGTAATCGCCTGCGAGCAGGCTACTTTTCATAACCACGTCGTTCGTCAATTCGATTTCAGTACCGAAGCTGATGAAAGAGCTAGTACTTGTGATGTTGCCGCCGATGCTGTTGGCTCCACCACCGAACTGGTCGAATCTACCACCAGCAACCACATTGGATTCGACCGCAGTTGTAAACAAGTTAGCGTTATCAACTTCAAAGGATGTGCCAGCGGTGTTGTCGCCAACGCCATTGACGGTCAAGTTATTTCCAATGAACTCAAAGTTGTTGGTGAAATCAAACAACTCTTCGAACGTAGTTGTTCCAGTTCCTGCAAGCTGAGTGAAGGCAAACGCAGAAACTGTTGAATTGAATGTCGCGTCGGATGCGCTAATGACCATAATTTCTCCCAGTCGCACGTTGCCACCAACCGCACCTGTGAAGGTGATGTTGCCAGCGCCCGCGGTCAAGTCGAGGAATTGCACGTCTGCGAGTGTTCCATCGAGCGTGCTATTGAAGAGGATGCTGCCGCCACCCGTTGAGGTGAGGGTTGAGCCAGCCGCGTTGCCAAGAACAACCGCGCTGTTGTAGGTCTGATCGCCAGTAGTGAGTCCCAAGGCAAAAGTATTCACGATCGCGCTGTTGAGGTTGATCGTTCCGGCAGCACCAGCCGTCACGGTTAACGCGCCAAGAGAGCGGACTGCACCAATGTTGCCATCGAAAGTCACGTCACCAGATGCATCAACCGTTAATGTTTGAGTGCCAAAATCAAGCGCATCAATCAGGCCGCCGAAGAGGATGTTGCCGCCACCCGTTGAGGTGAGGGTTGAGCCAGCCGCGTTGCCAAGAACAACCGCGCTGTTGTAGGTCTGATTGCCAGACGATGCAGTGTTATCAGTATTCACGATCGCGCTGTTGAGGTTGAT
>SXSS01000041.1 GCA_005792145.1 Planctomycetia bacterium | reverse complement strand
TCATCTTCGGCATTCTGCCTGAATTTGTCTTTGTTGTTGATTGCCGCCACGAGGCGAGACGACCTTACGATTCGATCGAGGGCTACTGCCAAATCCTTCTGGTCACGTTCTTGAAGCTTGACAATTCCATCAACTTGGGCAACAAGCGTATTGCGAAGTGCGGAAAGATATTTCTCACGAAGAACTGGCGCTCCGATCAGTGCGCCAGTCGCAACTAAAATCAGAATGATGAGCGTGATTACAGCAGACAGCTTGAGCGAAAATCTCACGGGGCCGGCGTCTCCACAAGATTCGACCATTCGACTTCGAGTGTTTTCCCGGCGGCGATTTCGATAACTTGCTCAAAGCTTTTCTTGGCGGAAAGCCAAATCGTCGCGGTGTATTTTCCAGGCGTGATGCCAGAGATTTCGAAACTTCCATCAGGTTGAGTGCATACGAACCACGGAGTATCCACAACAATCAATGATGCGCGCATATGCTCGTGCACTTCGCAAAAGAGTTGAACGAGACCAGGCTTATCGAATAACACCGCGTCTGGCTCCTCGTCTTGACGAAATCGACCGAGGTCGAAACTTTTCGCATCGGAATAACTGAAAACACTGTGATACATCGAGTCCTTGTTTGGAAAGACGACAGGCGTTCCCGTCTGCACCACCATCAACGCTGGACGAAATTGATATCCACTTTGATCAATTCGCTTGATCGGTGCGTGTGCAGGATCGAGCGCTGGAAATCCCGAACCAATCCATACTGCGGAAACCTGTGGATCTGCTGGCTCTACTTTTATAGATGGCCCAGAATATTCTTTCGCAGGACGAGCAGATTTGGCCTTGTTGATTGGCGCTCGACCCTTCAGACTCCCCGTCACCACGACTGGTTGCGCTTCAGGTGTGATGACTGAAGTTATTGATACTGGGGGGTCAGCTTGATTTGTTTTCGCTTCTTCCGCACGCGACTGAAAAAGGATCGACCCTGCAAGCAAGGTGGTCGTGGTCATAACAATCTTGGTACGCAACAATAAGGCATGACTCATACTCCAAGATTCTATCAGAAGAGACAAGCGAATCATATAAAGCGGATCATGATGAAAATTCCAGCGGCTTGTATGAGTATGACAAGCGAGCCAAAGATGATTGCAAAAAGAGCGTGGCCCATACCTTTGATAATGGGGTTTTTATTTCTGCGTCGAAGGCCAAAGATTCCACAGATCACGCCAGCAATTCCAAGAGGAATCCCAAGTAACGGAATCAAACTGAAAATGCTCAAATAATAACCGACAAGCGCAGGGGGATTCTTATACGGAATCAATCCGCCAGTCGCATCGCCTTGCGAATGGGGCTGCGCGCAAGCACCAAACGTTGGCGGCGCATAAAGCATAAAAACACCAGGAACCCGATCAAGTGAGATCCACTGAGAACATCCCTGATACCACGCAAAGGTGCCAACTCCTGTCACTTCGCCCGTGCGAATCTTTGCGTTGATTTCCTCAACGGTGTATGGCCCAAACTGCTGCGAACCGTGCGTGATGAAAATCTCTCTTGGAAAATCAACTGACGGCATTTTGTTTTTACTCTCTGCTGATGGCAATGATGGTCATATCGTCACCTTGATAATTACCGCTCCATACTTTGACGGATGCGACGAGCGCTTCAACAATCACTCTTGGACTCTGCTGCTTTCCACCGCAAGCCGCAGAAACTGCTGCCGCCGCACGATCGGATCCGAAGAGGCGATCAGCACCCGCATGCTCTGGCCCCGCCTCGGTCACGCCATCAGAAACGAGCACTAAATCTTCACCACGATGAAGTTGAATTCGCTTTGTTTCCCACACAGAATCTGCCGCAAGCCCAAGGACGGTTCCAGTCCCTTCCATCACTTGAGATGTTGATCCATCAACTCGAACCAAAATAGAATTTGGATGGCCAGCGTTGGCATACAAGATTTTCCCCGTGTGAGGGTCAAAATACAGGAGAACGCCTGTCGTGAAATTCGATCTGGGAGCTTGCGCGATGAGATCCGCATTCACTCGAGCAAGTGCGAGATGAGGTTCAGCGGTTTCAACAGCTGCTTTTCGAATAAGTGTTCTGCACACCGCCATCACCATCGCCGCAGGCATACCTTTGCCGCAGACATCGGCGATGACAAGCGCGAAGGTTCCGTCTCCACGAGGAAACCAATCAAAGAAGTCGCCAGAGATTTCACTTGCTGGAACATTGAACCCCAAGAGAGAGACCCCCGAAAATTCATCCGTCGATCTTTCGTCTTGGCTTGCAACTTCTCTATCACTTTGCGGAAGAAGAAGTCTTTGAACATCACGGGCTGCGGCAATCTGAACCTCAACCGCTATGCGCTGCGCATCCGCGGCTTCACGCTGTGATATTGCTCCTTGCAAATCTCCACCCATCTTGTTGAATGCGGTGGTCATCAAACCGATTTCATCATCACGATCCGTGTCCGGAGCGCGTGCAGAAAGATCGCCTTTGGAAAACTTCCCAATCGCGCCAATGACTCCTTGCAGTGGTGCGACGGCACGATCCGCAGAACGCCAAACAACTGCCATTGCAAAGATGGCTCCTAGCAATAACAAGCCTGGACCAAAGAACAAAGCTTGCATAATTGATGGAAGAAGATTGGTCTCTGGAAATGAGCCAACAAAAACCCAGCTGGTCGTTGGCACATTTATAAAGACAAGTCGAGATCCTGAAAATGTGAACAAGGATCCATTTCCAATACGGGCGAATTCCACGCCAGAAGTCCGAAATGCTGCAACAGCATCGAGCGTCTGTCGCTCAATCGAAGAAGGGTCGAAGTCTGTCGCAACCTTCATCAACGCTTCGGGATCCGAGGATGAAATGATTCGCCCCTTCGCCGAAACAACAGTGAAATCAAAAGCACTGTCTCTGTTCTTGTACTCTAATGACTTGACAATATCCGCGAGAACGACATCTGCAGTCGCGACGCCAGCGGGAATTTCTTCGCTTGCCACAAAAGCCATTGAATAGGTCGTCATAAATTGATCGCCGCCGCCAGCGTCGAAAAATGGCTCGCTCCAAACGCCATTGGGCTCTGGCCCCGCATCAACAAACCAAGGTGTCTTCGAAAAGTTGTACTTCAAATCTAGCGCAAGATCCATCGTGCGCAATCCTTTTTGGTCCGCCGTGCGGCAAACATATGGTCCGAAGCCATTCGCTGATACACCAGCAGATCCGGGCGGGAATGCGAGCGCGGCACCAAAGATAAATGAATTGGACTTCAAAACTGTTGCGAGGAACAAGTTGAGTTTATTCTTCGCCGCAGGAGAATCGAGCGGCAGAAGACCTTCTCCGTCCGATCGGATAATGTCGGCCTGCAGAGCAACCGCGTGCTGTATTGAAAGAAATTCCGCCTCGGCCTTCATACAAGTGATCTGGACGCTCGCTCGCATTTTCTGACGAATAGATTCCACAAGAAGTTCGCTGTCAAGCTTGAATTGCGCCACAATCATCAAGAGGAATGTGACCAACAGCGGCACCCCGATGCGTATGACCAAACGCCGCCGCAACGAATGACGCGGGGAAAAATCTTTGATTAGAGAATCCATTGTGCAACCAGACTGGCAAGGCCAAGAAAGACAAGAAAACTCATACTGTCGGTGACCATCGTCAGAAAAATCGTTGAAGCCGTTGCGGGATCAAATCTAAGTTTCCGCATTATGAGCGGCATCGCGCTTCCAGTCACGCAACCAATCGTCAAGGTCGCGGTCATGCTGATGGCGATCACCACACCCAAATGCCATGGTTCACCCGATGCGATTTTTGCGATGACAACGATGCCGCCCACAATCGATCCACACACGATGCCATTGAGAAATCCAACTGTCATCTCTCGTCGTACATGCATCCAGGAATGATTTGGGCGAATCTGGTCCAATACGATTCCTCGCAGCGTCACCGCGAGCGATTGTTGTCCTGCATTCCCAGATTGATTCGCGATGACCGGCATCATCACAGCCAGCAAAGCGATCTCGGCGATCATTCCTTCGAATTGCATAACAACCACCGCTGCCACCGCGCTGGTGAAGAGATTGACGATAAGCCATGGAAATCGCCCGCGCAATTTTTGAGTAACCGTGGAATGAACGCCCTCTTCTTTTCCTGCACCCACCATGCGCTGTGCATCTTCAGTGCCTTCGGCGCGAATTATGTCGATCACATCGTCGACGGTCACGATGCCGAGCAATCGCTGAGAATGATCCACGATCGGAAGTTCCAGATAGTCATATTTTTCAAACTCACGAGCCAGGAGTTCTCGATCGATTTCAGGATTCACCGCATCGACATGACGCTCGCAAATATCACCAATCAATTCGCTGCTGCGCGAAACAAGCAATTTGCGAAGTCCAATCGTTCCCTTCAATCGACCTTTTCGATCGGTTACAAACGCTTGTTGCGCATGCTCGATTGGTTCGCCACGGCGAATATGTTCGATCGCTTCTGCCACAGTCTCGTTTTCCCGCACGGACAAATATTGCGTGGTCATCATTCCCCCAGCGCTCTCGCGGGGATGAACCATCAATTCACGCAGATTCAGAGCAGTGCCAGCGCCCATCAACGCCAGCAAGCGATCGCGGTCCTGCTTGGGGAGGGCTTGCAAAAGATCGGTCGCATCATCGGGCGCCATCTCGCTCAACATGCGACCTGCGAATGATGGATCTTCTTCGATGAGATCTTCAATCACACTGACTGCAAGCGGAATCGACATATGACTGAGCGCATCCGCGGCGGCATCAACTTCCATCTCGCCGACAACATCCGACGCTTCATCTTGCGGCAATGTTTCCAATGTCGTAGCAGCATCCGCTGCGTCTTGCTGTTCGACCGCATCTGCGATCACTTCGGGCGATGCATCGCTTTCGATCAGGTCATCGACGAGTGCGTCCTCTGCCGTCTCAATGCGAGGATCAATCACGGATCCCTTGCTCAAAATTTTATCATCGTGATCGTGAGAATTCATCAATGCCCCTCGAAAGTATCAACACGATCCCATTGCCAAATCACGCGATTCGCATGTTCGAATCCAAGCATACTGATCGAACCTGCCTTGAGACCAAAGCTTCGACCGCGCGCTGGCGGAAGTTCCAACCAAACTGCGGCGATCATGCGCGAAAAATGACCGTGAGAAAACAACAGCACATTTCCATTCGTGGCAAGACATCGCTGGACAATTGTGCGCGCTCGTGAAGCGACTGCTTCGATTGATTCGCCACCTGGGCAACCATCACGCCACAGATCCCAATCGAGATTGACATCGTGATCGCCAGAAAAATGCATCGCCGCAATCTGCGCAGAAGTCAGCCCTTCGTATTTTCCATAATCCCATTCGAGTAAATTTGGGTCTGGCTGAACACGGTCCGCGAATCCCGCGCGCCGCGCGGTATCCATTCCCCGACTGACGGGACTCGAAAGAACGAGAGCGAATTTCTCCTTCGCCAATCGCGGAGCCAACTGATCCGCTTTCAATTCTCCGCCAGCGGTCAATGGAACATCGGTTCGACCTGTATGGCGACCATTCAGGCTCCACTCCGTGTCGGAGTGGCGAACAATCCAAATTTGTTGCGCGTTTGATGGCATAGGAATGTGTTGGACAATACCCTGTCCGAATCGTTTTCGTCACGTGAAAAATCGACAATGACCAGCAACGAACATTCTCTGGTGAAAACCGAATCTGAAGGCAGATCGTTCACAATCACCCTGAACAATCCCGCGATGCGAAACGCGCTGAGTACAGCGATGTTCGATGACCTCGAAGATGCGATCGAGCGCGCAACAACATCGGCCCAGCGCGATGAAACAACCGTCGTGATCTTCCGTGGAATGGGAAAGGCATTCTGCTCTGGATTCGATCTTGCTGAATGCGTGAATGACCAGACAATGCTTGAACAATTCGTGCGTCGACTTGGCGCAATCTGCAGCGCACTTCGAACCATGCCTGCAATTGTGATCGCTCAAGTTGAAGGACCCGCACTTGCTGGCGGATGCGCGATCATCGCGGCGTGCGACATTGTCCTCGCATCCGACTCCGCATCTTTCGGATATCCCGTCCACCGTATTGGAATCTCCCCTGCGGTCAGTTTGCCGACATTGATGGCGACTGTTGGATTTGGTGGAGCGCGTCAATTGGCATTGTCGGGTGAAATCATCGACGCGCAGCGAGCGAAGGCGCTTGGACTTGTTCATTTGGTCGCGTGCGACGAATCTGCGCTAGAAGTGCAAGTCTCCACGCTTGTTAAAGCACTCTTGTTGAAAGGTCCACAAGCATTACGCGCGACAAAGTTGTGGTTGAATCAAATTGACGGCACAAGTCGTGAAGGTTTTCTGGGAAGCCGTGTTGATAATGCCATAGATGCAACCGCAGAACTCTGCGCTGGGAACGAAGCGCTTTCGATGATCAAAGATTTCTGGAACAAACGCAAAGGTGGTTCTTGAACTGGATCGAAGATATTCGCCGATTTTTTCGCGACCTTGATTATTACTCCATCAAGCGCCCGACCACGATGTGGTCCAGAATGCTCATCCGAAATCTCTTGGTGACTTTGTGCTTGGGATTCCTTTGCTCGATCGCGATGCACTTTCTCGCGAAGCCGCCAGCGCCACCATTTGTCTGGTGGGAATTCATCCGCAATGCGCTTCTCTGGTGGCCCTTCTTATATATAGGCGGGCTTGGCATTTCTGGCATTGTGTGGATTTGGAAGATCACACACACCCAGCACAAGCAAATTGTTCGCAAATCTCTTAAATCAGAGGGAATTTGCCCGAACTGCAAGTATTCGCTGAAGGGAACTCCTTTTGCTATTCGTTGCCCCGAGTGCGGGAAATACCTTTCGTGACTTGATACCGCTTGAAATGGGCAGCCACTGTCGAAAAACGACATAGAGCGCCCATTCCACAGGGAAAGGGCGAACGCACGACTTTGCGTACGCTTAAACATATGGAAGATTTGGTTCAGCTCTCGATTGCTCAAGGTTGCGCAACGATCACGCTGCGCCGGCCAGATGCACGCAATGCACTGGACTTTCCAATCATCCAAGCTCTCGCTGATGCCATCGCCCGCACTGCGAAGCGCATCAAAGAAAACTCAAATGAAATTCGGGTCGTTGTCCTCGCTGGCGAGGGCAAATCATTCTGTGCGGGTATGGACTTGAAGGCTGTCATGCATGACCCCATTCAAATGGGTCAAATGCTCCGACAACTTTCTATGACACTGCTTGCTCTGCGACAATTGCCAGTGCCAACGATCGCACGGGTGCAAGGTGCCGCCATCGGTGGCGGTTGCGGATTGATCGTCGTCTGTGACTTTGCCGTCACGCATCCTGAAGCGAAACTTGGATATCCCGAAGTCGATCTTGGCGTCTGCCCCGCAGTTGTTGCACCGTGGCTGATCAAGAAAATCGGCGCTGGTCCAGCGCGTGCGATGTTGCTTTGCGGTGGAACGATGAAAGGTGATGAAGGATTTACGCGGGGTCTTGTCACACACTGTTCGCCAATCGATCAACTCGACGCAACGGTCGCCACATTGGTTGCGCGCTTGGTGACTGGCGGACCGCACGCATTGGCGTGCACCAAAAAAATGCTCAACGATCTTGATGGATCAAATGACGAACGGATTGCCATCGAGGCCGCAGAACTTTCTGCGAAAGTGATTGCGGGCGCAGAAGCACAGGCGCATCTTTCTCGACATTTTTCAGCACATTCGCGCTCGAATTCAGAAAGATAAAAAATGCTCCCAGTCGAACGAACTGCCGAAGGCATCGCCATCATCTCACTCACCGCAAATCCATCAAAGCCTCGCGGAGGGGTTGTTGTCTTGGATTCTTGGCTGATCGACGGAATCGCGTCGACACTCGACGCTGTTGCTTCGACCAAGCCGACTGGAATTATTCTGCGTTCTGCAAGCGAAAGAGTTTTCGTTGCTGGCGCAGATCTCGCAGAGATTGATGCTCTCGATGACGATGCGCTCGATGCGTATTTGCGCCGAGGATCAGAAGCATTCGCGCGCCTCTATCAAGTTCCATGCGCAACTGTCGCGTTGGTGCATCGCGCCGCGCTTGGCGGCGGATTGGAAGTCGCGATGCACTGCGACGGCATCGTCGGAACAACTGCAAGCGCAGAAGAAAAACCGTGGAGAATTGGATTGCCCGAGTGCGGCCTTGGAATTTGTCCAGGCTGGGGCGGCACTCAGATGTTGCCTGCGAGGATCGACCCCGCGCTTGCGATCACGCAGACCGCGACTGGCCAGACAAATTCTGTGAACGCACTCCCCGCTGGGTTGTTTGATGTTGCTGTGAACGCTGGTGAAGATGCATTGCGGGCAGCACTCGATTGGCTCGCGGCAAATCCGCGCTCGAAGCCGCGATCGCAACCAAAATCGATCAACGCTGGTCTTGCACCGACCATTCAATCTGCACTTGTGACTGTTCGCGAAACACTTCCTGCAACTGATTCTGCCAAAGCAATCTTAAATTGTGTCGAAATTGGGATCAAGAGCGGATGGCAAGCGGCGCTTGCTGCGGAGCGAAAACATCTTGTTGCCCTCCGCCACACCCCATCTGCAAGGGAAAAACTCGCTCAATTTCTCAAGCCTGCAAGCTGAGTCAATATCGGTTCGGCGCTTCGCATAAGAACATTTCCCATTTTAATCGTCAAATAGGCTATTGTTCTATTTCAGCCAAACGCAACAACGGATTTTTTATGACAAAAACAAACAGCACCAATCTTGCAGACAACCTGAAAAATATTTCCGCCAACGATCGCAAGCAGATCGAAGCCGCACAAGAAATGCTCGGACCCGATCCTGCGACGATGGGTGTGATGAAAAACACTTTTTGGGGAACTTTTCGAGAGGACCTGCTCTTTCCATATCCCAAGAGTTCAAACGAAGAAACCCAGCGTTGCAACGAACTGCTTGCAAGACTGGACACATATCTCAAGACCGAACATCCAACCCATGAGATTGATCAGCAACAGCACATTCCAGAATGGGTTGTAAAAAAACTCTTCGACCTTGGCGTGCTGGGCATGACCATCTCGCAAGAGTTTCAAGGCGGTGGATTTGGAATCACCAGTTACAACCGAGTGCTCGAACGAATTGGGCGTGCGTGTGGATCGACTGCGGTGATGGTCTCGGCGCATCAATCAATCGGATGCAAAGCGTTGATGCTCTTTGGAACGCCGGAGCAGAAGAGTCACTTTCTTCCGCGCTTGGCCAAAGACACACTGAGTGCCTTCTGTCTCAGCGAACCAAATGTTGGATGCGATGCTGGAGGACAAGAAACGCGCTGCCAAGTCAGCGAAGATGGAACGCACTTCATTCTCAATGGCGAAAAGAAATGGGCAACCTCTGCGGCGCTGAGCGGGCTTTTCACGGTGATGTGCAAGCAGCAAATCACCGATCCAAAGAGTGGAAAAACCAAAGATTCGGTGACTGCGCTCATTTGCACGCCAGATATGGAAGGCATCGAAATTTTCAGTCGCAATCGATCAAAGTGTGGAATCCGAGGAACATGGCAAGCGCGAATTCGATTGACCAATGTCAAAGTCCCTCGAGCCAACTTGCTCTCCAAGGAAGGCCGCGGACTGAACGTTGCTCTGACTTGTCTGAATTATGGACGCTGCACTTTGTCTGCTGGAATGCTTGGCGGCGCGACTTATGCCTTCGAACAGGCGACGAAGTGGGCGAAGTATCGATATCAGTTCGATCGACCGCTGGGAGAATTTGATCTTGTGAAGGAACGACTCGCACGCAGTGCGGCATACATCTATGCGATGGATGCGATGCTCTATATGACCACTGGATTTTTGGACCGTGGCGACGAAGACATCATGTTGGAAACTGCAATGTGCAAAGTGTTCTGCAGTGAATATGGATTTCGAACCGTGGATGATGCGATGCAAATTCTCGGTGGTGAATCGTATATGACCGAGAACAATATCGAGCGAATTTGGCGGGATTCTCGGATCAATACGATCGTCGAAGGCGCAAATGAAGTGATGCATTCATTCGTCTTTGCGTATGGTTCGAAGCAACTTGGCGAATGGATGTTGGGCATCAAAGCAAAGCCATTCAAGCAACTCGGCGCGGCGGCGCGCATCGGCGGAGAACTCTTCTTGGGTATGCGAAGGCCGGTTCCAAAATTTGAAAAGATTCATCCAAAATTGCAACGCCACGCTCAGGAATTGATGTTCCGCATTCGGGACCATTCATACAACGTGAAGATGATGTTCAAGGAACACGAAGAGGGATTGATCGGAAATCAATTCATCCAAGCACGCCTTTCGAAATGTGCGATGTGGATTCACGCGGTCTCTTGCACGCTGAGTAAGTGCGACGCACGATTGCGCTCTGGCCTAGAAGGTGCGAAGCTTGCACATGAAATGTTGGTCGTCGATCACCTCTGTGCGCTTGCAAATGCAGGGATCGACGAAGAGACACGCGGTCTTCGCTGGAACATCGATGCGATCACTCGATCTTGCGCAGATTCTGTGCTTGCGCAAGCCGATGGATTGAGCAATTCGGAATTTTCCATTCCAGAGCGCACGCCGGTCATGGCTGCTCGCGGAACTGGGCTGCCAATTGCGACCCACGGCATTCCACAATTCGGAAGTGGAACGGCATTCACTGGCCAAAAGGTGGAATAACCGCTCAATCGATTTTCACTGTTTTTCCTGAATATTTGCAGCAGTTTGGTCAGGAAGCCCCTCATCGTCTATTCTTTTCCATTCGTATATCACAGCAAGATCAGTTCAAAAAAATTGGAGCATTGAATGCACATTCTTGAAAGTATGGTTCAGCACGGACACGAGCGCATCTCCTTCACGAATGATCCCGCGACGGGATTGAGGGCAATTATTGCGATTCACTCGACAGTGCTTGGCAACGCGCTTGGCGGAACCAGACGCTTTCATTATGGAAATGAAAATGATGCGATCTTCGATGTGCTGCGACTCTCCGAGGGAATGACATACAAAGCGGCAGCGGCTGATCTCGCTCTCGGCGGCGGCAAGAGCGTCATACTCTTGAATAAGCAAGGCGAACAACCAACGGAAGCTCAAGGGCGCGCGATGGGTCGATTCGTTGAAAGTCACGGCGGTTCGTACATCGCTGCAGAAGATGTCGGAGTCAGTCCGCAGTTCTGTGATTGGATGGCGCAAGAATGTCGCCACATCATGGGCGGCGAAGCTGTTTCTCATGGCGGTGATCCGAGTCCTTGGACTGCGCTGGGTTGCTTCAATTCGATGAAGGCTTGCCTGCGTCACCTTGGGCGCAAAGTTGATTTTTCGAATCTCTCCGTCGGAGTGCAAGGATGCGGCGCGACGGGTTATAAGTTGGCGAAGTTGCTTCGTTCTGCTGGCGCGGCGGTGATGGTGACCGATGTGCATGTGCCAACGATGAAGCGCGCCGTTGAAGAACTGGGTTGTGTTGCGATCGGCAACGACCGCAATCTTTTCCACGAAAAGCTGGACATTTTGGCGCCTTGCGCAATGGGTGGGGTGCTCGATCACGCAACGATCTCCAACCTTCGCTGCGAAGTAATTTGTGGAACCGCGAATAACCAACTGATGAATCCTCATACTGATGGAGCATTGTTGAAGAAGCGCGGCATTCTCTATTCACCAGATTTCATCGCCAATGCTGGAGGTCTGATTCGACTTGGTGGATTGCATCTTGGTATGACCGAAGCGACCATCGATCAGAAAGTTGCGGCAATCGAAGAGACAACGCTCGCAGTGATGCGAGAATCTGCTCACTGCGAAAGTGTTTCCGATGCGGCGATCGCTTATGCAAAGCGCCGAATCGATGCAGCTCGCAAAGTCAAGGAAGCGCATTTGGTTCCGACAGCTGCCCCAACGGCATGACAGGCTGATCGTTTTCGATGGAGAAGCCAAGTCTCGGTCGGCTCGAAGTAATTTGCGGTCCGATGTTCTCTGGAAAGACGACGGAGTTGATTCGCCGTATTGAGAGCGCGCGCGAATTGGGCTCTGCCACACTTGCGATCAAGCCAACAACTGACAACCGCTATTCCTCGTATGACCTAGTCACGCACACCGGCCAGCGCATTCAGGCATCTGCTGTATTGAACGCGGCAGAAATCCTTGCGCTCGTCGGCGAACTTCGGATTTCGAAGAGCATGAAAATCGTTGCCATCGACGAAGCGCATTTTTTTGGAGAAGAACTTTCGCAAGTATGCGCCACACTTCTCTCTTGGGGATTTCGTGTCATCGTTGTCGGCTTGGAATTTGATCACCGCGGCGATGTCTTTGAGCCATTTCCTGCATTATTTACGCTTTCAAACGACACGACGCGGCTTGTGGGAATTTGTTCAATCTGTGGCAACAGGGCAATACACACTCAGCGCATGAACCCAAGCATGCAGCGGATCGTCGTTGGAGGTGTTGGCGATTACGAACCCCGCTGCGAAAAGTGTTTCGCGCCTTCGCGGGGATGATTCACAATTCAGTATTCTCAAGCGCATATGCAGCAACTCACTGGTCTGATTGGCATTGGAGTGATCCTTGCCATTGGATTTGCGCTTTCGACGAACAGGCGTCGAATCAATGTTCGAACGATCGTTTCTGGTGTTGCGATTCAATTATTGCTCGCATTTCTCTTCTTGCGTTTTCCGCCGGTCGTTCGAGTCTTTGATTTTTTCGCGGCTGGGGTGACTCGTGTGATTTCGTTCGCCGACGCTGGCACGGTTTTCATCTTCGGCAAGGCCGCAGACCCAAGTGGTCCGTGGGGATTCATTTTCGTGGTGAGGGTGCTGCCAATTATTATTTTCTTTGCCTCACTGATGGCAGTCCTTTATCACTTGGGAATAATGCAGCGACTTGTTGCGGTGTTGGCGTGGGTGATTCGCCGCGTACTGAATGTCACTGGAGTTGAAGCGCTTTCTGCATCTGCGAATATTTTCGTTGGTCAGACTGAAGCTCCGCTCACCGTGAAACCCTTCATCGCAACAATGACCCGATCGCAAATTATGGCTGTTATGACTGTCGGTTTCGCAACAATCGCAGGAAGCGTGATGGCGGCATACATCGTCATGCTTGGCGGTGATGATGATGCGAATCGCATTCTTATGGCGAAACACTTGATGACCGCCAGCGTGATGTCTGCGCCAGCTGGATTGGTGATGGCGAAATTGATGTTGCCAGAAACTGAACCCACGCGTGACGAATCGCTTGATGCGCTCAAGACAATTCCCAAGACCAGTTGCAATGTGATGGATGCGGCGGCTGAGGGAGCGACGGATGGTTTGCGATTGGCTCTCAATGTTGCTGCGATGCTTGTCGCTTTCGTTGCGCTCTTGGCGTTGTTGAATTATCCACTCGCAGCGCTCAGCGAAATCGATTCGATTGCGGCGTGGCGTGCCGCACACGGAATCCCTGTGCTGACATTTCAGAATTTGCTTGGATATGTCTTCACTCCACTTGCGTGGTGCATGGGTGTCGGTTCGGAAGATGCGCGCAAAGTTGGATCACTCATGGGTCAGCAAATTATCGCCACCGAATTTGTGGCGTATGTCGATTTGAGCGCGTCACTTCGTGACGGAACGATTGGCTTTCGAGCCGCGCAAATTTCCACATATGCGCTTTGCGGATTTGCGAATTTGCCGTCGATTGCGATTCAAATCGGCGGACTGAGTGCGATGGCTCCAAATCGCCGCGGAGACTTCGCGGCGCTTGGCCTGCGCGCGATGGTTGCGGGTGCTCTTGCTTGTTGGATGACAGGGAGTGTTGCAAGTTTGTTCATTAATTGATTGCTTTTTCCAATAATTAGATGATGTACATTCGCACTGTGCATGTCTGACGAATATTCAAAATCGAATTCATCTATGTCCACGGGTCGTCGTTCTGGCGGGTGCTGTGGATGCTCGGGATGCGGAACTTTCTTTGTTCTTGCGCTTCTTGCGGCCGGAATTTTTTGGGGTGTCCGTTCGTGTGACAAGATCAGCGATTCCATCAAAAATTTCTCCCTCGTACAAACCACGGTCACAAGCACATTGACCAGCGCGCTTGGGGATCTGCAACCACAAGGTGGATTGCTCGTTGGCTGGCGAGAAATCGATACGCGTGTGAAGTTCGACCGAGCGACGACTGTTGGTGTGTTTGGATACAAAATCCCCGTCGGTTCTGTGAAAATTTTGCTCGAAGTTTTGGGCAATCGTGCGCAGTACATCATTCCATCAAATGGACCAAACGATGAAAATTGGAATGCTGAACTAATCAGCGAAAGCACCATCTTGATGACTCTTCCTGCGCCGATCGTGAATGACAAAGTGGTTGAAGTTCAATCTGATCCTGGAAAGATGAAGGTATATATCGATAACGATTGGATGGAGCATCTCATTCCAAGCGGCGGCGATATCGATCAAGCGAAGAGACTTCTTCGCCAAGCTGTGATTGAGACAGCGCAATCCAAGCCCGCACTCGCAGAAGTTCGAATCGAAGCGCGGCAAGTTGCCGCGAAATTCTTCGGCGAACTTTTCACGAGATCGCTGGGTCGACCCGTGACCGTCATCGTGCAATTTGCTGATGAGATTGGTGCGCGAGGGTCGAGCGATTTTCCGAAGTAATCCCAAGATTTTCAAAGACTCGAATGGACAACCGTGGACTCGCGCAATGCGATCGGGGTACTCTTGTCACCAATGATTCAATCCGCAATCCCTTGTTCGGACGATCTGCCATATCCCTCGCAAAGACAGCTGGTTTTCGGCAGCGAAATGGTGGCAACCAGCCAGCCGCTCGCGGCGCAAGCTGGACTTGAAATGTTGCGCCAAGGTGGAAGCGCCGCTGATGCAGCGATTGCCGCCGCTGCGGTGTTGACGGTGACCGAGCCAACAACAAACGGAATCGGCGGCGATGCGTTCGCAATCGTGTGGGATGGAAAAGGACTTCACGGAGTGAATGGGAGTGGGCGATCGCCTGCCCTTCTGTCGCGTGAACACTTTGTGGGTAAAGACAAGATGCCAATGGATGGATGGTTGCCGATTACTGTTCCAGGACAAATTGCGCTTTGGGCGGATGTGAATAAAAATTTTGGTCGATTGCCATTTGCAGCGCTTCTCGCACCGGCGATTGCATATGCGCGAGATGGATATCAAGTTGCGCCGCTCACGGCTCAATTATGGAAGCGTGCGGCAGATGTCTATGCCAAGCGCCCAAATACACAAGCGTGGAGTGCGACATTTCTCAAAGATGGCGAAGCTCCGCGCGCTGGAGCGAAGATAATTTTGCCTGATCATGCGCGCACGCTCGAAGCTATTGCGCAAAGCGGTGGTCGCGCGATGTATGAAGGTGAAATCGCCAAGGCGATTGATGCCGCGGCTCGCGAGCAAGGCGGTCATCTTCGCTTCTCTGATCTCGCCGAACATAAAACTGATTTTTCCGCGACGATTTCTGTGCCGTATCGGGGATACAGACTTCACGAAATTGCCCCAAATGGGCAGGGAATTGCAGCGCTTATTGCTCTTGGCATTCTTGAAACTCGAGACTTCGCAAGCCTCTCTGCGGATTGTCCGGATGTGCTGCATATTGCAATCGAAGCGATCAAGCTTGGCTTCGCAGATGCGCATATGCATGTTGCAGATCCTGCGCAAATGCGAATCACCTCTGCGGAGTTGCTCGATCCTTCGCGACTTGCCACGCTTGCAAAGCGAATCGATCTTGCTCAAGCGCAAGATTTCAGCAGCGGCATTCCAAAGCCTGGCGGCACGGTCTACCTCTGCGCCGCCGATTCACGCGGAATGATGATCTCGTTCATTCAGAGCAATTATGCAGGATTTGGCTCTGGTGTTGTCATTCCTGGCACAGGCATTGCAATGCAAAATCGAGGCGCGTGTTTCAATCTTGAAACGGGTCATCCAAACTGTGTCGGTCCATCGAAGCGGCCATACCACACGATCATTCCAGGATTTGTGACGCGAACAACTCCAGCTGGCGAAGAACCCGCGATGGCGTTTGGCGTGATGGGAGGATTTATGCAACCGCAGGGTCATGTGCAAGTGATGATGCGCATGATCGACTTCGCACAGAATCCTCAAGCGGCACTTGATGCTCCTCGTTGGCAGTGGATGCAAGGAAAATCCATTCAATTGGAGCCAGGATTCTCGGACGCAACAATCGCAGAATTGCGCCGACGTGGGCATGAGTTAACCATTGCGAACGCAAGAACGGTCACTTTTGGGCGCGGACAAGCGATTATTCGGATGAGTGATGGATGGATGGGCGCGAGTGACTTGCGTGCAGATGGACTTGTCGCGGCGAGATAAGACCACAACTCTTGGCAGAACCGTTTCTGCGAAACCGCCCCTCTGCGCTACACTTTTTCAATGCCCATAAAGAGTATTTTGAAGTTGGAAATCGAGCGCGTCTCGATCCTCGACGAGCACGGTAATTATGACGAGAAGCTTGGCGCGGGCCTGATTCCAGATGCCGACCTTGTGAAACTTTATGAAGCGATGTCGTCGTGCCGCTATCTCGATGAAGTCGCGTTCAAGTTGCAGCGATCGGGGCGCATGGGAACTTATCCGCAGAACATGGGGCAAGAAGCCACAAGTTTGGCCGCCGCATATGTCTTGAACCAAGATGATTGGTTGGTCACTTGCTATCGAGAAAATTGCGGACTCTTCTGGCGCGGCGTTCCGATGGAGGCAATTCTTCTGCATTGGATGGGCGACGAGCGTGGCAATGCGATGCCGCGTCCGCACTTTGCAACTCCGATCGCCGTCCCTATCGGCACGCAAATGTTGCACGCAACTGGATTGGCGTGGGCATCGAAGTATCGCGGTGAAAAACAAATCGCTTGCACATTCTTTGGCGACGGCGCGACAAGCGAAGGCGACTTCCACGAAGCTGCCAATTTCGCCGCGAATCTTGATATTCCCGTCGTCTTCTGTTGCCAGAACAACTTCTGGGCGATCAGCGTTCCAGGCAAGATTCAGTGCAGCGCGCCAACCGTTGCGCAGCGTGGTATCGCATACGGAATGCCTTGCCTGCAAGTCGATGGCAACGATATTTTCGCTTGTGTCTATGCAGTCAAAGAAGCTGCACAGCGCGCTCGCAAAGAATCCCGACCAACCTTTATCGAAATGGTCACCTATCGACTTGGCGACCACACCACCGCGGATGACGCGCGTCGATACCGCGATCAAGCGGAGGTTGATGTTTGGAAGTTGCGCGATCCACTTCTTCGAACACGAAAATTTATGGAGAGCAAGAAACTTTGGAATTCATCGAAAGAAGATGCGATGCGACAGCGCATCGAAGTCGAGGTGAACGCTGCCGTCGCGCGCAGTGAACAGATCGTGGCGCCCGAAGTCTCCGACGTTTTCAATTACACCTTCGCAGAACTGCCGTCAGATTTGGCGCAGCAACGCGATTCGATGCAAACACATTCGTTGGCATCACAAGCCACCGTTCGATCGGAAGGACACTAAAAAATGGCGAATCTCAATCTTGTTCAAGCAATCAACCTTGCGCTCATCCAAGAAATGGAAAAAGATGACCGCGTGATGCTGCTCGGCGAAGATGTCGGCGTCAATGGCGGCGTTTTCCGAGTCACCGAGGGACTTCACGCACGCTTCGGCGCTCGCCGTGTGGTCGATACTCCACTTGCTGAAAGTGGAATCATCGGCACTTCAATCGGACTTGCGATGGCAGGTCTTCGACCCATTCCCGAAATTCAATTCGATGGATTTTTAGGGCCAGCCTATGACCAGATTTGCAGTCACGCCGCTCGTATGCGAACACGAACGCGCGGTGCGTTCACCGTACCGTTGACGATTCGCGTTCCTGTCGGTGGCGGCATTCACGCTCCAGAACTTCACAGCGATTCTCCCGAAGCAATTTATTCGCATCAACCTGGCATCAAAGTTGTGATGCCAAGTTCGCCGTATGACGCGAAGGGACTTCTCATCAGTTCGATTCGCGATCCAGATCCAGTCATCTTCTTCGAACCCAAGCGTGTCTATCGCGCATTCCGCGAAGAAGTTCCAGAGGATGAATACACAATTCCAATCGGTAAAGCCCGCGTTGTGTGCGAAGGAACTGAACTGACCATCGTCAGTTGGGGCGCCAGCGTTCTGCAATGCATGGAGAGCATCGAAAAGTCTTCCCGTTCGATCGAACTGATTGATCTGCGCACAATTTTTCCGATGGACCTCGAAGCGATCGAAGCAAGTGTTCGCAAGACTGGTCGATGCGTTGTCGTGCACGAAGCCCCTCGCACTGGCGGCATGGGTGCTGAAGTCGCCGCGCAAATTATGGAGCGCTGCTTCCTCTATCTCGAAGCACCAGTGCAACGCGTTGCTGGTTTTGACACGATTATGCCTTATTACAAGCTTGAATTGAATTATATGCCCGACGCCAACCGCATCACCGGCGCGATCGAGGATGTCTTCTCGTTCTGACCCACCCGCTTCTTTTGCTATTGGTATCTCGATCGACTTCACCCCCGTATCCTGAACACACATATGGCTGGACTCAAACAACCCGCAGATAAGAGCCACTTCCTTCTTCCTGATTTGGGCGAAGGCTTGGTGGAAGCAGAACTCATTCGATGGTTGGTCAAGCCAGGCGAAGCAGTCAAGGAATCGCAGCCGATGGCGGAAATGCAAACCGACAAGGCGCTTGTTGAAGTCCCAAGCCCTTGGGCAGGAACGATCAGCGAACTCTGCGGCAAGGAAGGCGACATTATTAAAGTTGCGTCCGTGCTTGTGAGATATGGTGTCGGCGTTGCAAGCACAACGAAAACTGCGAGTGCGCCAGCGAAGAGTGTCGCGAAAGAATCCGCGCCTGCATGTGTCTCATCGCAAGTTGCCGCTGGAGTCAAGGGATCAGGCGACGACTTGAGCAAAGATCAAGGAACTGTTGTTGGCAGTATGCAAGGAACCTTGAATGTTTCCAGCAGATTCGCTCGCAAAGAAGATGAGCATCTCGCAACAACGACATCAACGAAAACTCCACAAGGCAAGTCGCTCGCGACTCCTGCAGTGCGCCGAATCGCGAAAGAGCTTTCGATTGATATCAATCGAGTCGATGGAACTGGCCGCGGCGGACGAGTCACCGCAACTGATGTTGGTTCATTTGCGGGCACAGTTCCGTCTGTGAGCAAAGCCAGAACTCCCGCCGCGGGAACTGGATTTGCCGCGCGCGCCGTGGCGGCTCCGATCAAGCTGCCGCCAGTCGATAAAGATGGTGTTTCTCAGCGCATTCCATTCCGTGGCGTTCGGCGAAAGATCGCAGAAGCGCTGGCAAAGTCTGTGCAGACTGCGGTGCATTTCACAGCGGTCGATGAGGCTGATGTCACACAACTCGACATCAAGCGCAAAGAATATTCGCGCGTTATTGGCGAAAAACTTTCAATGCTTCCATTTGTGATGCTTGCTGTTTGCAAGGCGCTTCGTGCATTCCCAGCGCTCAACGCGAATGTTGATGATGCGAATAACGAAATATTGATCAAGGGCGTAATCAATATTGGTGTCGCAGTCGATACGGAATCTGGATTGATGGTTCCGGTGATTCGCGATGCGGATCGCAAGTCGGCTTTGGAACTTGGCACAGCAGTCAGAACACTCGCAGCGAAGTGCAAGGATCGTTCCATCACCCGCGAAGAGTCGATGGGCGGAACATTCACCATCTCGAATGTTGGCTCGTATGGTGGAATGTTTGCGACTCCGATTATCAATTATCCAGAAGTCGCAATTCTTGCGGCGGGTCGCGCACGAGAACGCGTGCTCGTCAAAGACGGGAAGTTCTACGCAGGACTCGTTCTCCCGCTTTCGATCTCGTGCGATCACAGAGTTGTCGACGGCGCGCAAGCGGTTCGGTTTCTCAGTGAAGTCATTCGACTGCTGGAAAATCCAAGCGAATTCACCGAGTAAAGGTGACAAATTCGACGCACCAGATTGGTTTTGGGGTTGGCTCTGGCGATTCGCCAATTCTAGATTTCAACGATCCACGCCTCGACGATTATCGTTTTCTGCGCGATCGTGATTTATCTGGTGCGCGAAGAAACGAAGGACTGTTTGTTGGCGAGACACTGCCAATTCTCACCCAGATGCTTGCGATCCCAGGAGTGACCCGAAGCGTTCTTGCCTCACAGCGGATGGCAGATCGCGCTGCGGAAGTGATTGCGCAATCTGCATCGCCCAATGTTCCGCTGTTGATTGCCTCTGATGCGATCATCGAGCAAACCGCGGGGTTCGATGTTCACCGCGGTGCGCTGGCCATCGGACTTCGCACGCCATTCGATCACCGAACGCCATTCGATTCTGCGTTTCAATCCGCAAACCTGCTGATCGCTCTTGACGGCGTCATCAATATGGACAATGTGGGCGCAATCTTTCGTGGCAGTGCCGCGTTTGGAGTTGGCGGAGTATTGCTTTCCAAGGATTCGCATGACCCGCTCTATCGAAAAGCCCTGCGCGTGTCGATGGGATATGCGCTGACGATTCCATTTGCATGGTGTGATGGTCTCGCGGCGACCATCGCCGAAATGCGCGCTCGCCGGCCACAGTTGCGTGTGCTTGCTGCGGATTGTTCACATTCTGCAAAGGACATCGCCGACTTCGATTCGCAAACTCATACAGAGCCTCCGCCAACTATGTTGATTGTCGGCAGTGAATTCGAGGGAATCTCTGCTCAAGTTCTCGCGGCATCCACGCACCGCGTTCGAATTCCGATCTCGGCCTCGGTCGATTCGCTCAATGCTGCTGTGGCGGCAAGTATTTGTTTGCATCGGTTGGCGACGAAGCCTTCTTGAACTTTCGAGATTTTTGAGAGAGAAGCAGCTCCACAGTCAGCCCTTCGCCAAATCTGGACAATCGTTCACACAGGACACATTCAGCAACAATGGTGATCCAAATTCATCTTGTTCCAGTCATACAGTATGAATACATCGGAGGACCTATCTTCATAGGCAATCCAGCTTTTGCAAATGAGTTCGTTGAATAACCACGACATTCGACTGGACTGGACACCGTGCGACAAATGGCTGATCTCTGGATCGCTTTTCTATAACGACATTCAGGATCCAATTCAGTATGTGCAAAGATTTACGGAAGGCTTCTTCTATAGAAGCCCTCTCAATTTCCCAGACGGCCAGTTTTTTTGCGGCTGAATTTGAAGCATTGGCATCTACGGTGTGAACCAATCAACCCAACCAATGACCGCAACTCCAGATTTTATCTGGAACATCAACGCAACATACGAGAATGAATCTTGGGGAACAGTTAGGAATTTTTTACAATTTGCAAGGAGAGTCTCTGATCTCAGCTGCGAATCCTTATACAACTCTCTTGACAACAGCGATTTATCGGCTTTCATATGGCACGCTCAACTTCACTTTTTCTCAGGAACTTCTTGAGGGGCTTCGATAATTCTTTGCCGCCAAAAATATTTTAAATCCCGAAATACAAACCAAATACCAAACAAGCGAAGGGATAACCGGCCCTGGGAGCTCATACACCGTATGAATCGACTTTTCGATTGGGCTGACGCATCAAATTACCTTCTAGAAATCACGCTTTTCCCAAGGTCTTAAAGATCCAATGGGATGGCGGGATTTAAGACTTCTGAACCGCTGCCTAGCCTCGTGCGTAATGAACTCAACAGTTCAGCACGAAAGGATGGAAAAAATGGGCGACGAAACAAGGCAATACAGGGTTCAGAATTCTAGAAATGCGCAGAAAATCGCACGGAAAGCGCTGGAAATTCTGCGCGCGCGAAATATGTTGGCCGCGGTTGCCGTGATCATCGGCATTGCTGGACGCGAGGTTCCTGCAAATGCGAACAATCAGGCGACGAAGGAAAGCGCCTCCGACAGTACAAATCCCACGCCCACTAACGAAATCAATTATGCCCGAAGTCTGTCGCGCGCATTCCGCGAAGTCGCAAAGCGTGTTGGTCCAAGCGTTGTTGCAATCACGACAATTGACCATGCCCCGTTTTCGAGCGACTTTGGCATCAGCAATCCATATAAATCCCCAAACAATCCGCGCATGCCGCGGCGGATGAATCCAGGACAACAACAGCGTGGCGAAGGAACAGG
>SXSS01000040.1 GCA_005792145.1 Planctomycetia bacterium | reverse complement strand
TCCATTGAAGACTGCTCCCGGCATTTGCGGTTGCGGTGTGGCTGACACGGACACCGACGGTGACGGCACTGCGGATTGCAATGACGGTTGTCCAAATGATCCATTGAAGACTGCTCCCGGCATTTGCGGTTGCGGTGTGGCCGACACGGACACCGACGGTGACGGCACTGCGGATTGCAATGACGGTTGTCCAAATGATCCATTGAAGACTGCTCCCGGCATTTGCGGTTGCGGTGTGGCTGACACGGACACCGACGGTGACGGCATTGCGGATTGCAATGACAACTGCGTCCTCATCTCGAATCCAGGGCAAGAAGATTGCAACGGCAATTTGATTGGCGACGCGTGTGATATCGCATCTGGTAAGGCGCTTGATTGCAACGACAACAACGTGCCAGATTCTTGTGACATTGCCTCAGGCACTAGTGCCGACGGCGACAGCGATGGAATCCCTGACGAATGCGAGCCAACGCCAGCTATTCAGTTGGTAGTGATTGGATCCCCATCGTGTGTAACAGCTGCGGGATCCGAGGTGTCGTATGACCTTCAGGTCATCAACCCACCATTTGGATTGGTTGCTGGCCAGTTCTTTGTTGAGTGGGACACAGCGACATTTGCGCTGAACAGCGTTTCTGCTGGTGATGCACCATTTACTTCTATTCCATTCAGTTCAGTCAACGACAGTATGGGACGAGTCTTCTTGATTGCTTCGGTTGTTGGCGGAGGAACAGGTACATCAGAAAGTCGAACTGTTGCACGTCTGCACTTCCAAGCGCTATCTACAAATTGTTCACCAACTGATCCGCAGGTGCGGTTTATGGCTGGAAGTCCGCAGATTCTGACGAATGGAAACGGTGGATCGGCAACACTTCCACTTACGAATCCAATTGCAGTTCGAATCGATGGAGTTCCTCCTGTGATCCTTGGGACTCCGGAAAATATCACGGTCGATGCTGATGCGGGTTCTAGTTGTTCGAGTGTTCAAGTTATCACACCGCCAACGGCCAGCGATAACTGCACGGTTGTATCGTTCAACTTCTCACGAAGTGACGGTCAGCTTATTAGTGCTCCGTTCCCATGTGGAACGACGACTATGACTTGGGTTGCAACAGATTCGTGCGGATTGTCTTCCACCACGTCATCAACCGTGACTGTCAATCCATTCCAGGCTGTGATGACTCAAGTTCAATCAAATGGCGCAACTGGAAATTTCCAGAGGTGCATTACTTTCAATATTGTCGGTGACGGTGGTGCAACGCATACAGACTCTGTAGAGTTAAGCTTCATCAATGGTATTGCAATGACTCAGCTTCGCGTGCCTTTTGGCGACTATGATTGCGTGACTGCAGATGATCGCCTTCACACTTTGACACAACAGACTGACCTTCAAGTGTCAGGTAGTCAATACAGCGCAGATTTTACTGGTTCTAAAGCGCTTCTTCCTGGAGATCTCAACAATGACAATCTCGTTGATGTGGTTGACTGGGGCGTTCTTGTGACTCGAATTGGTCAGATTACTTCCATTAATACAAATTGTGAGACTCCAGCATTCCGAGCTGATCTCAATGCAGATGGTGGAGTCACTTCCCTAGATGGAGATTTGTTGCTGGATGTGATTCTGATGACTGGCCAAAGCTGTGTGAGCGGGGCTGCGGATAGCGGTGACTTTGCTCGACAGTCCATCTCTGTAAAGGAACTTACAGAAATGGGTCTTGTAAATGCAGAAGAATGCGATTTGGATAAAAACGGAATTGTTGATCTCTTTGATATGTTGTTGTGGCAGCAGAAAAATTCGCAGAACTGATTTAGTCAGAAGCGAAAAATAAGATTCAAGGGGTCGGACTCTCGCGAGTTCGACCCCTTTTTTATTTCATTCAGAAAGCCGCGTGCTTACTCAGAAATCGGTGTCGGAAGTTCGACAATCTCAATCGATTACATCGCACCTTGTCGCGTATTTACCTCTTGTCCGCTTGTCTAGCGCGCGGTGCGGACATCTATGGTTGTAAACCGCACCCCACCTTGCGTAAAAAAATCGCTCCTCTACGAGTGTCATAAAAATCTGGCTCGCCAACCTGCACGACCAAATAAGTCTTGCATATATCGCCAACCACGTCGCGGATGCTTGCATAGGAGTGCGCGCAAGCACGATGCAAGACGTGTTAGATATATGTTCTAAACAAGTTTTCTTCGTTGCACGCCTCGATGTTGACCAACCACGCGACATACTCGTCCTTGCCAGATGCAGAAGGGAACTGTGACGTGTTGGATGGTCCGACGCCGTTGCGCCAGGCATAGAATTCCCTGCTGGACTTAAAATTGCAGGCCACCTCTTTCAAGATATGAATGTCGAGAGATTGATCCGCAACTAGACGCTTGAGCCGCCCGTTCTTGCGCTCCAATTCTTTCAAGCACTTCACCGCGTCGCGGTCGGTGGATCCGTACACCGTTCGCCATTGATGCAGCGTCATCAAAGACACGTCCAGCGATTTAGCGACATCTTCAAGTGTCTTTCCCTGAGACAACGCCGCATCAGTTTCTCTCAACTTCGTCACGATCTCTTCAGGTCGGTGACGCTTCCTTGTGAATGCACGCTTCATTCGAAACGCCTTCTGGCTCTGCTGGGACTGATTTAGTTTCTCATAAGAGGCGGTCTTTTAGCGAGGTCTCTTGTCATAAGCCCGACGATATTGAGTACTGCAAGGCGTTGTGGCACGTGAGAAGTTTAGGTGCAAAGCAAACTGACGGGCGCGGGCTATTCAGCTTCCAGCAATACGGCGTTGAAGCCAGCGCGTGAAGAACCAAAGAAAAATGCATGCAATACTTATGAACGTCGCTTGCAACATTGCGGCGCTTACGGCGTCAAGTAGTGCGAGTGCGGCAATAAGGGCGGCGATTCCAGCTGGCCGGCGAGATGGATGCGATACAGCGGCACGAAACGCGCGCGTCGCCGCAATGATGAACCACACAGCAGCCAAAGTTGCGAGGGAAAGATTGATAATGCTCACGGCCCAATATGGCAATGTCATATATCCAGAAAGTACAGGCACACTAGAATTCGAAAATGACTTCAAGAAACTGATGGCGTAAATTTCTTGAATGAGCAGGACCAATGCTGGCGTGATAGCTATCGCAGCAAGAAACGGCGAAGCACGACGCATGCCTTTCGAGAGAGGGCGATCGCCAATAGGTGGTACTTGAGTCAGGCTGCATCCGCATTCAGGGCAAACTTTTGGGGCGATCGTTTTCAGCGGATAGCTGCAGCGAGCGCATCGATATTCAGCACCAGCGCTTGACATTTCTCGGCGCGCAACGATTGAAAGCATGATTGTTTGAATCGCAATCATGAGTGGAGGGAGGAACAGCATGAGTGAACTCCCAATGAGTATTGGTACAAAGCGACTGCTTGTCCAAATCAATCCCACTGTCCCACTTGGTACCAAGATTGACATCGCAACCGCGATCGGAACAAGAAATCGACAGAGCGCAAGAAAGCCAATCGCAAAGGCTGTGCGTTTGTGAAGCAGGTTGTATGCAATGAGTGAAAGCGCGATAAGAAGAACAGGTGCATTCAGCGCAAAGTGTCCGATCCGGATGGACTCCTTGGTACTGGGATCGAATCCAGAAGCAGTCAGGTCGAATGGATCCTTGATCATCATGTCGACAGCCCACCAAAGTGCCGCGATGACTGAAATGACACACCAAATTTTGGCCAGCCTTTGCAGCATGAACGATCGCGTTGAATGGGCATAGGCCAGGAGCCAGATCCCGATGAGCGCTGCGACCGCGACTGGGATCGGAGTCGCAACGAATGTGGACCGTAAGAAAAATCCGAGCAGCATGAGAACAATGAACGCAGTCCACGCCCATGGCAAACGAATTCGACCGGCAGCGATCGGGCGATTCGGGCGTTCGATTGCGTCAACATCGCGGTCGACGATGCCGTTGAGAATCATGCCAGCCGTATAGAAAGCGCACATTCCAAAGATGACCGCAATGGTGGCACTTTGAAACTCAAAAGAGCCGCCTCGATGGCCGACATACGAGATCCCCATCGCAACTCCGACGAGTGAATCGGTAACAATCGTTGGAAGGTTGGAGATTCGTGCAAGGTCGCACCAGTCACGAACAGCAGAGTTTTTTTGGAGAAGGGTCATTTGTGCGTTCTGTGATTTATCAACTGAGTACGTGCCCAAATGAGTTCATCGGCAATTCCACGCGCCAAACTGTCGCGGCGGAGGTTCACCGGAAGAACATTCCATGCGTATGTTTCGACTTCGAAGTGGCGGATACCGTCTTCTGGTTTGACCGCCGCAAGAAACTCGCCAATTTCCCGTCGAGAAGTCCCAAGAGGTCCCAAGAATTCCGTGTCGACAGGAACATGAAAGTGAACTCGCCAGACGCCATTGGGCGCTTCATCAAAGGCGCGTTCAAGGTCTTCGAAGAAATGCACTTCGCCCGATCCATCAAGCACACACGTTTGGTGTAGAAACTTTGGCTCGTCGAAAGCGCGAAGAGCTCGGAAGGCTCGTTCTGATCCATCACAAGTGATCGCGCTTGAAATCTGCACCTTGCCAATTCGAACTCCTCCACGGCGATATGTTTCCAGAGCTTCTGCTTGGGGCTCAAACATGACAGCGCTGTGACAGATGTCATGGCATACGCGCAGATATCTGCGGGGGTCTTGGAGTGCCGCACTTGGACGAATGCACTGATCAAAGAAATCGACCATCTGACTTGCACGATCAATGACGCATCCAGGCTCTGGTTCAAGATCTAGGTGTATGCACACACCAGTTGAATCTTCAATCCTCTTCAAGTGCCGCGCAACTTGCTCCAACTGCGCGGATGCCAACCCGACACTTGCACCGCATCCTTCTTGAGTGAATGTCGATCTCCATCCAAGAGGCAATGTCGAGATCGATCCTTCGCCAGCGATGTCTGGAGCGATTGTCACATCAGGCAGGAGTCCTGCGAGAATGTCCGCGAGTGAGATGGTGTAAAGCGCACGACGCACATCGGCCCAGTGCGGTTCATAGACCGCTTTTTTGCCTCTCCCAGCGTGAAAATCGCCATACGGAAATCCGTTCATCGTGAATACGACAAGCCCTCTTTGAAAGAGCCAGTCACGCAGTCGTGGAATTCCATCAGGATCATCGACCACTTCTTGCGCAGCGCGCGCACTGAGCCACAATCCAATCGGCATCAGTCCAATTGGTTTTACGAATTGACGCACAGCCGTTGTATGACGATCGAGTGCTTCGAGCGTTGTGGCAAGTGTGGTGCCGCTGTGCACATTTGTGCAGTAACCAAGAACAAATGGATTCATCGGATGAGCGTCGCCAACTTGTGTGCCCGTGCGGCGTCGACCAATCGAGCGATGATCGCATCACCCATAATTGGGTCCTTCGTTCTTTCTGGGTGCCACTGCACACCAAGATAAAAAGGCTTGTTGGAATCTCGAATCGCTTCGAGCACGCCATCGTCACTCCACCCGATTGCCTCGAATGGTCCACAATCTTCGAGCGCTTGATGATGCCAACTTGCGACGGGGCCGCAGCCAATTTCGCTTTCGACCAAATGCGGATTATCAAATTTGTGTCGATCTGCATCGGGCTTCACATCATGCAAATGTTGAATAAGTGGACAGCCTGCATGAACTCCCATCATCTGCATGCCGAGACAAATGCCAAGGACTGGTTTTTCTGGCCGAGATTTCAGAGCATCAAGCAGCGCAAATTCTGCAGCTTGTCGATCGTTTTCCATTATTTCCGACTTTGGGTGAAGTGCGATTCCAAATGGTCGAGTGTCGATGTCATCACCGCCTGTCATAATGATGCCATCAATGAGATCAATCATCGCGGCGCGCAAACTGGCGATTGCCGGCAGCATGATTGGCGTACCTCCAGTGCGTAAGACGGCATCGATATAAGTTCCCTTGACCTCGTGTCGAAGTCGACCCTTGTCGTCACGCACAAGATTCGCGGTCAGACCAATGATTGGATTCGTCATAGGCACATTATGATCGAAGGATGCTCGCTTTGGGAATCGTCCTCATACTGCAATCCGCGACACCCGCAGGAGCGGCCGCGGTCACACGCAATGCCGCGATCAATTTGGTCGACGGCTTTTCGCAAACCGAGCGACAAAGCGGGCGTGCGGAATTCGACGATCCTCGGCGGACTGCTTGGAATTATCTTCCAGGCGAGCGATTTGGGGTCAGACTGGACGAGCTTGATGCAGGATCGCGGATGGATTTGGATGCGCTGCTGCGTTCGGTGCTTTCCGCGAAGGGGATCGCGAAGGTTGAGGGCATCCGCGCGCTCGAAGCGTTCTTGGGCAAGAGCCAGCCTGAACGATACAACGAAGGTGCGTACAAGCTGGCTGTTTTTGGAACGCCAAGTGGCTCAAATCCGTGGGGATTTCGTTTGGAGGGTCACCACCTTTCGCTCAATTTTACGGCGCCAATGAATGCGTTCGTCGTGACGCCAATGTTTATGGGCTCTGCGCCATTTCAACTCCCAAGCGCAACGCGAGCAGAGGATCGACCGCTTGGAGACGAACGAGATCTCGCATTCGCATTGTTGCGTTCACTTACGGCGGAACAAAAAGTCAAGGCCATTATTGGTGCGAATGTCCCCGCAGACATCATCGCAAATCCAGCCACGGCGAAGATGGATTCGCCGGCGGGAATCGCTTTTGCTGAGATGACTGTTGATCAACAGAAGGGTGTGTCAGCATTGCTGCGAGTTTTCGCTGATCGACTTCGTGGCGATTTCGCCGACGCTGAAATGAAACGCATCAATGATGCTGGTATCGCACAAATGCATTTCGCTTGGATCGGGGCTGAAGATGAAGCGAAGCCGCACTATTACCGTCTTCAAGGCCCAACAACGATTATCGAATTTGATTGCACGAGTGGAACCGCGGATCATGTTCACACTGTTTGGCGTGATCCAGAAAATGATTTTGCCGCAGATGTTTTACGCGCGCATTTGAAAGAGCACGATCATGCGCACGCGCCTTCGCCACCCTCTACGCCAGTTCCTGCGACAAAATAGTTTTTACTGCACTGGTCGCGCGTTGAGTGTGTAATACGCATCCGTATGCAGCAGCATCTCGGCCTTCGCGCTGCGGAGTCCATCTGCGTGAAGTTCGTGAACGAAACCATCACGCATTCCATCGATGGCGAGTTCCACTGTTCGGCCATCATCGCTGACAGAGAGTGGCTGTACGACAAGTTTTTCTGTGTCAACTTCCGGACTTCCGTATGGCGCATGTAGCAGATATGTATATGAAGTCATTCGATATGAATCAGGATTCATCGCTGTCGTTCGATCGACGGGCTCTGTGAATTCCAGACGAAAGCCCGCGGGGCGCGCACGCATTCGCAATATCTCGAATGGAGTTTCGCCACCCCAACGAACGCGCTGAATTCCTTGCGTCGCTTCGCCGAGCGAAGCCCATCCTCGATTTGTTTCGCCGCAGAGCAGCGATCCATCCTTGTCCCAAGCAAGCCGAATGATTCCGCAATCAAAGCCGCTACGAAATGGAAAGCACGCTCCTTGCCACTTGCCGCCAACTTTTTCCAGATCGACACGCATGAGGCACGCAGAATATTGATCAGAGATGATGATCTGATTTGCAAATGGCCCAAACTTTCCGTTGGTTGTATCCCACACGAATTGCCCAGCACTTCGGCCCATTTTGTCATATGGAAACCACACGGCAGGGAAAACAAGCGTGGGCATTTGCTCCCGCGCTTCGACGATGCGCTTTCCATCTGGATAATCATTTGGAGTATTTTCGTTTTTTGTTGGTCTCTGCGCGCCAAGTGTGTCAGGCGTTCCATCTGTTGTTGGTACTGGATATGCAACCTTGGATTTTGGATTGAATGTGTCAAGAATTCCAAAGGGGTGCCCATGCCAACTTCCTTCTTCGAGCACTGAGAGTTTGTTCGTCGGACACCACTCTCCTTGATTATCACTATAGAAAAAATCGCCACCTGGGCTTCGCGCGATTCCACAAGGCGAGCGCAATCCCGCTGCGATGGGAGTGAACGACCCATCGGGAGAAATCTTGAGTGTCCAACCGCGCCAAGCTGGTGCACCGAAAGGCTGAGATCCAAATGGACGATTGAGTGTGACCCACGCATTCCCATCGTCATCAAAGACCGGACCGAAGGTGTACTCGTGATAGTTGCCGGAGATACTCCACGCATCGCAGATCGTCTCGATTCGATCTGCACGACCATCATTATTCGCGTCGCGCATGCGTGAGAGTTCTCCACGCTGGGTGATGTAAAGCCAACCATCACTGACACTATTATTTTTGTCAGTGAACTTCAGCGTCAGACCAAGCGGTTCCTGCAAGCCATCAACAAAGAGAGACCACTTTGGATCGGCAGTCGATGCACCAGCGATCAACCATACTTCGCCGTGGCGTGTACTGACCATAATTTGATCGCCGTCCATCGGAAGAATGCCAGTGACTTCCGCCACAATTCCTTTTGGAACTGGAATCGTTTCGATTTTCCAATATTGTGCCTCGCGCTTTGGAAATCTTGCGGGAAGAATGTCCATCTTTTTTTCTGTGGTCTTTGGTTCATCTTGAGCGCGAAGTGTTTGCGTGAGTGACAAAGACACGAGAGTCAATAAAAATAAAATGTGAGTTCTAATTTTTTTCACCAGGCATACTCCAAACGAATGCGCGCCTCATATGGACGCTCGGGATCTGAACCAGTTCGAAATCCAACAGGCACAAGTAATTCACTTGCGCTTGTTTGGTCACTCGTATCAACTGCCCGTACGAAAGCTGGACCACCCGTCACAAAAATTGTTGGACCGCTTTGTGCCTTCCAACTATTTTGAACAGCTGTACCCACATTACTTGCGCTGGCGATCCTCTCAATCTCTGGTGCGGTCCAAGCCCGAATGTTCACACCCATCGGCTCATTTTTTGCACGGATTATGAATTCTCGAACAAGATGCGCCCCGCCGATAGCTGGGGCGGGGGCGATGCGCTCCTCTATATATAGAGTGTCGTCTGCGGTGCGAAAGGTTGGAACACCGGTCGAATCTCGGTCGCTTCCCAAGAAACGCCAGCCAGCCTCGCGTCCTGATTTTTCTGGCCACTTCGCTTGCGAGTTTGGCAAGATCGCAACCGCATCTCCAAGCGGAAAGTCAATCACCTCAATTCCGGCAGGTTCGCATAAGAGTCCAGCGCGACCAAACCAAGTTCCTGCAGCGTCCATAAACTTTCCGCGCCAGGCTTTGGCGGTGCGACGATGGTCGCCGTCATAGACAAAGTGGACTTGCTCTGGAAATCCAACGGCGAAGCAGCGTGCAGAAAGTCCATTCATAAAAGTTCCAAGCACAATCGGTCGTTCCTGTGGCATCAAGTCAAATTCGTTGCCCGCAACCATGCCCTTTGGCAAGGGCATCGAAGATCCCAGCGACAAATAAGTCCAGATCGCTTCAATTTGTTTGGAAGGATCGCCACCGCAAACTTCAGGCTTGATGCGCTGCCCCGGTTGCCAGAATGTTGGCATACGCGTTCCAGGATAAATCGCTGCTGGATTTCGCATGTACTTTTCAAACCAAGAGTGGCGCAGTCGGGCGTAGGTGTATGAAAGATCGATCGCGGGCACACCCAGTGATGGATAACCAGAAATTCCGTGACATGAAATGCATGCAAGTCCATCGAGTCCCGCCAGTCGAGTTCCAGCTTCGACCAATTCATCGGTGATGACAGAATCAACTTCTTCGCGGGGCGCGTGATCGGCGGCGGCAAGAAGGGCGGGAAATGGCTTGCTTGATGCCGCGCCAAAGAGTGGCATCCGAGTGAGAACATATGGTCGAACACTGCCATTTCCAGCGAGAATCTCGGTTATTGCACTCGTACGCAATTTCGCACCAGCATTATTGAGAGTTGGCGGAACGCGACCTTGCTCGCCGATGTCGGCAGTTCCAGCAAAGAGTGCCATCGCTTCGGCGGTTGGCTGTCCAACATCTTGACGAGAGTGACATCCAGTGCAATTCAATGCAAGCAAGTGAAGCGCAAGAGATTCTTCCGCAGGAAGCGGAGCGACAAATGACTTCACATTTGTAACAAACTCTCGAAGTGCGTCACGTTCGCTTGGCGTGAATTCATAATCCGGCGCAGCAAGTGGAGGATCGTTCGCCAAGCAACCAAGCGAAGGATCTAGGTTTTCAAGTGGCGTATAAATCTTTGGTGCGGCAGTTTCGGCCGAGAGCGCGACTTCAGGAGAACCGTGACACTGCACACATCCAACTTGTATAAAGAGTTCGCGACCTTCTGCGATATCTGCTTTCGTAAATTGTGCATTATCGGCAACAGGCGGACGCAGTTCGATTGCTTCGCGCGTATATGCACTCGCCGGAATTTGCTGTCGATCTTGATTTGGACCACTCCAATCGACGCGAAGGCCGGCATTCCCCGCTCCCTCAAAGTATGTAACGAGAATTTCGTGAGGGCCAGCCGTGAGCATCAATGTCCCTTTTTTCCAATCGGGTCCATGGACACCAGGATTTTCAACGAGCACATTGCCATCAATTGAAAGCGATGATCCATCATCGCTTCCAAGCCAGAGAGTCCACGATCCATCGGTTGGAATTGTCAGCGTCGCTTTGTATCGCGCACCCCACGCATCATCACGCGCAAACGAAGGAAGACCAACTTGATCAATGATTCCAGATCGCGTTGGAACATCATTTGCATTTGGTCCAACACCTTCAAATGCACCTTCGAAATAATCAACTGTGATTCCAGGTGCCTTGGTCAGCGCGGTCGATCCATCTGCGCGTTGTCCTTGGCTACGCAAGAGCCAAGATGCCAGTGCTTGCGTTTCTTCATCAGACAGATTCGTTTTTGGCATTTGCCCAGATGGCCAAACGGAAGTCGGATTTTTTAAAAAAGAAATAAGCTCGCTCGCATTCCACTTTGCACCCAGCCAATCATCGCTTGGGGCGGCTGGATGACATGCGGTGCATCCCACGGACAACCAAAGTTTCTCACCGGCTGAAATTTGAGATGGACGAGTTGTCAAAAAAGGAGTCGAAGTTGATCCACCTTGCAGCGAAGAAAGATACGCGGTCAGCTGTCGAACAGTTTTCGCGTTTGCATCGGAACCCAATCCATGCAAGAGGTTTGGCATTCGCATTCCCGTTGAACCAGTATGCGCGGGTGCGGAGAGATAATTTGAAATCCAACTCGAACTCGCGCGCGATCCAATTCGATCGAGCTTCGGCGCGTCAAGCGAACCAGCGCGTGCGGTCACAGTTTGATTGGCGGCATGGCACGCGACACAATTTGATCTTGCAAAAAGAAGATCGCCTGCGCGTTGAGTCGCGGAAACGGAGGCGGCCACCACAGGAGCGGGTGCGACTGGCGTTTCTGAACCCTTTTCACAGGCGATCAAAAATAAGGCTGATACAAGCGTGATTCGTCCGATTGGCATTGACGAAGTGTATTACGAATCACAAATGAAACCGCACTATTGCTGAATTTGATACGCAAGCGTGACGACAGCCTTCACCGTCTTGTTGATTGTGGATGTATCGCTCACGCCATAGTCGCTGATTTCAGTTGATCCAACTGGAACAATCTGAAAAACACCTTGTGAAGCGCTGACCAACCCGCCTACTTCGCTTTTCGATCCTCGCGCAAGAAGCGAAGCGCGCTCATAGCCGTTTTCCGTTGCTTTTTCTAGAAGCGTCATCTTGATTGACTCAAGGATGCTGACATAGTACGAAGGCGATCCAGAATCGATCTCAACACCTTCTTTGATTAAATCCGTAGCGCGAAAAGCAAGATTACGGACGGACTGGACGTCTATTGTCCGAACCGTTGTTCCTTGCGAGAGAACATATGACTCGATCACATTTGTATTTTCTGCTTTTGAATTCTTCGCGTATACGATTGAAGTGTCGACTTCGCATGCGTTGATTTCATCATCCTTGAAGTTGTAAGAGACGATCATTGCCCGCAACTTGTTCGATCCCGTTTCAAGGATTTCAAATGCCTGGGCAAGAGTTTTTGCTCGCGCACGAACCGTTCCGCGCCATGTAGCGCGATCCGATACAACTTCAATTTCAGCAAGCCCTTTCACTTGGATCGGCGCTTCATAATTTTTGGCTCGCACAATCGCTTGACCGATCGACTGTGATGAAAGCACGACGCCCAGCGCGAGTGTTGCACCGAGGCAGAACATGCCAAATCCGAAATTTTTGATGAGCGGGGGAATACGATTTACGAATGAATCAGTCATGAGAAGCTTCCTTGCAAGAAATGAATTGTGGGAGAGACATTCGCGCGACATCCATATCGCGCGGGGAGTCGAGCGTAGATTCGTTTACGACAATGTAAAGTGGTGAAATGAAATTTTTCCGAATCTTGTTTGGAGTCGTGCTTGGTTATGTGGCAGTTGCCTTGATGGTTTCGATTGGAATGACGCTTGGCGCATTTCTCTTGGGTGCTAATCGAGTCTTTGTCGGCGACTCGTGGATGACATCAAGCGTGTGGAATATTTTCGCCTTGGTGTTGAGTGTTATCTGCGCATTCTTCGGTGGATTCACCGCGGCTTGGTGGGGAGGTCGTAGCGCTTCAGGTTATGGACTTGCTGTGGCGATTTTGGTATTTGGATCGCTTCAAATTATTGTCGATAAAAATAGAGCGTTAGATTTGAATCCTCCGCCACGACCGACGACGATGGCTTTGACTGATTGGGCGAAAACTGGAAGTTATGCGCGCCCGCCACTCTGGCTTGCGGTTTCGTCGATGTCGCTTGGAGTTGTGGGAGTTGTTGCGGGGACGCGGCATCTCAGTCGACGCAAAGGTCGCTTGGATCAAATTTCGCCATGACGATCCAAACAGATGTCATCATCGTTGGTGCGGGTCATAATGGACTGGTCGCCGCCGCGATTTTGGCCAAGTCTGGTCTGAAGGTTACTGTTGTGGAAGAGCGCGCAATGATCGGCGGTGCGACCAAGACGGAATATCCATTTGCAAAGGCGCCTCAACTTGGAACTTCGACCGCGTCATATTTGTTGGGCGTGATGCCGCCAGAAATTATGCGGCGGACCGGAGCTCAATTTGAGCTTATTCGGCGCAATCCTCACTATTTTCTGCCGATGCTCGATGGGCGTTATTTACTTTTTGGCACAAACCAGTCAGCAATGCGCGAACAGTTCTTGGCAATGTTCAGCGAACAAGATTGGCGTGCAAATGGCGCGCTTTCGCAAGAGATCAGCCGCATTCGCGATGACCTTGCGCCGAGTTGGCTTGCGGAGCCGGTGTCGGTCGAGGCAACGGCCGAGAAATATATTCGTCCAGAGTTGCGGGAAGTCTTCGTGAAGCTTGTCACTGGAACGGTCGAGGATTATTTAGCGCGCTTCGACTTCAAGAGCGAGATGCTTGTGGCGATGTACGCGGTAACCGATGGATTTTCGGGTTTGTCTGGTTCGTTCGGGACATCAGGAACTGGAATGAACTTTCTTGTCCACAATATGTGTCGGCTCCCCGCTGCTGAAGGGACATGGATGGTCGCAAAGGGAGGTATGGGTGCGGTCGCCGATGCTTTTGCCAATGCCGCGTGTTCGCACGGCGCCGCAATATTGACCAGCGCGCCTGTTGCGAAAATCATCACCACTCAAGGTCGTGCGAGTGGCGTTGTATTGGCGGATGGTCGCGAGATTTATTCCAGAGCCGTCATCGCCAATGCGGATCCTTTTCGTTTACGCGAGATGGTTGGCCCAGGTGTTTTGCCTGACACGCTCGATGCGCGTCTTGACAATTTCAAACGCACTGGCACAACGATGAAAATCAATATGGCATTGCGCGGATTGCCAAAGTTCAAGTGTCTTCCTGAAAATCGCGGACAGCACAATGGCACGATGCATCTTCTGCCGCAATGCGATCATCCCATTCGCGAAATCAAAGCGGGTTTCGAAAAAGTGATGCGAGGCGAACTTGCGGAATGTCCAACACTCGAGTGGTACATCCACACGCAAGTCGATCCATCACTTCGCGATCCTCAAGGAAATCATAATTCCGCTTTCTTTGTTCAGTGGGTGCCATACGAACTTGCTGGATCTTCGTGGAAGGAACAAGAGGCGAAATATGTCGATCATATTTTTGGAATCGCGGAACAGTTCTGTCCAGGGTTTCGAGATTTGGTTGTCGACACATATGTGCTGACACCGAAGCGAATCGAAGAAGATATCGGCATTCGATATGGCCATATCCATCATGTCGACAACACGTTTGGATTCGACCGCCGTATGCCGTATGCGACAGGAGTCGATGGTCTCTATTCATGCAGTGCTGGATGCCATCCAGCGGGAAGTGTGATTGGCGCGGCCGGGCACAATTGCGCAGTGCGTGTCCTGCGAGATTTTGGCGTTCGGGGGTGAGCGTGCGAACGCACGTATAAAAGTATCAATGACGCTTCATGGTTTTTCGTAAAGCGCGCGAGCTTCAAGAAGTGTCTTGCCATATTCCTTGCGAAGCGTGGCGACGCGAGAATGGTTCGAATCTGCTTGTGCTTTGGCAATGTCTTTCTCGCGATCATCAAGACGCTTGATAAATGCTCGCAGCTTCTTTGGCGAGGATTGAATATCTGAATCCATACGCTTGGTCTGTCCACCGGGCGACACCGCAAGCGAGGCGATCACTTCGTCGAGCGAATTTTTCTGCTTGGCAATTCCTGTTTTCTCCATCGTTCCAGCAGTCAAAGTGAGAACTTCCTTCGGCCCATCAATTCGTTCATCAGTTGGTGCGCGCTGTTGATCAGAAAATCCACCTTCGCTCGACCACCAAAGTTCTTTGGACATATCGCGCATCGCAGCAGCAATGGCAGGAGATCTTCCAGTGGCTTCCGCAGCCGCTTTGTGAATCGCACTCTGGAATGATTCATATTTAGCCGCAAGATCTTCGTCGCCTTGCATCAATTTCTTTAATGAAGATGTTCCCTTGCTTCCGCTGACGATCGTGACCGCGGCGCCAATGCGTGAAGATGGTTTGACAAATATTTCATTACATGCAAGTGTGATCAACGCAGCAGCACTTCCTGCATCGGTGACCCACGCGACGATTCGTGTACCACGTCCAGCACTATCGAGTATCGCCTGAATAATTTGCTCTTCAACATCCACTCTTCCACCTGGGCTATCAATTTCAAGAATCACCACGGCGGGTTTTTGCTTTTCAGCTTTTTCGAGTGTCTTCTTAAAATCTGTTGCGCTGAACCATTCTTCATCATCAAGTGTTGGACCAACAACTCCTTTGAGTGGAATGACAACGACAAGATTGGACGACGCACCCGTGTTGATCGTCGCTGGCTTCGCCCCAGATTTTGTAGGTGTGGCAGGCGCATCACCTTTAGGAACAGTCTGTCCAAACGCAGCAAGCGAACATGCCGCACACACAGTACCAGCGAAAATGAAATTGAAATTATTCATTGCACACGAAATCGCCCAGACTGTGAAAGAAACTTTTGCGGATTATCAAAGGAGACTTTGCGAATGATCGCGTCCAAGTGACCGCGCCTACGCATTTCGTCACGGCACTTCGGCACTGCAAGCGGGTCACTGATTCCCCAATCTGCGGCCGAGTTG
>SXSS01000039.1 GCA_005792145.1 Planctomycetia bacterium | reverse complement strand
GACACCAGCGGGAAGTGCTGGCGCAAAGAGTGTTGCAGTGACAACGGCGGGGGGAACGGCGAGTTTGCCGAGTGCATTTACATTTGTTGTGCCAGCGCCAACGATCTCGAGCGTCAGCCCATCTTCTGGAACAACTCTTGGTGGCACTGCGATCACGATCACGGGAACAAATTTGTCTGGCGCGACCAGCGTGACAGTTGGCGGAGTCGCGGCGACGAGTGTTGTTGTGGTGAATGCGACTTCCATCACTGCGGTAACACCCGCGGGAACTGCCGGCGTTAAGACCATTGCAGTGACAACTCCTAGCGGTACCGTAAACTTGCCAAACGCATTTTCATATGTTGTGCCAGCGCCCACAGGAGTTTCTGCAAGTGCTGGAAGCTTTACCAATAAGGTTTTGGTGAGTTGGAGTGCGGTCAGCGGTGGGACTGGATTTAAAATATTCCGCAGTGGAACCGAAATCGGCACGGTTGGAATTAGTTCATTGTTGTTCAACGATATGACCGCAGTTCCAGGAACCTCGTATGTCTATTTCGTGAAGACAGTGAGCGCTGGAGGATTATCCCCTGAAAGTTTGTCAAATGTTGGATATCGCAATCTCTCTGCGCCAACAAGTGTTGCGGCTTCAGATGGAACCTCGACGCTTCATATCTCCGTTACGTGGGTGGCATCAATTGGCGCGACGGGATATCAAATTTTCCGCAGCGGAACAGTTGCGCCAATCGGCACAGCATCCGCAACGACATTCAATGATGTTGGTGCATCAGCTGGTGTTGCGTACACATATACAGTGAGAGCAACTGGCGTGGTTGGAGTCAGCGCAGCAAGCGCTGGAAACAGCGGTTTTCGTGCTCTTTCTGAACCAAATGGAGTTGCTGCCTCCGATGGAACAAGCGCGGCGAGTGTTGTTGTCACTTGGACAGTTGCCCCAGGTGCAACGGCGTACAAAATTTTCCGAAGTGGAAGTGCATCAGCAATTGGAACAGTTGGGGCAGTCACGACATACAGCGATACTTCGGCGCCCGTTGGCGTTCTGTTTACATACACGGTGAAGGCTGTCTATGGGACGATTGGTATGAGCGCGGCAAGCAGTGGCAATACGGGATATCGCAATCGTCCGGCGCCGGCCAATGTCAATGCAACTGACACGGACATAACGAAAGTTCGTGTCACATGGAGTGCGGTCACATCGGCAACTGGATATGAAGTCTTCCGTTCGATCGGTGGCGCGCCTGCCACACTGATCGCTTCTCCAAGCGCACTCCTCTTTGACGACACGACAATTGCACGTGGTACGACGGCCGTCTATTCCGTGCGAGCGAAATTCGTATTGACAGGATCATCTCCTGCGATGACAGTGACAACGCTTATGAGCGCAACGAATTCTGGCACGCGACCATAAGCGTCGCAGTTTTCAAGCGTCGCAGTTTTCAAGCGTCGCGGTCTTCAAGCGTCGCGGTCTTCAAGCGTCGCGGTCTTCAAGCACCAATCACTTCTCAGGATTCTTGAGTTGACTTCCACTTGCGAAGCAAATCAAACGCAGCCATCGGGGTGAGCGTTTCGAGTGAAAGCTGGTTGATCTCTTGCACCACCGGATGCACGGCGGGTTCTGCTTGCACTATTGACGCGTTTGGTGCTTTCATCTGTTCTTCGTGCTGCGCAAAGAGTGAAGGTTGGTCATCGCCATTTTTTCGTCGCACTGGCGCGGCGGTTTGCACGGTGAGAGTCTCCAAGATTCGCCGAGCGCGGTCAACGACTTTGGGCGGTAATCCAGCAAGTTTTGCCACATGAATTCCATACGAACGATCCGCACGACCAGGCTCGATGCGATGCAGGAAGACGACTTCATCCTTCCATTCTCTCACTGCGACTTGGAGATTGCAGATTGCAGGTTCGTCATCGGCAAGGGCGGTCAGTTCGTGATAATGCGTTGCGAATAGCGTTCGTGTTTTTTTCTGGGCAAGCCATTCGGTGATCGCCCACGCAAGGCTGAGCCCATCAAGCGTGCTTGTGCCGCGTCCGATTTCATCGAGCACCACCAGACTCTGCGCCGTGGCGTGATGAAGGATGTTCGCAGTCTCCGTCATCTCGACCATAAATGTCGAACGCCCTGTGTGCAGTTCATCGCCCGCGCCGATGCGCGCGAAGATTCGGTCGCAGAGTCCGATCACGGCCCGCTTCGCCGGAACGAAACTTCCCGCGAGTGCCATCAAAGTGATCAGCGCATTCTGGCGAATGAATGTTGACTTCCCAGCCATGTTGGGACCTGTCACGAGGGCGAGCGTGGCACTCGCACTCGCACTCGCACTCGCACTCGCACTCGCACTCGCACTCGCACTCGCACTCGCACTCGCACTCGCACTCGCACTCGCACTCGCACTTGAATCCGCGCCCGCGCTACCAAGCGTGCAATCATTAGGAACGAACTTTCCGCCAAGCGATCGATCGAGAACAGGATGTCTTGCTTGTTCGATTACCAAAATCGGTTGATTGACAATCTCCGGTCGCACATAGCCGTGGCGCACTGCGCAATCGGCGAATGAAGCGAGGCAATCGATTTGCGCAATCACTTCGCCATACGAGGCAATCTCGTTTGCGTGTGCGCTGATTTGTGCGAGAAGTTGCTCAAAGAGATGCTTTTCTCGCTCAAATGCGCGGAATTCTGCGGTCAGCACCCGTTCCTCAAAAGCCTTCAGCTCTGGCGTGATGTAGCGCTCGACATTTCGCAGAGTCTGCTTGCGAGTGAATGTGATCGGCACTCGAGCTGAATGAGTGTGTGTGACTTCGATGTAATAGCCAAAGACTCGATTGAATCCCGTGCGCAGACTTTCGATACCGCTTTCTCGGATCAACTGCGATTGATAGTTCGCGATCCACTCGCCTGCATCGCGCTGAAGTGACTTCGCTTCATCCAACTCCGCGTCCACGCCTTCTCGCAGCAGTCCGCCTTCGCGAAGATGTGTGGGAGGATCGTCTACGCACGACCGCACGATTCGCATTCCAAGTTCTGCAAGCCCACCACTGAGTGACATCAATCGAGCGTATGAATCCGCGAAAGCGGGGATGCCTTCAAGAAGTTCAGTCGCCGTCGGCAAAGCTGCAAGCGACCGACCAAGCGCGACAACATCCCGCGGAGTTGCGCGGCGCATCGCAACGCGTCCGTGAATGCGAGCAACATCTTGAATGCGTGCGAGGAGCGATCCAAGAGAGTCACGAAGTGGCTGATCTTGCACGAGCGCCGCAACCGCTCCGAGTCGACTTTCGATTGCGTGACGATCGCGAAGTGGAAAGCAAAGCCAGTCGCGAAGCAGTCGCCGCCCCATCGGCGTGCGTGCGGCGGAAAGTGTTGCGACAAGTGAAGATTCGGTCGTTCCAGCGAGAGAAGTGCGCTCGATTTCCAGCGCACGAAGCGTCCAAGCGTCCAAGATGACCGACCTTGAACGATCGACAATTCGAGGCGCTTCGAGATGCGAAAGCGTTCGCACGCCAGCGGTGGTTCCAGCTGCGCCATCGACCGCGAAACCCGCTTGAGTTTCGATGAGATATCCCAGCAGTCCGCCCGCGGCGCAGAGCGACGCGCCGCCAAGTCCCCACGCTGCCACGGATGCGACGCCATAATGTCGGCGCAGAATGTTTGCGGATTCTTCCGCGCCCATCGACCACGGAGGTCGACTTGTCACTGCGACGCGCAGCGAGCGCGCAATATCCGCCAGCGGCACATCGTTGGAAAATCGCGCGCCTTCAGCGACAACAATTTCTGCGGGAGCAGCGCGCGCTAATTCATCGGCGAGAGAATGTGTATCGCAAGGCACGATGCGAAATGAGCCAGTCGAAAGTTCGACGAGTGCGATTGCGGCGCTTGCATTGATCGTGACGATCGCAGCGACAACATTTTGCGCGCCAGATTCCAGCAGTGCTTCGTCGACGCGTGTGCCTGGCGTGACGACGCGCACGACCGCGCGATCAACAACGCCTTTCGCATCCTTTGGGTCTTGGATTTGTTCGCAGACAGCGACGCGTTCGCCGTGTTCGACAAGCCTTCGCAAATATCCTTCGGCAGCGTGATATGGAACGCCAGCCATCGGAATCCCCGATGTTCGTTCGGTCAATGTGATGCCAAGAATTTTGTGCGCGCGTACCGCGTCTTCATGGAACATCTCATAGAAGTCGCCCATACGAAAAAAGAGCATGCACCCAGGATGCTCACGGCGAAATCGGTCGTACTGACGCATCGCTGGCGTGTCGCGGTTTGGCGCGGGCGCGTCTTTCTCTGGGTTCGCTGTGTCGGATGCCACGAAAGGAGGTTACTTCGATTCGCCGTGCATTCTCAACTCGGCTGGTTATACTTTTTGTTGTGGTTTGATTGCAGGGGTGGTAGCTCAATTGGCAGAGCGCTTGAATCGCATTCAAGAGGTTGTGAGTTCGATTCTCATCCACTCCACTGAAATTTCCAGCAGGCTTTATTAGAAGCTTTGCGGGTTTCTCGTTTTTTTTTGCGTGATCTTGAATTCATTTTTAGCACGCATTTGTCTATGCGAGCTAGTGTCGCGCCGTGCGCGCAATCTCCTTCTATCCTCCATCGCAGGTCCATCAGTGCTGCTCCTCATCGACAACTACGACTCTTTCACTTGGAATCTTGTACAAGCCTTCGGCGTGCTCGATGGTTCCATACCGATTCAAGTAGTTCGCAATGATGCGATCACAAGCGATGAAGCGCGCGCGCTGAAACCAAAGTGGTTGGTGATTTCTCCGGGTCCTTGCACACCGAAAGAAAGCGGTATCTGCGCCGATCTCATCCGACTTTTTCGCGGCGAGATTCCAATTCTTGGAGTCTGCCTCGGTCATCAAACCATCGGCGATGCGCACGGCATGACAGTCAAGCGAAACGATCAGCCTGTGCACGGCAAGACTTCGAAGATTTTTCACGATGGTCGAGGACTCTTCGCGGGCTTGACCAATCCAACGACTGCGACGCGGTATCACTCATTGATTGTCGAGCGCGCGACCGTGACGGATGACTTCGAAATCTCTGCGTGGACTGAACGAGACGAGGTGATGGGTCTTCGCTGGAAAGCGCCGCATGGCGCCGCGCCGATGGACGGCGTGCAGTTTCATCCAGAAAGTTTCTTGACCACCGAAGGTCCAAAGTTGCTCGGCAATTTTCTCAAGATGGCGAAGAGAGCAGTCTGACGAATTGGCCGCTTGCCTTCACTCGCTTGGCTTTATTCCCCAGGAATATGCGTGATCACGCCTTCCCAAGGACTCGACGCACTCGCGTATCGGCGGCTGGGCATTCGCCCTGCACGCGCGCCAAGCCAACCCGCATCACACGCCAAGCGCATCGCATTGGCCATCATCACTGCATCCTTTGCATGGGCGATCGCAGTATTCAACAGCACGCCATCTGCGCCGAGTTCCATCGCAACCGTCACATCGCTTGGCGTTCCAACGCCAGCATCGACAATGACGGGATAATTTGGATCGCCGCCCGCGGAAGGATCTTTGAGAAGTTCGAGAATGATCGAGATTGCGCTTGGATTGGAAATCCCTCGACCAGATCCGATGGGACTGCCTGCTGGCATCACACTCGTCGCACCCGCATCGCGTAATCGCACGGCCATTATTGGATCGTCGCTGGAATAGCACAGAACTTCGAAGCCATCCGCAACCAACTCGCGGCACGCTTCGAGCGTTCCAACTGGATCGGGCAGCAGAGTTCGCTTATCACCGAGGACTTCCAACTTGACCCAGCGCGCGCCAGGATTTTTCATTTGCTGCAGAATGTCTCTGCCCAATCGCGCAACGCGGACCGCGTCTTGCGCAGTAAAGCATCCAGCAGTATTTGGAAGAATGGTCAACTTCGAAGTATCCATCGCATCGAGCAGCGATTTTCCTTGCGCATCAATCAGTCGTTCGCGGCGCACTGCGACAGTGACAACATCGGCGCCGCAAGCCGCAAGCGCAAGATTCATCGTGTCATTGTCAGAATATTTTCCAGTGCCTACGATCAGTCGACTTTGCAGCGTGAACGATCCAACGCGCAGAGGAGTGGGGGAGATCGCGGATGCAGTGGATGGAAGAATTGTCATATGTTCAGCCTCCACCAACAAGAGTGACAATTTCAATTCGGTCGCCAGCGTGCAGCGAAATGCTTTCGCGCTTGTCGTGTGGAACAAGTCGTTCGTTCACCTCGACTGCGCATGGAACATCCGCCGATCTGAAGCGAATGACCGCCTCCGCAACCGTGCAAGAGTCTGAAAGAATCTCGGATTTTCCATTGATTGTGACTTGCATCTCTGGCGTAAGATTAGCGCAGTGAGCAACCAACTGGCGACAATCTTTCGGCACTCCCCACGCTGGGTTTTCGTGGCGGCGATGTGCGTTGTTTGTGTTGTTGGCTGTCGCAAAAAGGGCGATGACACCAGCACGCCGCAAAAAGCCCTTGATGCGATTCAGCGGATGATCGAAGAGGGGCGGCCGCAGGATTTGCCGCAGATGATCGAAATCAAGGCGCGCGATGTCACATTTGACGATGGCGTCACGGAGGCGAGTGCGATCCAGAATGTCAAAGACAAGATGGGCGAGATGCTTGCACAGTTGTGGCGGGTCTCGAAGAAAATCAACAGCCGATTTCCCGCGGAGTTGAAAGCCGAGGCAAAGGTCGGAGTCAAGGCTGCGGCGGATCAAGGATTTGATTATCGATCGTTGGCCAAACGCGTGCTGGGAGATCCATTTGGTTTCCTGACCGAACAACGAGCGCGGATGGAGGTCGAAGATCTTGGTGATGGAACTGCTGCAATCTCGATCGACAATGAACCTGCATTCGGCGGATTGTTGACGATGGTCGAAACTTCGGATGGTTGGAAAATGAATGTTCCGGTGGACACTCTTCGATCGAACCAGTATTGGCCGGACTCTCGTCACGAGTGGGCAGTCATCGCATCGATGATGATCGGAATCGAGAACTCTCTTGGCGAATTCGAAGAAGAATTTGATGAAGGAAAGATTCGATCAGTCCGCGAAGCTGGCGAGCGCGTTGGCAGACTTGTTGGCGAATCAGTCGTCGTGCAAAGCGTTATCTATTCGATGATGAAACGCGATGATGGCGCGCCGCCTGCGAAGAAATGATTCTCCTTCGGGCTTTTCAGGCTCAATGCTCGAAGATGATCGTCACAAGAATAAAGACGGGGATCAATACCACTGCGGCCCACGCCATATAACCGAAGAAACTTGGCATCCGCACGCCGCTCTCTTCAGCCATCGCTTTCACCATAAAATTAGGGCCATTTCCAATGTACGAATTGGCTCCCATGAACACACTGCCCAGCGAAATCGCAACGAGCAGCGTGGCGCTGACCTGCAATCCATCGCTGAGCATAACCATCGTGGTATCCGGTTCAGCGGGAAGGCTGGTGGCAGTGGTCAGAAAGACTAAATATGTTGGAGCGTTATCCAAGAAACTGGACAGTGCGCCAGTGACCCAGAAGAACTGAGCGGGAGTTGTCACGCCAAGTTCCGCGCCGCGTTCGGTCAGAACTGCGAGTGGAACTTGCATCGCAACAAAGATGCCGATGAAGAGCGCGGCAACTTCCAAGATCGGTCCCCAGGAAAACTTGTTGATCGCGCGCAGTGCATAAGGGGTGGTGATGAGGCTCAGTCCACCAAACAAGCACATCGCACCTTCGCGAGCAAAGGCGGGAATTTCTTGAGAAGTTCCAGGGAAGAGTCGACCTGGAACAAGCACAATGACCGATGCCAAGATTCCTCCAAGCCATACGAGATTGATAAGTCCGCTGATATGGATTCGGTGTCTAGACTTTGCTTCCTTGCGAAGGGCTTCTGCAGTTTCGTGGCGAATCATCCACGAATCAACGCCGAAATAGATCGCAAGCAATAAGCCAACCGTGAATGACCACTGCGGCCACATTTGCAGAGTCCAGAAAAATGGCACGCCGCGCAAGTATCCAAGAAAGAGCGGTGGGTCGCCGATGGGGAGAAGTAATCCTCCGACATTCGAAACGAGGAAGATGAAAAACACCACGGTATGCGCGACGCGGGTGCGGTCACGATTCGTATCCAAGAGAAGGCGAATCAGCAGAACGCTTGCGCCCGTGGTTCCAAGCACGCTGGCAAGCGAAGCGCCGACAGCAAGGATGATCGTGTTTGTTCGCGGAGTCGCAGCAAGATCGCCGCGCAGTGCGATTCCACCCGCAACAATATAGAGTGATCCAAGCAGAATAATAAATGGGATGTATTCGCTGATAAGCGTGTGGACGAAAATATGCCCGGCAGACGCGACGCTCTCGGTGAGAGATATGAAAAGGAGCGTCAGGAGACCGCAACCCCCGGCGACGATTGTCTTGCTTCGGTTTGCGTGCCACCAATGCGAAGTCGCTGGAATCAAAGGCAGAATCGCGATCGCCAATAAAAGCCCGATAAACGGAATGGTGCCTAGGGGCCAAAGAGAATGGGTTGCAAGCATCGCTGCAAGATTAGCGCACTAGACTTCTCTTTGTGATTGCCAGCAGCCTGTTGAAAAACATCATCGCCGCGACGATTCTGTTGCAGCAAGTTCCGTCGCCAGTTCCATCATCAAGCGAATTGGCTGGCACATTTGCTTGGCAGAGCGGCGGCTTCGAATCGCCAGTCGCGTGCGCGATCACTCCAAGTGGATTGGTCGCAGTCGCGGATGCATCTGGTCAATTGGTGGGACTTTCCGCTGAAGATGGTTCAGAGCGATGGCGCACCAACATTGTTGGTGCGGAAGAAGTCGGTGGCGAAAAACTCCTTCAACCAAGCGGCGTCGCCGCACTCGCGGATGGTTCGATCTTGCTGAGTGATCGTCGCCGAGGATCCATTGATCGCTATTCGCCCCTTGGAGTCTGGCAAGAAAAGTTCGCCACGGATGCGCCTCTTCGCGCGCCAGGTCAAATTGCCGTCGGCGTGGCGGGCAATCCGCCATCACCTTGCGTTGCGATTGTGGATGAAGCAACGGGAGAGATTGTGATCTGCTCGCTTGCAGGCAAGGAAATCAGGCGAATTGCGCGGGAAATTTTCCAGATCAAGAACAGCGCTATTGGTTTTCCATTTGGTGTCGCTTTCTGCGGCGATGGAAAACTTGTCGTCACTGCAAGCGAACAGAATTGGGTTTTCCTCCTCGATCTCTCGGATAACTCCGCGCCAGTAAAAGTTCTCGCATCGTGGGGTGGTCGCGGACCATTTCCTGGACTCTTTCATAATCCGATGGGGGTTGCGAGCGATGGTCGTTGGATTTTTATAGCGGATCAATTCAATCACAGAGTTTCTCGGCAGGATCTGCAAGGACGAGGTCAACTCGCATATGGACAACACGCGGTTCGCCCTCGAGATGGCGAAGGAGCAGTGCATTATCCAACTGCGATCGCTGTCTGCAATGATGTCAATCGAGGAGCAATGAAAACTTCCCTCGCGGTCGTCTGCGAACCTTTCGAGAGACGCGTTCAAGCATTCGTGCCTGGACTTGCTGTCGAGCCCGCAGATATCAGACTGGTCTTGCCGAAACTGGATGGCGTTCAAAGTCATTTCGGCGCTTCCGCCGCGCGCGATGGGCAGCGACTCTTTATGCACGATCCAGAATCGTGCAGCATTGTGGTCTTTGATCTTTCCAAGGGCCAACCTCTGCATGTGACAAATATCGCTAATGCAGGGACAAAACCCCATGAAATTGGCAAGGTCGATGCGCTGTTGGCGCTGAACGATGGCACGCGATTGCTGGTTGCCGATGGGATCAATCGCAGACTTGCGCTCTGGGAATTGACTCCACCGCCGAAGGAAATCATCTTTGAACCTTTTATGGCGAAGCTTGTCAAGACTCGTTCTTATGATCGAATGAATCTTCCCGCGGATGCTCGCATCACAGGTTTGGCGCGCGCGCCCGACGGGTCCATTCTTGCACTTTGCGATGAAGGCCCTCGCATTGTCACGCTTGATTCTTCGTTGCGCACGGCATCAACCGCCGCCATCGCAGCGCCCGATACGACCGCGCGTGCGCAATCAATAGCAGTCGCGGTGGATGGAACTGTTGGTGTTGTTTTTGATCGTCCCGCGATGCTCTGTCAATTCAAATGGGAACAAAACGCGTGGCGCACATCGGGATTTCAACAACTTCACGATGTTGCATTTGCATCCGGGTTGATCACCGCACCAAACAACGAATGGGTTGTCGTGGATTCATGGGGCGACTCTGTGGTGCGCTCTGCAAGCGATGGAAGCATTCGCCGAATCGGTTCGCGTGGAGTTGCCGATGGACAAATGTGGTTGCCAGGTGCGGCGGTATTCGGCGCAAGTGGCGATCTGTATGTGGTCGACGGCGGCAATCATCGAGCGCAAAGATTTGGCGCTGATGGCGAGTGGCAGATGACATTCAGTTTGGGACGGGCGTATACGCGGGCTCGAACGGCGGATGAAGTGCTGAAAATCCGCAAGAAAACTGACGCACCGGCCGCGGCAAAACCAACAGGGGCGGTGCCATAATGTTTTGTATTCGCAGAATTTCGATATTTCTGCTGACGGCATTTCTTGCGCTGCCGCTTTCTGCCGCCATAATGATGCAGGGAAGCGACGCGAAAACTTTCCCCGTGAAGAATGCGTGGCACGAAACTCTCAGCAACGATGGATCGTGGCGAGTGAAGTGGCGAGTGCTTGTAGATGGAAAGGAATCAGAGTTGCCGATTGTTCGCAGAAGATTCACAATCGAATTGAGTATCGAGTCCACGAGAAGTCCCCGCGATCTTCCTATGAGTGTTATGGTCGATGCGCAGATGCCAGAACACGGTCACGGTATGAATATTGCGCCAACGATTCTTTTGGAAAAATCGGGAAAGTGTCGCGCAGACGGAATGCTCTTCCATATGTCGGGTCGGTGGGAAGTGGATGTAGACATTGACGATGGAACAACCATAGAAAGGGCGCAGTGGAATATTCTCATGTATTGAAGTGGATCGCCCTGTTTGTCGGTGGCATCGGTGTTGTCGTGGCGTGCACTCAACCAAATTCAACCCTGTCGCCAAAGCCGCCCGATCCTAATTTTTCAGGCGTTGTCTTTGGTCGCGCGCAAATCGATCGAGTGAATGAGATGGGTTTTCCTGGACCAGTTCCATACGATGTGACCAATCATCTCTGTGATGATCTTCGCGCATCGAGGTTCGGGCACGATCTCTTTTTTGACGCAAAATTATCGGTGAATGGCGACATTTCTTGCGCGACTTGTCATAAGCCGGAAAAATCCTTCACCGACGGAATCGCGTTGAATATGGGAATTTCGCAGGGAGTTCACAACACGCTGACGATTCTGGATGCGGCGCATCAGACTTGGTTCAACTGGGATGGTCGGTTTGATTCGATGTGGAGTCAGGCGCATGGACCGATGTCGCATCCGAGAGAGATGGGGAATACTTTCCAAAATATCGTCGATCGAATTGTCAGTGATCCAGCGCTTCGGATGCAGTATGAAGAACTCTTTGGACAATTTCCTCAAGAGCCACTTTCGAGTGCGGATATTGAGCGGGCAATTTCCAACATAGGCAAAGCGCTTGCCGCATATGAACGCAGGCTGGTCACTGGTCCGAGTCCATTCGACCGCTGGGTTGATCGTTGGCGTGATCTTCAAATGCCGCGCGAACTCGATCTCGTTCCCGCGCTGGATTTTTCTCCAAGCGCTCAGCGCGGTCTTGATCTGTTCACCAGTCGCGCGCTCTGTTGGCAATGTCATGTTGGCCCGCTCTTGAGTGATGGCGAATTTCATGCCCTCGGCGCAGCGCCTCGAAATGATTTGCTTTCAGATCCTGGACGCTTCGCGGCAGTGACTGCGCTGCAGGCAAGTCCGTTTCGCACGAGCGGTGAATATTCTGATTCGCCTCGCAGCGAGCGCGCCGCAATCGTAGATTCATTGGTCGCGCAAACAGATCAATGGGGTGCATTCCGCACTCCATCACTTCGAAATGTTGGCTTGACCGCGCCATATTTTCATCAAGGGCAATTCGCCACGCTTGAAGAGGTGCTTCATTTTTATAGCACGCTCGAAGGGTCGGTCACCATCGACCATCACCGCGAATCGATCCTGAAAAGGCGGGACTTTTCACCTCAAGAATTGCAAGATCTCTTGGCATTTTTGCGTTCTCTTGACGGCACGCCTCCTCCGGTCGAATGGACCCGCAATCCCCAATCCACGGTTGGCCCCGAGGGGGCGAAATGAGAAAAAAACTACATAAATGACAAAGATTGGAGTGGACGCGAAAAATCTATTGAGTAAAGTAGGTTATGAAGAAAGATGCTCCTTCGCTTTACTCAAGCGGAATGATCCTCACCATGATTGTCGCCTTGTCCGCGGCGCTGACCGCAGGCTTTGGAGCCTGGGCGCACGAAGACGATCCCAAGGAACAAGATATGGAACCGCCATTCTTCGGTCCGATTTGGCGAGCAAGCGAAGGCGGCGTTGCGGGATCAACCTTTCAATCTTTGAATGTTCAGTTACAAGCGTGGTTTCCTTCGACTGCTATCAGCGCAGCTGCGACGAGCGCGAGTGATTGTTGGGGATATGTCAGCCCAACTGGGCGCGAGTACGCAATTCTTGGAATGAGCAACGGAACTGCATTCGTGGAGATCACCAATCCATCAGCATCGCAGTTGGTGAAGTTTATGCCGCGACCGGCCAGCGCATCCGACAGTCTCTGGCGAAATATGAAGACCTATCAGAACTATTGCTATTCAGTCAGCGAAGGTGGTGGAGGAATTCAGATTTTCAATCTCGCAGGAATCGATCAAGGTGTGATCACAGATCTTGGAACAGTCGTCGATGGTGGCGTGACATCCACACACACAATGATCATCAATGAAGTGACCGGTTATCTTTATCGAATGGGTGGCGGTTCGAACGGAGTGCGCGTATACAGCTTGGCAAATCCAGCACTTCCCGCATATGTCAGCGCTTGGAGTTCCAAGTACACCCACGATGGTGCGGTATTCAACTGGCCAAGTGGACCGTACGCAGGTCGCGAGATTTTTCTTGCTTGCGGCGGTCTCAATGGCGGCCAGACGGATTCTGGAATGGACATCCTCGACATCACTGACAAGGCGAACATCGTGGTCATTGGTCGAGCGACTTATCCCAACGCCGCATATTGTCATCAGGTCTGGATTTCCCCTGATTTCAAATACGCATATATCAACGATGAAATTGATGAACAAAATTTTGGGATAAATGCACTCACGCGAATCATCAACATCGAAAACCTTGCCGCCCCGTTTTATGCGGGCGGATATTCAAACGGGCTTGTTTCCGTCGATCACAATCTGTATATCAAGGGAAACAATCTCTACGCCAGCAACTACAAAACAGGTTTACGAATTTTTGACATCACCAATCGCACATCTCCCAATGAGATAGCGTGGTTCGATACATATCCAACTGAAAATGCGACTGGCTATGCCGGACTATGGAGCAACTATCCATTCTTTCCAAGTGGAACTGTGATCGGCAGTGACATTCAGCGAGGTTTATTTGTGTGGACTGTCGGAGTCAATCCGCTGACAGTTTCATATCCAACTGGCGTCCCAACGCAAATCGCTCCTACGAATGGATCTTTCAATGTTTCAACGCAATTGGCAGCCGGTCAAACCATCGCCGCAAATGGCGCGAAACTGATTTATAACACGGGTGGCCCGACGGATCGAACAGAGCCTCTAGTTCCAATGGGTGCTGGTCTTTGGAAGGCGGCGTTTCCAGTTCTGATTTGTCCTTCGACAGTTTCCTTTGCGGTGGAATTCACCTTGGGCAGTGGTGTGATCGTGCGTGATCCAGTTGGAGCGATGCGCTCTGCTTCAGTCGCATACGGCGAAAGCGTTGGATTCACGGATCAAATGGAGGTCAACGCAAATGGCTGGGTGGTTGGAGCGACTGGTGATAATGCAACTTCGGGTCTTTGGGATCGAGTGAATCCAGTGGGAACCACCGCGCAGCCAGAAGATGATCACACAGACAACGGAACTTTCGCTTGGATCACTGGGCAGGGAGCTGTTGGTGGTTCAGCAGGTGCGGCAGATGTCGATGGTGGAACGACATCGCTGACCACGCCATCGATCGACGCAACTCAACTCGCAGATCCTGTTTTTGGATTTTATGTTTGGTATTCCAATAATTTAGGCGGTTCGCCTGGACTTGATTCCATGCCGATCTTGCTCTCAAACAATGCTGGAACAACTTGGACGCAGGTGGACCTTGTGACTGCAAGTCCAGGTTCTTGGACCGAGAAACAAGTTCGAATTGCAAGTTTCATGACTCCAACAAATGCGATGCGCTTGCGATTTCAGGCGCGTGATTTGGATGCGGGAAGTCTGATCGAGGCTGGCGTCGATGATCTGCGCATCTTCGGATTCAATTGCACCTCACCGCGTCCCGCCGACATCAATAATGATGGAGTTGTCAACGGAACTGATCTGACATTCATACTTTCGCAGTGGGGCGGTTCTGGATCGGCGGACATAAATGGTGACGGCACTGTGGGCGGTCCTGATTTGACTATCCTGTTGTCAGATTGGGGTTGAGACCATTGGGTCTCAGGCGTGTGGATGAGAGAAAAATAGGAATTCACAAATGAGTAATGGCCAAGGCTCGTCTGGAAATGTCATCGCGGCGCTCTGCAGTTTTTTCATTCCTGGACTTGGTCAATTGCTGCAGGGGAGATTGCTGATTGCAATCGTGCAGTTTGTGCTTGCGGCAATTCTTTGGTGGATTCTTCTCGGCTGGATCATCCACATTTGGTCGATACTCGACGCAGCGCTGTGGACGCGCCGAGGCTGATTTGAAAATTGTTTTGTTCTGCTTTTGACCGCTCGCCTTTGCGTGGACTTTTATCCAGTCCAACCCGAAAGCAAGATTGCAAGGTCAAGCCCACTGACAATGCCGTCGAGATTTATGTCTGCGACAACACTGGATGATCCCCATGCCGAGAGAAGTGTCGCCATATCAAGCCCATCGACATACCCATCGTTATTGAGATCGGCGGGGAGTGTTTCCAAGCAGGAATCGAGTTCGAAATTCATATCAATATCAAGCGGTGACTGGCCGATTTGAGCAAAGCCGTCGGACCCAACTGCGTCGACTCTATAGATGCGGTAAGTGCGAAGGTAATTACCATCAGAAAGACGGTGACCGTGTACGGCTGCGTTTGCCCCCGCTGTGAGAATGAAGATGACGCTGGGATTCTGTCGCGCAGTGACGAGCGATTGGGGATCAATGAGCGCGACGCTGGATGTTGGAACAGGGCCGAGATCAAAGCGCCCAAGCGACGCGCCGGTCGATGAAAATTTCTGAATCGAGTCGCTTGCGCGGTCGCTGACCAACACTCGGTCGTCCGAAGCAACAAGAATGTCCGTTGCGTCCGCGCCCACTTCAAGTGAGCCAAATGGCGCGGGAGCGCTTCCTTCGGTCGCGCTGCGCACGATTGTTCCGTCTGCGTTGATGATGAGATATGCGGACGCTTGTCTGGCGAATGATCGGGGAGAAGAATCAGATGCGAGTTGGACCATAGTTCCCAGAGATACGCCATCGGCCAATCGCCAGCGAGTGATTCGTTTGTTGATTGGGTCAAGCACATCGCATGCAGCGAGTGAACCACTCGTTCCTGGAACCAGGCGCAATTTGTTGGCGACTGGGAATGCCGATGCGCTGGTGGTGAGTCGCGACAGAGCCGCCGTCGTTCTATCGAATCGAAAGAGCGCGGATTCTCCTTTGGTGATCGCAACTAGAAGTAGCGATCCATCGAGTGCGGCTTCAATTGCAGAAAAAGACTGGATTCCCGCACTAGAAGGGTCGATTGTGCGTCGCTGAACTCCGCTGCGTCCATCGAGTTCAATCAAGAGCGCGGGCGAAAACTGCACGGTCCAAAGTCCCAGCGCTCCAGCAAGATCGGTGGGATCTGCAACGCCATTGCCGTTGCAATCTTCGCAGGAATCAATCACTCCATCACGATCGAGATCTCGGCTGACATCCACAATCAAATCAACACCATCTGCCACGCCATTTTCATCACAATCAACTTGGCAAGAATCGGGGATGAAGTTGCCGTCGTCATCCGCAATTTCTCCGCTGCCAATATCCGCAAGGTCGGGAACGCCGTTGCCGTTGCAGTCGATGTCGCAAAAATCTGGTCGTCCATTCTGATCAACATCCGCAGCGCCCGCGGCGATTTGAATTGGGTCAAGCACTCCGTTGGCGTCGCAATCTTGACAGAGATCTGGGATGCCATCAGCGTTGCTATCCACAAGTGCGCCGCTTGCGATTTCTTCCGCATCGCTTGTGCCGTTGTTGTTGCAATCGCTTGCGAGGCAGGGTGCGTTATTCAATACCCATCCGACGACTACCTCGGCTGTTCCACGGTGGAATCGCAGATCGACGTTGGATGTTGCGCCCGAGACCACATGGCAGTAACTCATTATTGTTCCGCGCTGCACACTGCCGGATGCGCAGTTATCGATGCCGTAATTGTGCGTGTGGAGCGTGCCAATATTGTGGCCAATTTCGTGGGTTGAAACGATGATGTCCCAATTCCCTGGATTGGTCTGCGTGGAATCTGCGAAGGAGCCGATCATGTATCCAGAGACGGAATAACCATGATCAGTGCAAGCAGCGTTCAGCCACGCGACACCGCCATATGGCAAATCTCGCCGACCAGTCAAGAGTTGAGCAAGGTCGCGCGTCACCCAAGTCTGATTTGCATTCCATTCATCGCGAAATGGATTCAGCGGATTTGGTTCGTTGTATAAATCGTCGGCAGTGTCGAATGTCCGAATGTAATTCATACGAAGACGAGTGTTGCAATCACGCTCGAGGATGAAACTGTTCGCGCCATAGAGAGTCAGGATGTAATCAATCGCAGCCATTGGCGTTGCAAACATAGAAGTGAATTCATAATCCGCATCGACTGCCATTTCAACAAGTCGGGGGAGAGTTGCAATGTTCACTTCAGGAATTGCAGCGCCTGCGATGGAACCTTGATCATCGGGTCGATCAATGACACGACACAGTTCCTCGATTGGTGGCGCAGAAGGTCGACCTTCAGGTTCCAAGCGCCAAGGTCCAGGGCGAAGTCCCTTGCCAGATTCTGCAGGATTTTCCTCGCATCCCATCAAGACCAAGCGCTGGCCGTTTAACTCGATCCATCCCAGACCACCGCTGGGAGAGAATGCGAGGAATCCGCTCCACAAGCCATCGAGTGATTTCGCTTTCCACATCTTGACTTGCGATGCATCCATTTGCGCCCACGATTCTCGCCCGTGACTTCGGTGAACCACGATGCCGGTTGGCGATACCACGCTCATCGATTCGAGTCGCAGCGTGATCGAACTATCTGGAGCAAGCGGCAGCGTGAGAAGTTCGACGACACTCGGTTCGATTTTGCCAATCGATTGAGGTGCCGCGACAAGAATGATCGATGTAAATAAAGCGAGCATAGAAATATATCTTATGCTTACATCTTGCAGTGGATCGCTAGACTTTCCAATAAAGCGATGAATATTCCAAAAAAAAGTTTCACCTTTTGTGAAGTACTAATTTTACTCCCTCTTTCGAGCTGGATGCTTTCTGGAGCGGGGGATGCTGATTCCAAAGCCTTCACCGAATCGATTCGTGGAACTGCCAGATCGATCGAAATGATTCCTGTCGCAGCAATGCCTGGCGCAAGCGGTATCTGGATGAGCAAGACTGAAATTCCGTGGGAAGTCCTCGATATTTGCATTTATGGATTCGATAAAGTTGATGGCAAGAGCGATTCGGCAGACGCCGATGCGGTGACTCGTCCAACGAAGCCATATATCGCGATGGATCGCGGATTTGGCCACGCTGGATGGCCTGCGAATTCTGTCAGCTTCAAGAATGCAAATGGTTTTTGCCAGTGGCTCTCCGCAAAGAGTGGCAAGAATTATCGATTGCCGACTGTTGCAGAATGGAAGCGTGCTTGCGAAGTGGGAAAGATCTCCGCAGACGCCGTTGGTGATTTCGCCTGGTTTGATGAGAACAGCGACGGCACGACTCATAAGGTTGCAACGAAAAAAGCCGACGCGCAGGGTTTGCATGATGTATATGGCAATCTTGCGGAGTGGTGCGTGCAACCAGATGGAACTGGAGTTGTTCTTGGCGGTTCATACCGTGAAGCGCAAAATGAAATCGGATGCAGTGCTTTGGAAGTTGATTCTCCAAAGTGGAATCGAACGGATCCGCAAATTCCAAAGAGTGTTTGGTGGCTTGCTGATGCGGGTTGGATTGGATTTCGGGTGGTGTGCGATGGACCTGTCGCCGCGCCCGCCGCGCCAACAAATCCGCCAATTCCTGCAACTACCAAGCCTCAGTGATGTAGGCTCTTGTTGACTTTTCAGTGGTGAATTCAAAGTTCAGTTTGGAAAAAATGGAGAAAGATCCGATGTCCCAGACCGATGAAACTCGTCGTGCATTCATAAAAACCGCGGCAATTGTTGGAGTTGGCGCCACGCTCGCTCCCTTTCCAGTTTGGGCTGGCGCGCCTGGGGATGACAGAATCAAAGTTGGACTTGTTGGGTGTGGAGGGCGCGGAACTGGTGCCGCCGCTCAAGCTCTTGCCGCTGACAAAGGTGTTGTGATCTGGGCGATGGCGGACGCGTTTCGAGATCGTCTTGATTCCAGCCTCGCGAATTTATTGAAGGAAGATGGGAAAGAGCGCGTGCTTGTTCCAGCCGATCGTCAATTCGTCGGTCTTGATGCGATTGATCAACTGCTTCCGCTGGTGGATGTTGTGCTTCTTTGCTCAACGCCATCGTTCCGTCCAGAGCAACTTGCGAAGTGTGTCGCCGCAGGAAAAAATATTTTCTGCGAGAAGCCTGTCTGTGTTGACTCGGTGGGATATCGATCCGTGAAGGAAAGCGTGCGGATTGCACGAGAGAAGAATCTGACAATTGTCAGTGGATTTTGTTGGCGCAGTTCCAGCCCCGAGCGTGCGATTTATGGCGAAATTCTCGGCGGGCGACTTGGAGAAGTCGTCAGCATCAGCGCAACATATTTGACTGGACCACTTGGGACACTACCACGACAAGCAGGTTGGTCGGACTTTGATTTTCAGCTTCGCAATTGGCAACACTTCGCATGGCTTTCGGGAGATCACCTCGTCGAGCAAGCCGTTCATTCGATCGACAAAATCAACTGGGCTATGGGTGGGCGGTATCCAACGAAATGCACTGGAATTGGAAGCCGATATTGCCGCGAAGACATTCCAGAGCGTGGTGATATCTATGACAATTTCTCGATCATCTATGAATATGAAAATGGTCCGCGTTGTGTCCTGACCACTCGACAGCAAGCGAATTGTTACAACAACAACGACGATTGGATCAACGGCACAAAGGGATATGCGTGGGTGAATGGTTGGGGTCCAACGCACTGGATCAAGGATTATTCTGGCAAGACGATTTGGCAGTATCCAAAGAATGGCGCGACGCCAGATATGTATCAAGTTGAGCACGACACCCTCTTCAAGTCCATCCGCGATCATCGAACAATCAACGAAGGGGAGTTCATGGCGGATTCGTGCTTGATGGCAATTATGGGTCGAATGTCCGCATATTCGGGCAAGCAGGTGACATGGGAAGAGGCGACAACATCGGGAGAAAATCTCACCCCGAAATCATTTGAAAATCCAATGCCGATTCAGAAGGCGCCGCGTCCTGGTGTCACACCCACAACAGCAGTTTGAACACTTCGAAAAGAAAGAACCCAATGGAAAAAATCAATCGCAGAGAATTTGTGAAGAGCACTGCGTGGTCGACACTGGCCATCGCAGGAGTTGGTGGTTTTGTTTCGAGCAACGCCAATGCCGCTCGTTTGGTGGCGGCACGCGGAAAGCGCGAGATCAGAATCGGCGTGATCGGATGCGGTGGTCGTGGAACTGGTGCGGCGGGCAATGCTCTTGAAGCATCGCCTGAAGCGCGCATCGTTGCATACGGCGATCTCTTTTCAGAACGAATCACATCCGCACAGTCGGGACTCGCATCGTTCGGTGAACGATCGAAGGTCGCTTCGGCTCAATGCTTCACTGGATTTGACGCATATCAAGGTGTCATTGCGGTTCCTTGTGACTATGTCATCTTGGCGACGCCGCCTGGATTTCGTCCGATTCATTTTTCTGCGGCAGTTGCTGCGGGAAAAAATGCGTTCGTTGAAAAACCTGTGGCGGTCGATCCAACGGGAATCCGAACGATGCTCGCGGCATCTCTCGAAGTCGATGCGAAGAAATTACGCGTCGCAGCTGGAACGCAGCGTCGTCACGAATGGTGCTATCTGGAAGCGATGCAGCGAATCAAAGATGGCGCTATCGGGCGTGTCGTTGCAGCGCGTGTTTTCTGGAATATGGGAAGCCTCTGGAATGTTTCCCCCGACCCAAAGCGAAGTGATGTGGAAAATCAAGTTCGCAACTGGCTCTACCACACTTGGCTTTCGGGCGATCACATTGTAGAACAGCATATGCACAATATCGATGTTGCAAATTGGGCAATGGATTCTCATCCTTCACGCTGCATCGCCGTCGGAGGTCGCCAGTCACGAACCGACCAGAAAGAATTTGGAAATGTTTTTGATCACTTTGCTGTGGACTTTGAATATCCACAAGCACAAGGTGACACCGAGCCAAGATTCGCACTCAGTATGGCGAGACAACAAGAAAACACTTCGGGCCGAGTGGAAGAAGTCATTTATGGAACAACAGGAATCGCGCGACTCACATCCGGATCCGCTCGCATCACAGGCGAAAAGCCGTGGACCTTCGACGGGCCAAACAATAATCCATATGTGCAAGAACATATTGATTTGCAGAAGGCGATTCTTGATGGCACCCCGCTGAACGAAACAAAGCAGGTTGCCGAGAGCACGATGAGTGCGATTATGGGTCGAATGGCCGCTTATTCCGGCGCGGAATTCACTTGGGAAGCGGCGCTATCTGATCCGATGAATTTGATGCCGCCTTCACTGCAGTTTGGCCCGCTTCAACAGGCGCCAGTGGCGATACCTGGTCGCGGTTGATAGTCGATGCAACAAGCGCATTCCATCCACTGGTGAGAGTGATTGATGGAGTGCCTTGCGAAGAAGATGTGATCTCTGCGACTCTCGCTTGAAAACCGCCGAGAGAGAGACCACTCAGCGCGTGCTGTAAATCTGTCGATATCCCAAGCAATTCTGGTCCGCCCACGCAGAGCGCAGTTGCAAGTGCATCGGCGACTGCTCCATCGCGACAGACAACCGTCGCTGCAATCCGCCGAGTGACTGCGTGACCTGTTCGAGGATCAATCACATGCGAATAACGAATTCCATTCGCGTCAAAATGCTGCGACTCGTCGCCACTTGTCGAAACACATTGATTGCGCAGAACCAGTCTGCATGGCGGGACTCCTTCAATTCCAGATTCCACGTCGATCGTCCATCCATCGCTGTCAGGGGGCGCATCGCCACAGGCGATATCTCCGGCGAGCGAACACATCGCAATAGATGTGCCGAGTGTGCGAAGAGTTTCCAGCGCGGCCTGAGCGGCGATGCCTTTGCCAATTGCTCCGAAGTCCAAACGAATTCCAGGGCGCAAGAAGGTGAGCGTTGTTTCGTCGTGATTTGCTCTGGATTTCAAGGCGATTTTATCCCATCCGCCCATTGCGTTTGCGCGGGCAATGGCATCTTCGCTTGGAACGATGTTTTCTTTGCGTGCCTTCCTCCAGAGTTGACTCAATGCGCCGATTGTCGCGTCGAAGCACCCGCCAGTTGCACGCGAAATTTGAATCGATCTTTCCAGAGCATCGAAAAGTTCTGGACTGATTGGGATTGATTCGCTTGAATCCGTCGTAAGTCTTCCAACTTGCGATGTTGCTTGATAGTCACTCAACACATCATTCAGTGCATGCACTCGGTCGAATGCTGCGCTCGCGAGACTTCGCGCCTGCGCCGATGTCCGCGCGAAGAGTTCGACGCGCATTTCGCAACCCATCGCGACTTCACGAAATGCGAATTTCGAAATTTGCAAAGAAGACGCTTGGGAAGCGCAATCACAAGATGTGCAGACGCACATTGCAAACACACCCAGAATTGATCCTAGGATGTGATTCATTGCAGTGAAATGGTTTTAGGCTTGTTCTTGGTTGGAATCACGAACTCTATAAATCGCATCGATTTTCGCGAAGAAAATTTCAACCAACTCCGGATCGAAATGTTTTTCTTTTTGGTCTTGGATGTGCTCAAGGACCTTATCGCCCTTCCACTTATCCCGATAGCAACGATCACTACTCAGTGCATCAAAGACATCCACCAATCCGACGATTCTTGCGAAAAGTGGGATCTCCTCCCCGCATCGTCCACGATGAACACCGCCATCGT
>SXSS01000038.1 GCA_005792145.1 Planctomycetia bacterium | reverse complement strand
TGCTGGCGCTGAACAAGAACGCCACACGCGAGTATGCCAATTCCAACTATAATTGCAGTGATTTTTGCGAACAACTGATGGGTTCCGGATCAGATGCCCAGTGGAATTCGCAGTGACTTTCCGATCTTGAGATCGGTCGGGTTCTTCAGTCGATCACGATTTGCTTCAAAGATCGATTCCCACTTCTTCGCTGTTCCAAGTTCGCGCGTTGAGATTGAACCAAGCGTGTCGCCTTTCTGAACAACATACTCTCTCGTTGTTGTTGGCTGCTGCACTGGTTGCTGCAATTGTTCTTGAATAGGATTGGTGATCGTCAGCATTTGAGGTGCAGGCACGACGGTTGCAACTGCGGGTGGAGTCACTTCGCCTCGAAGCACACTGACTGATGGCAAGCGAATCGTAGATCCCTTGCGAAGCTTGGTTGGATTGGAAATTGTCGCCTTGTTGAAATCGGCGAGTTCCTTCCAGAGATTTCCATTTCCATATTTCGCCTGACAGATTTTATAAAGCGTCTCGCCATCCTTGAGCGTGTAAAGTTCCGCTGGCACACCGACCAACGCAGCTTGTGGGGCAGGTGTTGGAATCAACCCTGTTGGAATGGCGGACGTTTCTCCACCTACAAGCATTTGTCCATTTGGAAGTTGGCCATTTCCAGCATTCACACCAGCACGATTGTTGACCTGAATCGTTTGAATGGAAACCGGAGGAGCTGGTCGAACTTCGCGAATTGTGTTGGCAGCAAGATCGGCTGGACTGCGCCGCTGTGTTGCCGAAAAATGATCTGAAACAAGAATTCCTACGAAGAGGAGGAGTCCGAATCCGAGTACGACGGCGAGTTTGTGTTCACGTGTCATTGTTGCAACGTCCTTGTTGTCTTGGGTGAGATTGTCGAGCGAGTGAGCGAGCGAGTTACTGTTGAGCGATGCGGCTGACTGTGCGAAGCTTTGCTGATCTTGCCCTTGAATTGTCGGAGATTTCAGAATCACCGGCGATCAATGGCTTGCGATTCACCCTGTGAACGAGTCCTTCGTCCGCAAGGCTGACGAATGTTCGCTTGACTTGACGGTCCTCCAATGAATGGAAGGAAATCACCGCAACCCGCGCTTCCGACGAAAGCCACCCAACACTCGTGGAGCGAATCGCCGAAGCGATCGACTTCAGAAGATCTTCCAAAGCCTTCAGTTCGTCGTTGACCGCGATCCTGAGGGCCATGAAGGTCCGAGTAGCTGGATGCAATCTGGAATCACGGGCGCGCGAGCCATATGCCTCGCGCACAAGTCGAGCCAAATGCGCCGTCGTAATAATCGGCGCTTGCGAGCGACTTTGTGCAATTTTCCGCGCAATCAATCTTGCGAAAGGATCTTCGCCAAGATTGAAAATCAAGTCAGCAATATCGGACTCTGAAAGATCGCGAACGATGTCCGCGGCCGAGTATGGAGAGGAACGATCGAGCCGCATATCGAGCGGACCATCTTTCTGAAATCCGAAACCTCGTTCTGGTTGATCGAGTTGATTGCTTGAGATGCCGAGATCCGCCAACACAATATCTGCGCAAATCCCCTGCTTTTTAGCGATTTCCGCGATATTTCGAAAATCGCCATGGACCGCATCGACCTGCGAATCGGGCGCCGCCGCCCGAACACATGATTCGGCATAAGCAAGATTTTCCTTGTCGCGATCCAAGAGAAGAATGCGACCAGGATTGATTGCGGCGGCGATCGCGCTGGCGTGTCCTGCGCGTCCAGCGGTCGCATCGACAAAACAATCACCCCGCTTGGGAGCAATTGACTGCAGAACATCGTTCAAAAGAACTGGGATATGACCCGAATCGCCGTCGCTCACGCCGGTTGATCCGAACTCGCGGGTGTACTTGTCTGAGTACTTGACTTCGTACTTGTCCTGACAGAGATACTTTCACTTGCCGTTTGCAAATCTTGATCAGCAAATTCGGACTTCGCGCGTTGAATCAAGGCGATCTTGACTGCAACAGATATGACAAATCCGAAGAAAGCGATTCCAATCGAATAGACAACCAAGACGCGCGTTCCCGTCAAGAGCAACACAGATGCGATTGCAACTCCAATCACGGTAAAGATGGATGTGATGCCATAGAGCGCGAAAACTGATTTCTTCACTGATCCAAAGAGTCGTTTGATCTGATGATGAATGTGTTGCGCGTCTGGAGTGCTCATTGACACTCCCGCGACCTTGCGTCGGATGATTGCGAGAGTCGTATCAGTAATTGGTAATCCAAAGATGATGAAGCCAGCGACCACGAGGCTTGGCGCTCCTTGCTCGCCGAAGAGCAAGATTGTTGTGACGCAGAGATAGCCAATCAGCAAACTCCCACAATCTCCTAGAAAAATAACCGCGGGATTGAAGTTCCACGGAAGAAAGCCGAGCATGGTTCCAAGGAGTGCGAGTGATAATGCGACACGAACTCCAACAAAACTCGTCGATGGATCTTCAATCATCACTGTCGACGCGAGGAGCAAGCTGATTGCAAGGAATCCAGAAGACATAATTGCGGTTGTGCCAGTGAGCAGACCATCGAGTCCATCAATCAAATTCGCTGAATTACATCCGCCGATGATGACGAATCCCAAGAACGCGGTTCCCACCCAGTAATAAAGCGTTGCGTTGAGAATGACTATCGAACCCAGATGGAAGAGTTCATCATTGGCAGGCCCCAAGAATGGCTGAAGAAAACCAGTGACTACGCCGATTCCTATTTCGGAATACGCCAATGCCGCAGCTGCCACAAGCTGACCTGCGATTTTCAATCGAGCGTCCCACTTCCAAATATCGTCCGCAAGACCGGTCAAAGCAATTGCCGTCGCTCCGACAAGAATTGAAATTGGCACAGGAGCAAGATCTGCAGATTCGCCATCAAGAGCGATAGAACCGACGAGCATTGCTGCCATAAAACCGATAAAGACGGCCACTCCACCGAGATACGCCACTGGCGCTTTATGCTGTTTGCGATGCGCGTCAGGAGTGTCAATGACACCAACGATGAGCGCCAAATGACGAACAACTGGAGTCGCAGCAAGCGTGATGAGAAAGCCCGCGATAAACACCGGAGCAAAGACATTCAACATTTCAACGGCATCAACGAAGACTGTGTGCACAGGGACAACCGCTGGTGAAAGCACTTCAATCTTAGTTAGGAGGTCCTGAGACGACATAATGTCAGGCAGTTCCCGCTGCAGGAGTCGCTTTTGAAGGTGATGCTCCATATCCGACCATGACTTGTGCGTTCTTGCGGTAATAACCGCCAGCAGTTTGCTCGGGGCGATTCAGAATTGCTCCAATAAACTTACCTCTTTGCGCTGAAAGTTGACCGACAAGTCGAGTGACAAGTCCTCGCTGATCGCGCATCGCGCGGACAACAAGGATCGAAGCGTCGACTCGATTCGCAACGACAATCGCTTCAGCCGCGATGCCGGCTGGAGCAGTATCGAGGAAAATGATGTCATACTTTTCGCGAGCCATATCCATCATTTCTGACATCTTGGATGTGTTGAGAAGTTCGATCATTCGACCTTGCCCTACATTGATGACATCAATGCCATATGCAGATGACTGAATCACATTATTGAATTCTGCTTTCCCTGAGAGCAGGTCGCTCAGTCCTGGAACGTCTTCTGAGACGCCGAAGATGCGAGCCACTTCGGGCTTTCGGAAATTTGTATCAATGACCAACACTTTCTTGCCAACAACCTTCGCACTCGATGCGAGATTGGAGATGATGGTGGTCACTCCAGATTCAGGCATCGCAGAGAAAATTCCAATAACTCCGCCAATATCATCAGAAAGTGCTTTCAGTAAATTGGTCGAAATTTGGCGATAATTTTCCGCCAAAACTGACTGGGGCGATTCACGCACGACGAAGTCCACTTTGTTTGGGCTTGATTCATCGTCGGCCAAATCTGGAATAACGCCAAGGATTTTTCCATTTGCCAAGCTAGCGAGTTCACTGGCGAATCGAACTCTTTGATCGAGAAACTCTCGTAAAAAAATTACGCCAATACCGATCGCGAAGACTGCAAACCATGCTCCTGGGAGAACAATCTTCCAATAGGGAAAGGAAATTTCGCGTGGTGTCAATGCTTTTTGTGCAATTGATACTGGGATCGAATCCTCTCGAGCTCGCGCAAGATCTAGTTCGCTGATCGTCTTGGTAATGATGCCCCGCTCCTCTTCCAATCGATCTTGGCGATCCTTCATCGCCTCCAAATCAGAAATGCGGGCGGCCAATTCCTCAATTCGTTTTCGTTCAACCTCAAAGTCTCCTGTCTGTTTGATCAGAAGGTCTTC
>SXSS01000001.1 GCA_005792145.1 Planctomycetia bacterium | reverse complement strand
GGGCGAAACTAAAACTGGCGAAAGTGTGAAGTCATCGACATGATTGCCTCCTGGAAGAACCCGAACGAGCGAACAGTACTTGAAAGATAATCCAAGAGTTGCAAAAGTCCAAAAAAACTATGGCAGAAAGTGCGAAATGACTCAAACGCACTTCAAGATTCAAAAAGTGAGACTCCAAACAGCCTGCGGGCGATTTTTGCCAACGGGCGCAGAGAAAAAACGATTTGCTCCCTCCGCGGCGAAAGCCGCGGAATAAATCACGCCCCCCCGAGTCGTTTTTTTGCTTTCAAAAAAATTTCCACAGCCGTGGGGGCAAAACAGCATCTTTTGCACGGCCCCCACCACCAGCTTATTTTTTCGGCAGCAAACCGCCGAGAATTGCCCTGAAATTCTCGCCAAAAACAAAGTTGTGCTCTGGCAAATCAAGACCCGCGCGATTCTGATCGACATGACTGAAAATAATTTCAGTGCGACCGATGTCGATCCATCCTCCTCCACGGTGATCAAATCTACTGATCGTGCCTGTGGTTGATGCGCCCATATCATCGATGCGATCAATCTTCGCGTCATAGCGAATCGACTGACCAGGAAAAACATCGCTCTGGAAAATCGCCTCGGTGACCTTCGCCAAGATGACCTTCTCTTTGAATTGCCGCACACTGCCAACCAAGATCCCCGCGGTCTGCGCCATTCCTTCAAGCATCAAACTTGCGGGCATCATTGGTTGCGATGGACCATCATCGCCTTCAGCGAAGTGTTGATGCAGGTGATCTTCCGCAAGCGAAACATTCTTGATGGCCACAAGCCTCACGTTGGGCTCGTGCGATAAAATGGCGTCAATCCAAAGCCAGCGCATTCGTCACGCCGCGCGTCAGGCGGGCGTTCCTGCTTTCAATTTGTTTGCGATAAACTTCACAAGGCTTTCAACCGTGAAAACCTCGGAGACCTTTTCAAGCCTGGGATCAGCGGAAAATGCAGTGAAATCCACATGCGGCATACGCTCCTTCAAGAGCGCAAGACCAGCCGCGTTCACAACGCCATCACTGACATATTTAGGATCATTGATGTTGTCAGGGAAGAGTTCTCCTTGACCAATCTTGAAACCAAACGCCTTCTCGATGCGGAAAACAATATCGAGAAAGTCGATCGACTCGGCGTGCAAGTCGGTGGTCAAGCGCGCAGTTGGAGTGACCTCGTCATCATCAACGCCAAGCGCATCGACCAATACTCCCTGAACTTTTTTGAAAATCTCATCTTGACTCATAGACAAATTGAACCTCCTGTCAAAGTTGAAGCATCCGTACTGGACGCATTGTAAAGCGTCCGCTGACTGCCGTGTCCGAGGACGATATCGCGGATGTCGCAGACGCCGCGGTGGCGGTCTGTGAGTGTCGCAATACCGTCGCACTGCCGCGGAAGACAACGCTTCCATCGTCTGTTTCCTTGTCGACGATCACTTCGCTGCGCAAACCTTCGCCAGGTCGCACGAAGTTGCCGTACCGAAGAGCGCGAACTCCACCAAGCACCATTCGCCGCGGAATCCCATCACCCTTGGTCCGATCGCGCGCTTCCAAGACCAAGCGTGCGGATTGCACAAGGGCCTCCAACATAAAGACTCCTGGCAGGACATGGAACCCTGGAAAGTGATCCTGCAGATATTCCTCGGCCAAAGTCACATTTTTCACTGTGACGGCGCGATCTGGGCCGCATTCAAGAATCTGGTCGACAAGTCGAAAGTGCATCAATCCCAAGGGTAATTGATTCAGGGCGGCTTGTCCTGCCGATAATCAAGAATGGCAAAGAAGTCGCCCATGGCTATCGCACGCCCGAGTAACGGCTCGGGGATTCTCCCTCCCGCATCTATGACCAGGAAAATCCTCTGGTTGGCAGGAGCCGCATTTTGGCTTTATGCCACTGCTTGCCTTGTGAGTTTTTCCAGTTTCGACTGGCCAAGTCACACGGTCGCCGTACAGCAATACCCGCCGAATAATTGGGGGGGACGAGTTGGCGCGGTGTTGGCGTATGGACTCTATGAAGCACTTGGATTTGGAATATGGGTGCTGGTGCTTTGCGGTGGATACGCACTTGGCGTGATCGCATCTGGAAGAGCGATACCACATCCGATTGTTCGATCGATAGGCGCGTGCATTGCGATGCTCTCGGTCTCGGCTCTGCACGCTCTTTGGTTTCCAAACTTTGGTTCATTGGCCGGAGCGGAAGCGGGATTGGTTCCAGGATGGATGGCGAATCAGATTTGGGGACGCTTCGGTCCCATCGGATCAAACATCATTGTGCTTTCAGGTTGTCTGATTGGATTCATCGTGGCAATTGATGAAATTGTTATGGCTCTCCCGGGTGCGCTGGTAAAGGCTGTGCAGGCACTCGATCCAGTTTGGAATGTTGACTATAAGGGAATGCTCGGCCGTGTCTTTGGCGGTCGAAAGGGAACTCGTCTCCAACCAGCGGTTGTTGGTGTTGATGGCGACGAGTTGAATGATGGGGCGGATGTTGCGGAAAAGGAAAATGCGGAGAGTGCGCTGGATCGTCGTCGTCGTCTGGTGCGAGAATCGCGTCAGGCGGCGACGGCGGCCAGCCTTGGTGTTGTTATGGAATCGGATGAGGACGAAGAAGTGAGCGAGGCATATTCGCCAGCCGCGAAGACCAAAGAAGCAAAATCCAAAACGGCGAAAGAGGCAGAATCTGCTGTAAATCTAGCGGAAATTACACAGGAAGACGAAACGCAAGAAGAGGCCGAACCCGCGCGCCCCGCGCTGAGCGCGCAAGATCTTCGAGAGCGAATTGCGCGGATGCCTGTGCGAATGGCGGGCATCAATAAAGTGCTTGCGCGCGACGAAGACATTCCGCGCGAAGTGGATTACACGGGATATAAATTTCCAACTCTCGATCTTCTCGAAGACCCTGAAGAAAACTTTTCCGCACGTATGGAAGGTTTCGTGCGCGAGCAAGCTGGCGTGCTGACAGAAACTCTGCGGACATATCAACTCGATGGTGAAGTTGTTGGAATTGAAAGTGGTCCAGTCGTCACGCTCTATTCTGTGGAACTTGCGCCAGGAACGCGCGTCGCACGATTGGAAACGATTGCCAAAGACATCGCGCGCGCGTTGAGCGCTCCAAACATTCGCATCATTCCAAACATGACAGGCAAGACCGCGGTCGGAATCGAAGTGCCAAATCGTCAGAAGGAAAAAGTTCGTCTGCGAGAATTGATGTCCAGCGGACACGCCGAAGGAATGCGACTGCCAATGTTCTTGGGCAAGGACAGTTCTGGAGAGCCTCTTGTTCTGGATTTGACTCGCATGCCTCACGTGCTGATCGCGGGAACGACTGGGTCTGGAAAATCCGTCTGTATGAACAGCATCATTATGAGTTGGATCTATACCAAGCGACCCGATGAATTGAAGTTGGTCTTGGTCGATCCGAAGATGGTCGAGATGAGTCAATTCGCCGACATCCCCCACTTGATGGCTCCAGTCGTTACGGATATGAATCACGCGGCGGGAATTTTGGAGTGGACCGTTGGCAAGATGGAGGAGCGATATGAACTCTTCCGAACCACCGGTGTTCGTGACATTTTGGGATACAACGGACTGGGCGAAGAGGCGATTTTCGCCAAGTTGAACCCTGTCGATGACGCCGCGAAGGCGAGAATCCCCAAGAAATTGCCATATATGGTCTTTGTAATCGATGAGTTGGCGGACCTTATGTTGACCAACAAGGAAGTCGAGACGCACATCGTGCGCATCGCCCAAAAGGCGCGCGCGGTGGGCATCCACTTGGTGCTTGCCACACAGCGGCCGCAGGCCAATGTTGTGACGGGACTCATCAAGGCGAATATGCCCTGCCGAATCGGATTCAAAGTCGCAAGTGGTATGGACAGCCGAATTGTGCTGGACCAAAAAGGAGCTGAATTGCTCTTGGGCCAAGGCGACATGATGGTCGTAACGCCATCTGGTAGCGGCGAACTTCGACGATGCCAAGGCACGCTTGTCACCGACAACGAAACCCGCAAGGTGGTCAGTTTCTTGAAGGATGTTGCGGCTCCAAGCTTCGAGCGAAGTCTGCTTGCAGTAAAGAGTTCCGCTCATAACTCTGGTCAAGGTTCTGGCCAGGGAAATCCTGGCGAAGGTGGCGAAGTTGATCCCAACGAACGCGACCCAATGTTCGACCGAGCGGTGGACATTCTCATCGAAACTGGCCGAGGATCGGTCAGTCTTTTGCAGCGCCGACTTGCGATTGGATATGGTCGCGCATCGCGATTGGTCGACCAGATGTCGATGGCGGGAATTCTCTCCGACCACAAGGGATCGGTCGCGCGCGAAGTGTTGATCACCGGCGACGATTGGGCCCGGATGAAAGCGATGGAGGCTGGCGGCGAAGATGCCGACGAGATGAGTGGCGGGATGAGTGGCGGGATGAGTGGCGAGCGAGACGGAGAGTTGACCGTCGAGCCAGTCTCGGACGAGTGAGCCCCGCAAGTGATAATTTGGCGCTTTTTTGGCGTTTTGCACTTGTTATTTGCCGCCGATCGGGTGTAATGCTTGCAGTTACAAAATGGCGTCGGCGCGACTCGGTGCGAATTGCTTGAAACGGATTTCTTGCACTCGCGGATTGCTGGAGAAATTGCTGAGCGCGCCTCCCAAGGAAGGGTGCCCTGATGATCGCAAAACCTACTCCCGCTCAAACCAATGCATACGACTTGCGTCGCGCCGATGGCACGATGATTTATGGAATGACTCCAAAGGAGATTCGCGCGATGGCGATGGCGAATGACCTGTATGCGGATGACATGATTTGCAAGTCGGGCGATGATCGTTGGCGATCCGCGGCGACACTTTCAGGACTTCCGATTCGTACTCGACCAGAGATTGTGGTGGAGGTTGTACCAGTCAAACAAATTGTTGAAGTGGTTCCTGATCCGCAGGTTGCACAAGCAATTCATCGTGCTGAACAATTGCAAAGTGCGTGCGATCAACTGCTGAACGAGCGTGATGAACTTTTGCAGAGAAGCCAAGATGCCAAGAGTGAGGCTGATCGAGCGAAGAACGAGACTGAACTTGCACGCGGTGAAATTGCGCGGCTGCAAAGTGAAAGCGCCGCATTGATCGGCGAGAACGAACGATTCATCAGAGAGAGTGCCGAGGATCGCGACGAGATCGCGCGGGTGAATGCGACAGCCGAAGCCGCGCGCCGAAAAATAGAGCAAACGCAAAGTGAGATGGAAAGATTGGCCAGCGAAAGCGTGGTGGCTCAAAGCCGTATGGAGAAACTTTCCAGCGTGCATTCGAAAGCGTGCGATGAGATCGATCGACTGCAAAGCGAAAATGGCGAAATTCTGGCTCGATTTGACCAACTTACCGAGCAAGGTGCGCAAGGAATTGCACTCCAGAAGACAATCGATCAACTTCGGCAGGAGAATGCCACGCGAAATCAGGCGGCGCGTGAAGTAGACGAAGCGCACGCTTCCAACACCACGCAGTTGCTTGGAAAAATTCGCGACTTGTCCGAACAAGTGCGCCTGCGACTCGATCCATCTGTCGGACTTGCTTTGGAAGCGGCTGTGCGAGAACGCGAATTGGCTATGCAGAATGCCGAAGAAGCAATCGCGGATCGCGATCAACTTGTTGCGTCGCTTGGACATTCGCAAGATGCGATTCTTGCTGGCGAAGATTTGCGCCGAGCGCACGAAAAGACAATCGCATCGCTCAAGATGACACTCACTGAACATACAGATCAACTGACGCAAACTCGCGCGACGGTTGTTGAATCTCGCACGGCATACGCCGCGTTGATGGCTCGAACCGAAATCGCCGAGGCTCTTGCAAGCGAAGCGGATCTTGCGAAGGCAGAGGCGAAAGCTTGGATTGGTCGAGCGACGGAACAGCGCGATCACGCGATGAAGGAACGCGACGCGGCTATTGCGGATCGCACCGCGGCTTTGACAGAGCGCGATTCGACACGACTTGCTGTTGGCGCGACACAGACTGACTTGGTGAAAGTGCGACGAGATTTTGACACTTTGCGAAGCGACTTTGATTCTGCGTGTGTTGCGCTTTCGGAACAAACCGCGCGCGCCGCTGGACTGGAAAGTGCGATCGCCACGATGCGAGCGCAGAATCAGGAATTGACTGCCGAGCGTGATGGGCGAGTCGAAGATGTTGCGCACCTCAACAAAGAAATCCAACGCGCTGAGCAACAATTGCAAGAGCAGAGTCTTCGTGGCGGCGACTTGATGAGAAAACTGGCGGCAATCGAAGCGCTTGCTGGCGAAATGGAGATCGATCGAGACAATGCGCGAAGGGAATCAGCGGCACTTCATGTCGATCTCGCCTCGGCGCGTGAAGCAGTCGCTTTGGAATCTCAGCGCCAAGCTGGCCTTGAACGAGAATTGGCCGAGGAGCGATCACGAATCGTTGCGCGCGATGAATTGATTTTCCGCGAATCTTTGCGCAGCGAGCAGCGTGAAACCGAGAATCGAAAACTGAGCGCGGATATTGCCGCCATTCGTGCGGACTTCGATACTCAAATGCGGCGAGCTGACGATGCGACTGGACAAGTTGCAGCAGTTCAACGCGATTTACAGGCTGCGAAAGTTCTTGTTGCGGCCCAAACCGCAGAGATGGTCGAAGCGCACAAAGAATTAGAAAACCTGACCAGCCTCGAACAATCTGCGCGGGCGTCGTTGACCGCCGCGAGTCGAGAACGCGACGAACTTGCCGCCGCACTCGCCACTGCTCACGCCGCGGTCGCATCACGCGAACAACAAGTTTCTGCTGAACGCGGTCTGCGCGAGCAAGCCGAAGGAAGTTCGCGTCAACTGCTGGCGAGTTATGAGAAATTGGCCGATGACACGGGTCGACGCATCACTGATCTTGAGATCAAACTTTCAGAAGCTGGCCACGATATTCAGGCAGTCCGTGTTCGCGAAGAACAGTTGATCGCATCACTCGCCGAAGCACACGCGCAATCGAAAATTGTCGCCCAGAAGATGGCGAGCATCGAAGAGCAACGCACTGCGATGACTCGCGACCGAGATTCTCATGCGAAGCGAGCAGGCGCGGAGGCATCCGCACGAGCAGCTGCTGAAGACAAGATCAATGCCGCGAATGAAAGAGCCAACAAAGCCGAGCGTGATGCACGAGCGACGCATGAACGATCCGTCCAAGCGGCGATGATTGCGTTGAGTGGATCGAAGCAGCGTCTCGACGAGGATTATGCACAGTCCAGGGCAGAGATTGATGTTCTCGAGCAACTCGTCGCAGAATCCAGCAAGCGCCTGATCGCTTCGGGCGGAACGATTCCTGGAGTGCCGCTTCTTCCGCGAGATGCGTCTGCGAAAGTTGCAGCAGATGCGAAGGCTGCTGCAGAATCCGCGGCATCACTTGCCGCGCATGTCATGCAGAATGCGGCGCAAAATACGGCGCAGACCGTGCAATCCCCGCGAATCGAAACTCCCGCGCGTCCCGCGGTGCCGCAAGTCAACTTTCGCATGATCGATGGCGGAGTTGATGACATCGCCCCATCTCGGCCACAAGCGGCGCGTTCAAGCAGTGTGCCAAACACAACGGGTCGAATGGGCGGACAGCGTGAGCGAGTCTCCCAGCCGAACTCGCAGAAATCCTCGTCATCATCCGACGACGACTCTAGTTCTAGTCCCACTTCTCAAATCGCAAAACCGCCGCCAATAAATACGGCCAAGCCCACCACAGCGCGTCGATCTGTTTCTCAAGCAGCCGTGGACGAGGCTTGGCTTGACGATCATTGCGCGGCGGATGTCGCCGAGATTGCGCCGCGAACCATCGGACTGCTTGCAATCACCGCGCTTGGGATCGTGATCACCTCGACGATTTCTGCGATCCCAGATTTTCACGCACTCGAAATGCGCGCTGCATTCACCCGCATCGCAGGATGGGTGATCGCAGCGCCAGCAATCATTGCGATCGTGCAACTCATCTCCACTCGATGCGAACCGATTCTCGCTCGTCGAATTCCAACTCTTGCCGCGATGATGCTCTTGATCGCGCCACTTTCAAATCTTGCTTTGGGATCCGCGCCATGGATCGGCGTTTGGCTTGTTGCTGCAATCGCCGCATTGCCTTGGATGATGTGTTATGCCGCGTGGCCAGATGCGAGACAAGTGCAAGAATGTCGATCGAATGATCTGATTGTCAGCGCGTTCGCAAGCCGCGCATCAGCGGCGTTGATGATCAGCGCACTGCTTGCGATCATCGGCATTGCGTCGACATTTGTGCCTTGGACGCTCAGCTCTCTTGCGATTGATTCTGGCGCAATCGCATCCGCCGCGATTGCTTCGCCTGTCGGCGGAATCTTTGCGATTCTTATGGCTTCATTGATTGTCGCATCATTCACTCCATCGCTTCGATCGCACACACCGCTTGCCGCGTGGAGCGCCCTTGCTGTTGGCGCGACATTCTTCGGATCAACTTGCGCATCAGTTGGATTCCAAAGCGCGCTGACAACTATTGCCCCTGCCGCTTGGATCGCGCTCATCGCTGCGTGGTCTGCGATCGCCGCAAGTTCGCTCGCATCCGCGCATTCGCCACGACAGATCTCCGCCGCGATACAAAGAATTATCGAAGATGATGCGCCCTCGCTTGTCGCACACGAGAGAATCAATGCCGCGTGTGTTATGGCGTTGACTGCGCTTCTGCCGATTCTCCCTGCGCTCACAGCCTTCCACCTCGTGCGTGGACGATCGCGCCGTGCCGAAAGTCAACTTCGCTCACTCGCCAACTTCGAACTTTGGTTCGCTGTTTTGCTTGCGATGAATCTCTTGGTCGCTTTCATTTTTCCCGCGCCTATTGGGGCTTCTATTTTTCTGGGATTGCTGACAGCGCACGCGGCGATTTGTGTTGGTGCGGCAATCACAGTTGGCGCCGATCGCTTCGTCCGATTTCCATCTCCCGCCGCACTGCTCGCTCGACCTGGCGGCGGACTGGATCTTCCGCTTCCACTCGTCACCGTTCAGCGCACCGCCGAAAATTCTCCACACAGACCCATTGTGCATCCTTGCGGCACAACAACTTGGGGAATCGTCACGCTTGCACTCGGCGCGCTCGCTGTCGCAAGTGTCACACGCAATCCAGCGCTTGTGTTCGCGCTGGGACCAATTGTTGGACTCGCTGTCTGGCTTCCATCTTTGATCGCATCGCGCTGTCGACATCAAGACACGCTTCTACTCAGCGGGCTTGCGACTGCGATGGTGGTGATCGTCATCGCCGCGGGATTTATGCTTGAAACCGCGGTGAATCCAGATGGAATTCCAATGATGGTTGCAATCGCTGGATCAGCCGCTGGAGTCTGGGCTCTGTTGGTCGGCTGGGCATTCAAAGGAATGGATCAACTTGCGACACTTGCGCGAGCTTCTGCGGCGATGGAAGTGGATGAAATGGGCGAAACAATTGCGCCGATAGAACATCCTCTTGCGGCAAGACGCCGCGAAAGTCTGATGCGCCGAGTTGTGATCGGCGCATCGGGAGTGACCACGGCGGTGACATTGATCGCCGCGATTCCAAGTTCGATACCAGTGATTCTTTCGCCATTGCTTATCTGCGGCGCACTCTCAATGTCGCTCGCCGCGACGGTTTGGTTGATTGCAAATCTGCGTGATCGAAACAGCATTATTGCCAACGCCGGACTCTTCACCACGATGTTGGTGGCAAGTTCATTCTTCGCGGCGTTACCGCTTTTCTTTCGCGCCGCAGAGCTTGGCGCGTTCGCTGCGTTGAGCGCGCTTCCCTTCTGCGCCGCAGCAGCCATCTTTGCACTCTTGACCGCGGGAATTCTCAACACGCTTCGAGAACCAAAGTCTTTGATACACGAACGTAAGACGGCAAGGCGCAATTCCGCGCCCAGAAAAACAAGAACAAAACAAAAGCAACTCGCTCTATGAACAACATCACCAAAGAAGTTATCGAACTTGGCTTGGTCGCCGCAATCGAGCAAGCTGAAAAGGGTTGGCGCGAGGGTGGCATACCAATTGGATCCACGCTGCTCAACGAGGATGGGGTGATCATTGCGCGCGGCCATAATCAGCGCGTGCAATCGGGCGATCCAACCGCGCACGCCGAAGTCGACTGCGTACGCAAAGCGGGACGACGGCGGGATTGGCATCGACTGACGCTGATTTCAACACTCTCGCCTTGCGCGATGTGTTCGGGCACAACGATCCTCTTCAAGATTCCCCGTGTGATCATTGGCGAGAACAAAACTTTCCTTGGCGCGGAAGATTGGATGATCAAATGTGGCATCGTGTTGACCGTGCTCGACGATCCTCGTTGCATCGCATTGATGGAAAGAATGAAGCGCGAGAAGCCAGACTTGTGGGCCGAAGACATCGGCGAATAATCGCTCAACCTCCCGAGAGGGTTCTTCGCAAGCCTTCAGCGAAATGAATCACAGGCTCGTATCCAATCAACGCTTTCGCTCGATCAATCGAAGCCATGCTGTCACGGACATCGCCTTGACGCGTCGGCGCGAATTTCGCCAAGATCTTTGTTGCCAAGATTGCGTTCATCTGATCGAGCAAGTCGAGCAGCGTGAACTTCGACCCGCATCCGATGTTCATCATTTCGCCTTGCAACTTTTGCTGGGCAGATCCTGCGAGCAAATTGGCGTGGACCGCATTGTCGACATAGGTAAAGTCGCGTGTTTGTCCGCCATCTCCAAAGATGGTTGGTGAAATCCCCTGGCGCAAACATGTTGCGAACTTTGGAATCACCGCGGCGTACTGCGAATCTGGTCGCTGACGCGGTCCGAAAATATTGAAGTATCGCAAACTGACCGCGGACATTCCATAACAGACGCTCCAGGCTCGACAGAGATGTTCGCCTTCCAACTTTGTCACCGCGTATGGCGAGAGCGGATCGGGCGACATCGTTTCGATCTTTGGAAGCGTGGGAGTGTTTCCATAAGCCGAACTGGATGCGGAATAGACCACGCGACCAACACCACCGTTGCGCGCGGCTTCCAAAACCGCCATCGTTCCCGTGGCGTTTGCTTCTTGAAACTTCATTGGAGTTTCGACAGATGCTGGCACGGATCCAAGCGCCGCAAGATGAAAAACGATTTTCGCGCCCTTGACCGCGCTCTGCATCGCCGACGAATCAAGAATGCTTGCCTCGATGAATGTGACACGTTCTGAACGACGCTCGATGTTCTCGCGCCGACCATTGGACAAATTATCTATGACCGTGACCTTCGCACCCAATTGATCAAGCGCCGCAACAATGTGCGAACCGATAAATCCAGCACCGCCCGTGACGCAAACTTGGCAATCTGCATACGCAGCGCGATGGTGTGAAAGCCAGTCCCCAGCGGCGGGCACTATGCGGTTTTCCAAGAACTCTTGAAGGTCTTCAACGCGGCGATAAACTTTTCGTCAAGACCCTTGAAGGACTTCGCTGCGGCGAGTTCGTCGCGCAATGCTTTCTGTGGTCCGCGGAAATAATCAAGCATATTGCTTTCGAACTGATTGACCTTTTCCTTCGCGACATCGTCCATAAATCCCTTGGATCCGGCGAACATCGAAAGGCATTGATCAATCGTGTCGAATGGAGTGTATTGACCTTGCTTGAGAAGTTCGACCATGCGTGCGCCGCGCGCGAGTTGGCGCGTCGATGCTTGATCGAGTTCGGTTCCAAGCTGAGCGAATGCTTCGAGCTCTCGATACGCGGCAAGATCCAATCGCAGCGAACCCGCGACTTCTTTCATCGCCTTGATCTGCGCAGCTCCACCGACGCGGCTGACGGAGATTCCCACGTTGATCGCGGGTCGCACACCTGCCGAGAAAAGTTCTGGCTGCAAATAAATCTGTCCGTCGGTGATGGAGATCACATTGGTTGGGATGTATGCGGAAACGTCGCCTTCTTGCGTCTCAATGATCGGCAACGCAGTCAGCGATCCGCCACCGTTTTCCTTCGACAGCTTCGTCGATCGTTCAAGCAATCGCGAATGCAGATAGAAGACGTCGCCGGGATATGCCTCGCGACCTGGCGGACGACGGAGCAACAAGGAAAGTTCGCGGTACGCAACGGCCTGCTTCGACAAATCGTCATACACGCAAAGCACGTGCTTCGGTCCTTTGTACGAAGGATCCTTGCCCTTCCACATAAAATATTCACCCATCGCGCATCCGGAGTACGGAGCGATGTATTGCATCGGCGCGGAGGATGATGCGCCTGCGTTGACGACGATGGTGTAATCCATCGCGCCATTTTTCTTCAGCACATCGACCACACTTGCGACAGTCGAATCTTTCTGACCGACTGCGACATAGATGCACACGACTGCATCGGGAGTTCCCCAATATTGTCGTTGATTGATGATGCAATCCAAGCAGATCGCGGTCTTGCCAGTCTTGCGATCACCGATAACAAGTTCGCGCTGACCGCGACCCACGGGAACCATCGCGTCGATGGCCTTGATGCCGAACTGCATCGGTTCCTTCACGGGCTGACGCGCCGCGATTCCAGGAGCGACGATGTCGACCTTTCCAGTTTCTGTTGTTCCAAGCGGTGCTCCACCATCAAGCGGCTTGCCCAGTGGATCAACAACGCGTCCAAGCAATTGCGGACCAACGGGAACTTCCAGAAGTCGCCCAGTCGAACGAACAGTATCGCCTTCGCGAACGCCAGTTGCATCGCCGAAGAGCGCAGCACCGACCGTGTCAGATTCCAAGTTCATCACTTGACCCATGACCGTGCCGCCTTGCGATTCGAATTCCAACAGTTCGCCGGACATAACTTTGCCGAGCCCGTAGATTCTGGCAATTCCGTCGCCGACTTCAACAACCTGTCCAACATCGCTGACTTCCAGCGTGCTGCCGAATTGTTCGATTTCTTGGCGAATGACTGATGCGATTTCGTCTGTCTTGATCTTCATAGTTGTTTCCTCTTAAGAACGAGCGTAAAAAAAGTTCAGGCGATGAATCTCTTGGAATCTCCGCGAACGGCGGCACCTCCAGATTCAATAATGGTTTCTTGCAATCGACGCAGTTGAGTTGCGATGGATCCGTCCACAAGTTGGTCTGCGATGCGCAACTTGATTCCACCGATCATGGTCTTGTCGGCGTAGTAATGAAAAATCGCTTCGCTGCCGATTGCCGAGCGCAACTTCTCGCGCAACAGTGATTCGGTTGCCTCGCCCATCGGTTGGCCATCAACCGTATAGACATCGACTTCCGTCTTGCCGAAAAGTTTTTGCAGAAGCGTGTCATACGCCTGACCCATTGAAAGCAGATGACCAAGGCGACCCTTGTGATTCACGATTCGCACGAAGCGATACATCGAATCGCTGACTCGGCCCTTGAGAACACGATCAATGGTTGCAGTTCGTGCCGCACGATCAACGGCTGGCGATCCGAGAAAAGCGGTGAAGGCTTTGTTTGCACCGATCACCTCGCAGAGCGCGTCAAGTTCGTCGCCGATTTCTTGCGCGCGAGAATTGCCACCTTCTTTGACGGCCAACTCCAACAATGCGTTGGCATAGACGGTGGCGATTTTATCGGTGGAGCTCATCAAAAACTCACTTACTCTTGCTTGACATCGCGGACATTCCTGTCACTGATTCTTCGATCATTCGCTTCTGATCCGCGGGATTGATCTCACGCTTCAAGATGCGACTCGCAATGGAAACTGCCAGAGTTGCGGCGTGAGATTCGAGTTCTGCGATGGCTGCACGCCGCGCATTTTCGATTTCTTCGGCGGCGCGTCGAGCGCGTTCTGCCAAATCCGCTTCGCTCTTCGCTTTGATCTCGTCGCCCATACGAACCGCTTCGGACTTTGCCTCGCGGATCATTTGAGCGGCTTGCTCGAGTGCTTCAGCAAGTTTCTGTTCGAATTCCTTTTGCTTCGATGCGGCAGCAGCGCGAGCCGCTTCCGCGGATTCGATCTCGTGGAGAATCTTTGCATTGCGGTCATCAAGACCCTTGAGAATTTTCGGCCAGACAAATATCCCAAGCGCAACTGCAACCACCGTAAACACCACGATTGTGGTGATAAACGGCAGCAAGTTGAATGCGAGCGGATCAGTAGCGGCGATCAACATCAGACAATCTCCTCAATGATTTCCAAAGGAATCCAAACGATTACATGCGATGGCATGCAAATGAAAGACACTCGGTTCGATCACTTGAAGTTGAGGAATCCGGCGACCACGGCGAAAAGTGCAACACCTTCAACGAGAGCGGCGGTCAAAATCATGTTGATGAAGATTCGAGTCGCCATCTCAGGCTGACGAGCGATGGACTCTACTGCGCTGCCACCGATGCGACCGATTCCAACGCCTGCGCCGATTGCTGCGAGACCGCAGGCCAATCCAGCACCGATTGCTTTACCCCAATTCGCAGCGGCGATTGCAGCGATTGGATCAACTGCATCCGCAGCTGATGCAACATTGACAAAAACGGTTCCGGCGATCAAGGCGAGAGTGAAATGAGCGAGCTTCATAGGTGTCGATTCTCCAGTGGGTAAAGTGCAGTTTTGATACGTGATTCAGGAATGAAACTTGCTGGCGAACATCGCCGGCAAGGGGTGAACAATATACAGATTTCTCTTAGTGTGCGGCGGTCGTTGCGGAAGCGGTATGGCCATCATCGGTTCCGTGCTCAGAATGACCTTCTTCCTCTTCGTGAGCCATCAAACTGATGAAGACGGCGGTCAAGAACATGAAAATGAAGGCCTGCAGAACGGCGACGAAAACTTCGAGGAATGTGATCAAGACCGCACCGATGCCGCTGACGAGGGTGATGCCTCCGACGGCAAATGTTCCAAGACCAGCTTTGATCGCCATCGCGCCGAACATCGTCAGGGTGATTAAGAGTGTGTGCCCAGCGACCATATTGGCGAAGAGTCGAATTGCCAACGCCGCAGGCTTCACGAAGAGACCGAAAAATTCGACAATGAAGATGATCGGAACAACAAGCCAAAGAAAGATCGAGCCGTGAACAAGTTCGTGTCCACCGCACAAATGTTCCAGCCATCCTTTGACTCCAAGTTCTCGGAATCCTTGAAACTGTATAACGATAAATGACACAAGAGCCAATCCACCTGTGACGGAGATACTTGCGGTTGCGGCGCCACCGAATATTGCGGCAGTTTGATGCTCTGCGATGTCGAATTTCTTGCCCATCAATCCATAGATCGCATCTTGGACATCGACGAATGGGATCAAACCAACGATATTCAGCGATAAAATGAAGAAAAATAGCGAGAGCAGGAACGAGAGGTATCGCTTGGTCAATCGCTCGCCCATCACTGGAACCAGCATCTCGTTGCGCAGATACACAACTATAACTTCCACAAGCGCAGAGAATGAACCAATGGGAATGAATCGACGATTACCCATCGCAACTGGACCAGTTGCAATCGACTTTGCCGCCTTGTGCAACAACAGATAGAGGACGATTGCACAACCAATCAGCGTGATCATGCTGAGCATAATTGGCTGATCAAACAAACTGAATCCGAAGAGTCCCTTGTCGACTATGTGGGCGATTGGATCTGACTCGCTTGCTAGAAAAAAAGACATTCGCCGCGTACCTCAAGTCGGAAATTTTATTGCCGCACGCCGCCGACTGCGGCGCGAGGCAGGTTGAATGCGATCATGCCGACTTCCGCAAGAACAATTGCGAAGTAACACGCCCCAACTGCTGCCACAAATTGGCCTTTGTCACAAGGGGCTTGGAAGTATAACGCCAGGCAAACAACAGGGGTCAGTAGCAGGCGAACGACTGTTCCCGCCAGCCAGACCGTGATCAGATCTATCGCGAATCGAGGTCGCCAAGGCGCGGTGATCACCCATCCAAGCAGGGCCACGGGCAGGACCGCAACCACTGCTCTGACAGCCATTTGCCAACCTTCCCATCCCCAAAGTGGGGCGCAGATCGACCAAAGTATCGCGACCGCAAATGCAACAGCGATGATCCCAAACATAACCAAGAGCCAAGGGACTTTCAACAGCGGCCCGAGATTTGAGTTGGGTGAAGATGCTGGATTTGGCGCGGAATTTGGCGTGAAATCACTCATGTTCTTCATCGCTGTTCTTCCATTTTTCCTGCTTCAAGGGCGGTGGCGGTTTCGTGCCTTGAGATTTATCCATTCGGTCGAGTGCGGAATTCAACTTCAGCGCGCCGCGAATGAGCGTGTATGTCGCGACTGCCAAGCCGCAACCTGTCCCGATGAGCGCCCCCAAAGTTTCGTCGCCAAGCCATCTGCCGACGATCCATCCCAAAAACGCGCCCGCCAACATTTCCGTCACGAATTGCCATCCAAGTCCCATCATTTTCCAGCCAATACGCACCTGCGCCTGTTCATCTTGAACGCGCTTGCTTGATGAAGGTCCAATCGAAGATGACTCTTTGGAATCCAAGCGCGCATAGTAATGACTCTTGGCGGTAGCACCCATCTCTGCCCTGCACACGTGAGACCGCTACTATCCTCTCTCGCTATGTCGATCCCCGAGAATGAAATTGTCGATGTCACTCCCAAGCCTCTCACGCTCAGTGAAAGTCTCTTCGTGCCAAGCATCATCAAGGGACTCGGTACGACTCTGCGACATTTTTTCGAAAATGTTGGGCGCGACGGCACGAACAAGAAAAACTTGTGGGTGGTGCAATATCCAGAACAGAAGCGCGACGATCGACCCGTCGAAGAAGGCGGACAATTTCGGCCGACCTTCCGCGGGGTTCATCGACTGAACAAGGACGAAGATGGTCGCGTTCGATGCGTTGCGTGTTTTATGTGCGCGACTGCCTGCCCCGCAAGTTGCATTCATATCGTCGCGGAAGAAAGCCCTTGGGAAGATCGCGAAAAATATCCCAAGCAATTTGATATCGATGAACTGCGCTGTATTTATTGTGGAATGTGCGAAGAAGCTTGCCCAGTTGATGCGATCGAATTGACACCGCACTATGAAGTTTCAGGATTGACCCGCGCGGAGTTGATCTTCGACAAATCGAAGTTGCTCGAAATCTATGATCACACAGTTGCTGAAAAGCCAATGTGATCGCGAGTGTTCTGCGGATCGACTGGATTTCTGATTTTTATTTCCCGAACATCTTTTTGAATGTATCGATCGTGCCACCAATGTTTTCAAGCCCTTTGCCGATCTTTTTGGCGTTGATTGCCGATGCATCAAAGACCATCTTGACCTGACTTTGCAGCGGAACTGGCTTGCCATCGACATCACCAAGAGGTCCTGACAGCGTGATGTCGACTTGGACAAGATCGCCTGGATCTATCGGCAATTTCTTGATCGCCTCGCTGAGTTGTTGCGCGGTCGAAGAAAGCGCGCCAGACGCGCCACCAATTGATCGACCAAGCGACGAAAGCGGATATCGACACGTGATCGCATTTGCATACGGCGGGGTCTTGCCAAGGTTGATATCGCCAGACAACTTCAGCACCTGCTGCCACTGATCGCCAAATTTGCCTGCTTTCACAGTGAAATCTTTGTATGTCAGAATTCCCTGTCGTGTGGTGATCACCAGCGGTTCGATGCGCGCGGGGATCGTGTCGGACTTGGCATCTTGCGCCAGAGCCAACATTCCAAGAAATTGATTGCTACGCACAACTTCGACATCTCCCACATCGACGCGAGCATCAAGATCAAGTTTCGCCAACTGTCCATCGAGCGGATACGCAGCTTGCGAAACTTGCAATCGAATCGGTGGCGCTTTGCGGATATCCGCCAGAACTGGATTCATCGGCTCAAGAAGTCTGCGTTGCAGAACCTTATTGATTGTGAATGAAACATTCAGCGGATTTGCCGGAGTAATAAACACCATTCCACTTGCGATATCAACCTTGGGGGCGATGACTGACAAATACTGCGTCGTCAAATCCGCCTTGACCACCGTTGTCTGAATTCCGTTGGCTGCGGTGACAACATTCGCATCAACAGATGCGTCGATTTCAGGACCAAGCGCCTCGACCATTTGTCCACCCTGCCCTGCCGCGGCATCGACGATTGCCGTCGGAACTTTCACGCAGCGAACTTGCGCGGTCCACGCGCCGGCGAGTGCATCGAAAACTCCAGCGGCATTGGAAAGTTTCTGCCCACTTGCTTGCGCTGTGATCGATCCTGTCTTCTCGCCGCCGCTTGTCAGCGAAAGCGTCATCGAATCTGATAATCGAGGCGATTTGATATCCGCGTGCGTTGCGCCGAGCGCAACGATTGGCTTGCCTTTGGGCTCGACTTCGATCGCGGCGAGATCAAGCGAAAGATCGCAAGAACCATTGAGCATTCCACTCGCAGGCATAATCAGCGATTTGATATGCGCGCTGAGATCAATCGATCCCAAACGAGTCAACGCCGCAGATGCGTCCTTCGTGCCATTCATCCAATCCACCAATGAAAGTGCGAGCGCGCCAGGAATCTTGACTTGCATTTCACTTGCTTGAAGCGTGAGCGGATTTGCAACTGCACCCCCACCTGCTCCAGCCGAAGCAGCGCCTGCAAAGAGCGAGCGCAAGTCTCCGCTTGCCGCAATTCCAAGGGAAATCGGCCCTGGAGCGGAATCGCCCACTTGAAATGTTCCATTGAGACCAGCATTCAATTCTCGGTCAAGTCCCGTTGACTTCATAGTCAACGCAATCGCTCCCATCGAAAGCTTTGGCTTGCCCGCAGGTTCGATCGCAATCGCCGCGAGGTCCATACGAAGATCGACCGCGCCACTTGTCGCCGCACCAGTTGGCAGCGAGAGCGAATTGATGTTGAACGCGGCGTTGATATCGCCAAGTTGGGTGATGGACTTCGAGAGCGCATCCGATCCACCATTCCAATCCGCCATCGCGATCGCCAACGCGCCTGGAATCTTGATCGACAGCGTGCTGGCCTTGAGCGCAAGCGGATGATCTTTTCCATCGGAGGATGCGCCAAGAAGCGATCGAAGATCACCGCTTGCATCAAGAGCGAGCGAAAGATTTCCCGCCGCGCCAGAACCAACCTTGAATTTTCCTGCGATCGAAGCCTGAGCGCGTTCTGCCAATCGAGGGCTCTTGATGCTCATTGCAATTTTTTCGAATGCGATTGCCGCGCGATTTGGCGGAGCGATGGATCCTGGTTCCACAACAACGCTCATTACAACGGACGCATCCTCCGCACGCCCAGTCCAGCGACAACTTTCAATTTCAATCGATCCGATTATTGATCTCCCGCCGCTTTGTGCAACCAGCGGACGCCAATCAACTCCGGTTCGCAAGCCAAGCGCTTGCTCTACGATTTCCGCTGGAACATCGAAACTTCCAGTGGTTTTTGCGATATCGATCTGCGCAGCAGTTGACGCGCCTTTCCCATCTGCGGCGGCTTTCGCCGGCGTGAGGGTCCCCGAACTCTTCAGCGCCAGCCGAGGCAGACTGATATCCGCTGTGAATGCATCCTTCGTCAGTTCGCGGTTGAAAGAACCTTTCACACTTCCTGGGCCAACGAGCGCCGCGCTGCCTTCGCCAGCATCGATCATTGTCGCCAGCGTGTCACCTTGTGAGATTGCCACATTGAAAGTCGATTGAAACGCAGCGTTTGCAAAGTCTGGCAACTTGACAGTCGCTGCGATTGTTGCGGCGTCCAGTGCAGGCTTGGTTGCATCGGGCATCTTCATTATTTTCAGTCCCACCTGTGCATCAACTCCACCGATCGAACCATCCGGACGAGTTGAAAGCGTTGCAGATGCGGTGACTCCTTGCAATCGACCGCCATGAGTCAGACCAGGTGCGGCGGAAAGATCGATTGCATCTGTTGTGATCTTTGTAGAAATCGTTGCAGGCAGAAATCGACCTGCCGAAATAGAATGCCATGTCCCATTCATCGCCGCAATTTGAACTGCGACGCGCGTCGGCGAAGCAAGCACAACCTCCGGTCCGGCATATCGGGCGACAACCGAAGGTGGAACGATCAACGAGCAATCGATCGGCTGCGTCGAGAAACCGGTGCTGGTCCAATTTATTTTTGTTGCGATGGAAGTCGCACTCAGCCCAAGAGTGACAGAGGCATTTCCCCCTTGTTTTCCGCCGTCATTTTCAATTTGCGCTGCGACATTGGTGATCGCCGCATCCGCCAACATCGAACGCAAGCTTGCATCAAGCCATGGTGCATTCGCGAGCATCATTGGCGAGAGTTGAACTCGACCCTTCGCAGTTGCAGCATCGACTGCAAGTCCTTGTGCATTCACCAGACCTGTGATGACTTGGTCGATTGCGATCGCCGATCCATCGACTGATGATTGAACTTTCAAGGTGATTGACTTTGTCGGATCAGATGACTCCAGAAGAATTGTGGTCGCTCCAACTGCGAATGACATCGTCGGGGAAACTTTCATCGCCATCGGCGCGATCGTCACAGTTGTGTTCATACGGGCATCCTTCCAAGCCATCGCCGCATTGCCCGCTGGGATTGGAAGAGAGATCGCGGAGCCCTGAATTGAAAGAGCGATTGGTGCAGAGACGCCCAGAGTTGGCGGCAACAATGCAGAATCGACCTGCGCGCTGACCGCAAGTCGTTCGATCGTCACAAGATTGCCAGCTTCCGCAAGTCCACCAGTTGCCGTGATCGAAAACTTCTGCGAAGAAATATCCGCGCTGCCTGTTCGTCCTTCCAAAGTGATCTTTGCATTCAATGACGATCCAAGATCGCGCGACGCATTCAAAGGAGCGGGCAGATATGGCGCAAGCGCGGATGTTGGAAGGTTGACCAACGAGATGGATCCTGCGAGTGATCGCTTTGTCGCATCCATCGGACTTGTCGCATCCAAACTGATCGTGGAATTGGCCATTTCTCCGGTGGGAAGTTGAATAACCGTGTTCCCCGAAACGCGAACTGCGTCGGCGAATCTTGCTGAAGTAATTTTCAGCGAAAGCGAATCGATTTCCAGCGGAACTCCCGCGGAAGGAATTGCCAGTGCGCTCGCTTGCAGATCGACATCCATCGACGCGCCATCCATATTGACCGATCCATCCTTTGCAAACAGTCCACCAACCACGCCGTTGAGTGAAAGCGATCCCGTTTTTTCCCCGACCTTGGTCTTGGCGGAAAACGCAGCGCGAACGCCGGCATCTTCAACCGAGAATTTTCCTTTGAGTCCGTCGATTTCAATTTTTGGCTCCGACTGAGAGCCCGTTGCGATCAATTGAAGACTGGCGATTTCCAAGATTGTTCCGCGCAATGTTTCGGCGAGAGAAACGCTTGGCGCTGATGTTGCCTTCGCCTTCGTGGATTGCGGATCCGGCGAAGATGCTGGCTTCGAGGTGACAAACATTTCTGTAAGTGAAAGCGAACCATCGGCTCGGTAGTTGGTCGCAACGATTCCAGAAAGAACAATGTGTGGCGGTTCTGTTTGCCGCGCCAGTGCGATCAATCCATTATTCGCGGTGACATCGAGAGTGATCGACGCGCCATCAGCGCCCTTGATGGAAAATCCTTGAATCACTTGTGGCCCAGACCATGAGAGCGACAAACTCGCAAGCGAAACTTGCCCGCGGACGAGTGGCGATACAAATCCAACCGCCATATTGCGACCGAACGATCCCGAAAGAATTGTCGGCAAGAATGCGATGATTGCACCAAAGAAGACGATGCCTCCTGCGAGTGCGATCAAACCTCTGCGAAGCCATTTGCGGCGAATGTCTGTTTTCATATGGGTCGTTGATTCTATAGATAGAAGGGTCTATATACAGAAGGTGTCACTTCCCCCAAAGAAAGTCGCTGGATCAGTCCACCAACACCGGCGCGGGCAAAATATGGCTCAGCATTCGTTCGAGCGCTTTTCGTGCGAATTTGCGCGCATCGGGATGCACGCGGATTTCATTCACGATTTTCCCCGCTGATAATTCGTCGAGCACCCAGGCAAGATGCTGTTGGTCAATTCTGTACATCGTTGTGCACAGACACTGACAACCCGAAAGCATTTCAACTTCCACTCCTTGAAGTGCAGCGGCTCGAGACAATCGCGTCACAAGATGCACTTCGGTTGCGACGGCAAACTTCGCCCCAGACTTTGCCGCTTCGATGGTTTGAATGATGTACTCGGTCGATCCCGAGAGATCCGACTTGTCCACGACTTCCTGCGAACATTCTGGATGCACCAAGATTGTGGTTTGATCCTTGCGCGATCGAATTGCATCAATATGCTCTGGACGAAACAGTTTATGCACGCTGCAATGCCCTGCCCACAGGATGACATCGACAGCGCGAATGACTTCTGCGGACAAGCCACCGTGTTCTTTCTTCGGATCCCACAGCGCGGTCTGCGCAGCAACCTTCGCTTTCACAGCGTCGATCTCGGTGATCAAACCCCGCGCATGCGCGGTGTTTCTGCCAAGATGTTGATCTGGCAGAAAAAAGACTTTGATTTTTTCATCCTTCTCTCGGGGCTTGTCGCCACCTTTCAACGCCCATTCAAAAATCTGCTTCGCATTTGAACTCGTGCAACACGCGCCACCATTCTTTCCGACAAAGGCTTTGATCGCCGCGCTCGAATTGACATAGGTCACTGGAATCACGCGAAACTTCTGTGGCTTCTTTGATGTCCCATTTTCCTTCAGCGCAGATTTGATGAAATCCCATGCATCGACTGCATCCTCGTATCCAGCCATATCCGCCATCGAACAACCCGCACCGAGATCGGGCAAGATCACCCGCACGGAATCTTCGGTCAACACATCTGCCGTCTCGGCCATGAAATGCACGCCACAGAAGACGATGAATTCTGTCCCACGCCGCTTGGCTTCGGCAGCAGCGGTCTGGCTCAGCTTGAGACTGTCTCCGATGAAGTCCGCGTGCTGGATGACTTCATCTTGTTGATAGTGGTGCCCCAAGATCATCAAACGATTTCCCAATTCCGCTCGCCGTTCTCGAATGATCTGCGAAAGAGCAGATTCCGATGCGTCTCGATATTTTTGGGGAATCGCAGGCTGCCAAAGCATTGAATGTGATGTTATCCAAGCTTTGGGCCTCATTTTT
>SXSS01000037.1 GCA_005792145.1 Planctomycetia bacterium | reverse complement strand
TTCAAGCCGGCGGACCCGCGGCGAAGGCTGGAATTCGCGTCGGCGATGTGATTACGGAAATCGGCTCCATCGAAATCCGCTCGGTTGGGGATTATTTACTTGCAATGTCCGAGCGACGATCTGGAGAAAATCTCAAAGTTCGCTTTCGCAGAGGCAATTTATATTCCATAGTTGAGGTGTACCTGGCATCAGGAATTGCCACACCCCAGTGAAAACGAATCCAAGCATATTCCCAAGCAAGAAACAAACGACAAGCATTTGTGCATTGTCCGAAGATTTTTTGTTTGTGGCAGAGCCTGCGATCTGTCAAAGCGGGATAGCATTTCCAATGAAGGTTGTGCGTGATCTCGCCGCCTCAAGCGCCGAATTTGGGCGCAAGTCGGTACGGTCCTTGCGGCAGCGGTTGCCGATGCATGGCCGATTGTCCGCCAGAATTGGAGGATAGAAACGTGCTCATCACAATTTGCGCTAAACACATGGAATTGACCGAAGCCCTCACCGCTTACATCAGGTCAAAGGTCGGCAAGCTTCCCCGCTTCTTCAACGGCCTGCAACAACTTGCAGTCACAATCGAACGTGCACCCAATGGTTATCACGTCGAAATTCGATCCGATGTCGAGAGACACGAGGATTTTGTTTGCAACTATCGACACCGTGACCTCTACGCATGTGTCGATCTTGCCGTTGATCGCGGCGCGCGACAATTGTCCAGTTACAAGGATCGAATTCGACATCATCGTTCATAAAACGTTCCGACTGGCAAGTCGGTATGATCGATGACGATGAAGCTCCGTGACATCGTTGTAACGAAAGCAATTCTCCCTTCACTTGTGAACACGAAGAGAGATCTTGCAATTGGCGAATTACTTGATGTTCTCATTGCAAACGGAGTTGTGCCCGAAGATTCCCGCGCGACACTCTTGAAAGAAACTTTCGCGCGTGAGCGCAAAGGTTCTACTGGGTTTGGACATGGAGTTGCGGTTCCGCATGCAAAGACAACTCTGGTTTCAAAGCCTCATGCTGCAATCGGTGTTTCTGCGAGTGGCGTGGACTTCAACTCTCTCGATCGTCAGCCTGTTCATGCGATTGTTTTTATGCTGAGTCCGCTGAGCGATCCGGAATCTCATCTCAATGCAATGGAAACTGTCTTTGGTGCATTGAGCCAAGAGGGTTTCCGACGTTTCTTGCGCCAAGCGCGCAACGCCGATGATGTGACACTTCTGCTCGACGAAACTGACGGCGTCGCCCCTTCTGGCAGCTGAGGTTCCATCCCGTGGTCAGCGGAGAATCAACAATCATCAATCAACTTGGGCTTCATGCTCGGCCTGCGATGAGTTTCGTTCAATTGGCAAATGGATTTGCAGCCAATGTGCGTGTTCGTCGCTGCGACTCTGCGGAGTGGGTCGACGGAAAGAGCATTATGCAGATGCTGCTGCTTGCGGCAACTACGGGGACAGTTCTTGAAATTTCGTGCGATGGCGCAGACGAAACTCTAGCGCTTGCCCAGATTCGCAAACTCATCGATCAAAAGTTTGACGAAGAGTGATCAGACCCTACGCGCGGATTGGCTGGCGATTGATCGCGCACGCTTCGCGCCAATTCCCATACGGACTCCAGAACGGGACGAACTCCTTCGCCACTTGCGCCACTTGCAACAAGCGGTCGAATGCCTCTCTCACGTTCGAAGCGTGAGACGAGTTCATCAAGCACTTTCTTGCGATCATCTTCTGGGATGAGATCGACTTTGTTGAGCACAACGATCTCCTTTGTGCGCGCAAGCTTCTCACTGAATTCTGCGAGTTCGCGGCGAATCGCGCGATGATTTTCCAATGGATCGCTTCCGTCGGGAGGCGCGCAATCCAAGACATGCAAGATGACTCTCGTGCGTTCGATGTGCTTGAGAAAGTCATGACCAAGTCCAACTCCTTGCGAAGCTCCCTCGATCAAACCAGGAAGATCCGCAAGCACGAGTCTGCGTTCATCGGAAAGTTCTGCGATGCCAAGTTGCGGCGCAAGCGTGGTGAACGGATACGCGGCAATTTTTGGCTGCGCGCGTGTTGTTGCTCGAAGAAATGTGCTCTTCCCCGCATTTGGAAGCCCGACGAATCCGACATCTGCGATAAGCCGAAGCTCCATCCGCAATTGTCGTTCGATCGCATCACCGCCTGGGGTGAATTCGGTTGGAGTCTGATGCACAGCGCTCTTGAATCGATCATTGCCAATTCCGCCATGACCACCATGCGCAAGAATCACGGTCTGGTCGGGTGAAGTGATATCGACAAGAAGCTCGTTTGTTTCTGCATCGAAAATTTGCGTTCCAAGCGGAACAGGCAAGATGCAATCCTCGCCAGCTTTGCCTGCGCATTTTTTCTTCGAACCAGCCTCACCTTCCTGTGCGAACCAGTGCGGACGAAAACCGAATTCGACCAGTGTGTCAATATGAGCATTCGCGGTGACAACGATGTCGCCACCCTTGCCGCCATCACCACCATCAGGACCGCCCTTTGCATTGCCCTTTAAGCGGAGCATGTGCATACAACCATTTCCACCCTTTCCAGAGCGGATCAAGATGATTGCGGTATCAATGAACATGAATAAAGGGTCCTCTGCGTCTGCGCATCAAATCACATTGAGGCGAGCCGAAGCAAATCCAAACTTGTTTCTTGCAAAGCCTGAACGAAATTCGTCAGCGATCGATCGCCATACGCGGCGTGGTTGGATCAGCAGGAATAATGTCGACCGAGCGACCTCGGAAGCGAACCTTTCCTTCGACCATAGCAGTCAGCGTGTAATCCCGACCTTGATGGACGAGATAGCCAGCCTTCCACTTGGTTCCACATTGACTGACGAGGACAGAACCCGCTTGCGCAAGTTGCCCACCGAAAAGCTTGATACCACGGAACTGCGCATTCGAGTCGCGGCCGTTTTGAGTTGAACCCTGTCCTTTTTTATGTGCCATAGTTTGATGCTCCGCTGGTGATCTGATCGAGCCCAACATCATAAAGCCAATTGGACCAATGATCAACCCCCTTGCAAGAGTGGTTCCTAGATGATCGAAATCCTCACCAAGCGCGGGTTCAGCGCAGAATCCACTCGGTTTGCTCGCATTCAACAGGTGTCGAACCACGCTCCAGAGCATCCCCAGAAACTCTGTAATCGCGCTTCATTGTCTTGTGCATGGTGATTTCTGCGCCGGCTTCAAGTGGATTGGGCATTTTCTTAAACTCACTAGACACGCCTCGAATGAAGAGATGAAGTTCTGTTGCAAGCAACGCGTCCGAACTCCAAACAACAAAGCCTTCCTTTGCATTCGACTCGCCTTGTCGGATCTCACCCATAATTTGGTATTGATCTTCAATCAACTTATTGCCAATCAGAGCTTCAATTCGCTTGACTGTAATTGGAGAGACATCTTTTCCAGAGCGACGCAAGCGACCGTGATCCTCAAGAAGTTCCATCTTGGGAGCCCACCAACGATCTTCACCTGTTCGATTCACAACCTTGTATGTGAAGTACCAATAATTTTGTTGCGTCTCTGGATCGACATAGAGGCGAAAGTCGCCAGGTTGAAAATCGAGTTGCCAATTTCCTTCGCTTGGTTCAGGAGAGAGCGTCAACGCCGAATCTGTCGGCAGCGGCGTGGCTGGTTGCGGCTCGCTTTTCTTGGGAGCCTTTGGCGTCGAAGATTCACCCGCGCCAGAATCTTGGGCGCCAGCAAAAACAATCACGAATGAGGTGACGGCAAACACGCAGGCAAGATTCAATTTCCAAGATCGCATAAGTTTGATTATAGCGTCGATTGCAAGTGATAACCTCTTTGAAATGAGTCGGCCAACAAGCGAGCCCTTCGAGATTTTTTCACCCAAGGCGGATAGGCGGACTCACGCGATTGCCACAGTCTTTGGTGGATCACAGCAACGAGCTGCGCGCTATACAAATCGGCCAGCGGACCGGAAGGAGGAATTGCTTTTTGCGATCAATGATGAGCGAGGAAACATTTCCAATGCCGCCCTCTTGACTCGTTCGCCTGGACGAACGGGGATGATCTTTGTCACTCCCCCGCATCACAAGGCAGATCAAGAGAAAGGTGCGGCGCTTATTCGGTGTGCAGTTTCTGCTGCACATCAACTTGATGCGGTACTCGTGCAGGCGCTTGTCGAACCCCTTCGCAGTGATGAGCTCTCCATGTTTTCCGCTGGAGGCATGAACCCAATTGGAATTCTTGCATACCTCGAACTCTCTCGCATACGACGACCGCACGATGTACGAAAGAGTGCGCCCGCAGGTGTGACCATTCGACCTTGGAAGACGAATGATCGAACATCATTGGAAGAATTGCTTGAAGCAACTTATGTGGACTCGCTCGATTGCCCTGGACTTGCAGAGATGAGAAAAACATCTGACATTCTTGATGGCCACATCAGTACTGGCATCGTCGATCCGAAAAGATGGCTGATTGCCGAAGTCGATGGGGTTCCTTCGGGCGTTTCGTTGATGAGCGAAATTCCAGTTTCAAATTGCATCGAGGTTGTTTATTTTGGACTCACGCCAAATGCACGAGGACGTGGAGTCGGTGGATACTTGCTCGATTACGCGCTGGGAATTGTCCAAGATGGTGGAGGACAATCCGTCGCACTCGCATGCGACGAACTGAATCATCCTGCGATGCGCCTCTATCAATCGCGAGGATTTGCGTTGAGACTGCGCAGATCGGCTTTGATCGGTCGCGTTGGGAAGTGAAAACTGAGATTCCCACCACTTATCCACGCTTCGTGGACAAACCTTTTCTTGAGTGTGCGGAATATTTTTTTTGCGTTCATATCGTCATTGAATATCGGGATTTAGCATCACATGGCGAAAAACTTCCTGCGAAGTCGATCGAAAAGGTCCTGAAGTGAGATATATTTCTCCCGCCGCAACTCACGGAAGAGTGTGCGAACCGTTGGAAGCAATTTGCTTCTCCCAAAGAGTCCCGACTCTGACTGGAGCGAATCGCGACGAACGCTGGCGTGGAAGGATCCGTCATAAAAACTTGGGTGATCTGGGATCACGGGTCGAACTTATCGACTCGGGCGATCTCCTTGTCTGGAGTCTTCATGCACCACACTTCTGCCGTCGTTGATTGCGGTCTAGACTCGACCGGAACCACACTGCAAGCTCTTCGCACCGCACTGCGACAACGACTCGGCGCAAGAAAATACGAATTATGGTTTCAAGATAACGCGCAAATCGACCTCTGCTCTGGATCGATTCGCGTGACTGCTCAAACACAATTCGCAGCCGATTGGATCGATCGTCACTTTCGACTGGATGTGCTTGAGATCTCCCGAACAGTGATGACCGAAGAACCGAAATTGATCTTGCGTGTCCAATCCAGCACTGTGCAGAATGACAAGGCCCATTCTGTCGCCGCAGAGAACGAAGATGCTCACTCCACGGAGATTTCCAATGCCGCGGCCACTCGCAAGACGCCAACATTGACTGCACGGAAAATATCGCAATCCGTTCGGCGAGAGGATTCTGGCGCTGGATGGAAGCGATTCGACGATTTCCTTGTCGCGGCACCAAATCGCTTGGCATATGAGAGCGCTCGGCAAGTTGCGGAAGTCGAAGGTGACCCACTGCGACTTTTGTTCCTGCATGGTTCATGCGGAGTGGGAAAGACCCACCTCTTGCAATCGATTTGCCGGCGATTTCGGGAGCGCAATCCACAAGCAAAGGTGCGGTATGCGACCGGCGAACAATTTACAAATGATTTTATCGCTGCGATTCGCGAAGACAACATCGAACAGTTCCGCCGCAAGACTCGGAGACTCGACCTTTTGGTCATTGACGATGTTCATTTCTTGGGCAATAAGACCGCGACTCAATCCGAGTGCCTGCACACAATCGATGCGATTGGATTTCATGGTGCGCGGATTGTGCTTGCGTCTGACGCGCATCCCCGACAAATTGCAAAGTTCAGCGCTGCGCTCGTCAGCAGATTCTTGTCTGGAATGGTTGTGAAGGTCGATGATCCAGATCGTGCCACACGCGTTGCTTTGGCGACGCAGTTTGCCATTCGCCGTGGACTGGCATTGCCTGCAGCCGCAGTCGAAACACTCGTGGATCGCGCTGGTACGAGTGTCCGTGAAATCGAAGGTGCCGTGATGACCATCGCAGCCGTGCATTCGTTGGGGGGAATCGAAATGGGAAATGGACAAATCTTGGTCGAGCGTGCGCTTGGACGGGTGACGACTTCCCATGTTGGGCGACCAGTGCGAGTTGCGGAGATTTTGCAGGCAGTGTGCACAACGACTGGGATTGAACGCGAAGACCTCGTTGGAATTGGACGACATCGCAGGGTTGTGACTGCACGCGGCCTTGCGGCCCATCTTGCGCGCGAAATGACGACATTGTCCTTCCCAGAAATTGCGACTGCCTTGGGCCGATCGAGTCACTCCACAATTCACGCAGCCGCGGCGCGCTATAGAAATATGATCGATCGATCCGAATTGCTTTCGGCACGCAACGACCAGTTGACCGCAGCAGACCTGAGTGAAAGAACTCGGCGCGAGGTCTTGCGCGTAAGAACCTGAGTGGTTTTCGCCATAGAGTTCGTTACACTTCGAGTCGTGGCACTTCAAAGATTCGCAACCCCCAGAATCCTTCGCCCAGTCATGAGTGTGTTCATGATGGGCGGAATATTTTTCTACGGGTCAACGGCATCTGCGCAGTACAAACGGACAGATCACTTCGATGCGGCAGTTCTGACATTGAAACGTTGCACAGCTTCTTCGAATACAGGAGAGCAACATGCGCTGATTGTCTCTCTTCGCGCGCTCAACGACCAATCTCTGCGCCCATTTTTTCAGTCACTCACAAAGTCCACAAGTTGGAGTTCAAGAGTTGATGGAATTCTTGGGCTTGCAGAACTCTCCGCGAATCGTGACATTGATGTTGCGCTTGTCAATCAACTTTCCGTCGAAGATCGATCGACTGTTCTACGAAACGCAGTTGGGTTTCGTCTCATCCAACCAGAGACGATTCGCGAAATGCTCAAGACAAAAGACTTGCCACTTCTTGATCTTGTAGTTCTCAGTGCAGAGTTGCACCGCAGAGGAGAAAAGTTTCCTGAAACCGAATTGGACAAAGCCGCCTTAGATCCTTCAGATGAAATTTCTGGACTTGCCGCAGCATTGCTGCTTGAAGCTGGCAATGTTGATGGGTGGAAAATTTTTACGGCGCAACTTGCGACCCGCTCGCCAGAGATTCGCAATGTGGTCATTCAAGAATTGGCTCGCGCTGTCCAGTTGTATTGCATTCGCGCATCCATCGCACCAATCGTCGAAATTGTGCAGGATCCTTCATACACCTTGCCCACAAGAATGATCGTCAATGGCGCGGCTCTTGCGTTGGCCCCAGTCATTGGGCAGCAGGAATGGCGCAAATTCACGACTCAGGAGCGAGGTCAGGCGGCGCTTGTGCGTGCTGGCCTGCAATTGATGTCACAGGAAAACAATATTGAGGCAGGCTTGGGGTCTTCGCTAAGAAACGGAGAACCGCTTGTTGAGGCGATCGCAGATGCGATCGAGGCGAGTGCTTCTGGCGACTCAAAGGCTCTTGCTGCAGCATTGGAAGTTGTGATCGATCGTGCCAATCGCCCATCTGCGGAGTGGGCGGTGAAGCGTGCCGCATCATTACCTCCTCCACTTGCCGCTCAAGTTTGGAAACACTTGCTTGTTTTGTTTCTGACTGCTCCACCAAATACATCTGCACTTTCAGGCGTCATACTCGACTGCGCAAGCAGACTGGCATTGGTTGATACGGGCTCAATTGAAAATCTCATCAAGGCCTCAGCGGATGAGCGACAGTTTCAAGAAATTTTGATTCTTTCGCTTTGCAATGCTGCGACTCCTGAAGCGGCAGCTGTCGCCGAGCGCGTTCGTGGGTCGCTCTCTCGACGCGGCGAAGGATTGGCGATGCTTGCAGTCGCTCGTGGCAAACCTGCGCTCTCGCCAGACGTTCTGCGAGAACTTGGAATTATCGCGGCAGGCGGTGGCGATCTCGATCAAACACTGCTCGTACAATCTGCGTGGCTGTTTGCACGACACAGCGGCAAAGCAGATCAAGCATTGTCACAAATTGAAAATAAATGAAATACGACATCCCGCTGGGAAAACCTGACCTGACTGACGCCGACCGCGAAGCTGTACTTGCGACACTTCAAAGTTCACGCTTGACAATGGGAAGCGCATTGCTGGAATTCGAGGCTCACCTCGCAACTGTCGTTCGACGTCCATTCGCCATTGGTGTATCGAGCGCGGGGGCAGGATTGGAAATCTGCCTTCGTGCTCTTGGTATTGGCGTTGGCGACGAGGTTCTTGTTCCATCGCTTTCATTTTCTTCGAATGTGAATTCGGTCATTTCAGTGGGAGCAACGCCGGTATTCGTCGACTGCGATGCGCGCACTTTGAATATGAACGTGGCTCACGCCGAATCCAAAGTGACGGCAAAGACGCGAGCTGTCATCGGTGTTCCAGTTCTGGGAAATCCAGCGGGCTTGCCAGAACTCATCGCATTCTGCTCACGCTTTGAAATTCCAATGGTCGAGCATGCAGCGGAAGGGCTTGGGTCAACAATCGGCAGCGACAATGTTGGCAAGTTCGGTCGCCTGAGCGTCTTTGGATTTGGACCAAATCGACCGATCGCCTCGGGCGAAGGCGGCGCGATTGTGACACATGACGATCGACTTGCCGCAGCATGTCGCGCACTTCGCAATCAAGGCCGCATTGATCGTCAGAGTTTTCCGAATCAGTCACAGGACCTTGGAATGCTGATGGTATTTTCGGGAATGGGATACGACGCACGGCTCGCCGAACCTTTAGCCGCACTCGCTTCGAGCCAGTTGCGTCGTCTTGACGAAATTCGCTCGCAGCGCCTGGAAATTGCAGCCACATATACACGCACTTTGGGCGGACACCCAGATTTGATCCTGCCAAATGTGATGGAAAATTCCCAGATCTGCTGGCCTCTTTTTTGGGTTCGACTTTCGGATCGATTTGGCGTTCACGATCGTGATGCACTCATCGACGGATTGCATCGACACGACATCGGCGCCGCGAATCACTATCCCCCTTCGCATTTATTGCCACACGTCCAAAAAATGTTTGGCACAAAGGTTGGTGATTGCCCCACTGCAGAGTCCATCGGTGATCGGATGCTGACTCTGCCGATGTATACATCGATGCGAGCACGCGAAGTTGGACTGGTCTGCCAAGCGCTTGAAATTGTTCTCTCGCGCGCTGGTATCGAACGCTCGTCGTAACTCTTACTCAGATACGCGCGTGTGATCGACACTTCGATCCACATCAAGAAAAGCCACCCATGGGACTCGAACCCACGACCTATGCTTTACGAAAGCATTGCTCTACCACTGAGCTAGGGTGGCGTAACTCTGCAACAACCCGACTGATAAACTGATCTCCAAATATCCCACAGAAGTGTAACGGAGTCGCAATAAAGTCGGCTGAGATGACAAAAACTATTTATTTCTGTGGCGTCAGAATCAACTTCACGACCTCGGATGTTGGTAGACCAAGTGCGCCAAACGCCTGACCCGCAGCATTTGCCGTTGAACCTGAGGAATTGACAATCAGAGTACGAAGCGATTCGATCTGATTTGGCTGGAGCAAATTGCCAAACTTTCTTGCGCTTGTTGCGACGCTCATCAAGAGCATCGCCTGTTCATCGCTTGTGGCTGACAAAGCAGAATCCATAAGAGCGCGCTGCGCCGTGTCCGTCGGTAGAAGTGCCAGAACACCCGCAACAGATGACTTGACCGTCTCACTTGATGTTCCAAGTGCAGCAATCAAATCTGCCTGTGCCTCTCGAACATCAAAGATCGCATTTGATGATTCCGCGATCAATCGAAGCACTGACAGCGACTCATCCAAGTACTGCGCTGATTCCTCGGGCGACATTGCGATTCCACCCGCAGCGCCCACCGCCGATTCGATCGCGGCGAGGAACTGCGCATCAGTTGCGCTGGCCAAGAAGATCGACACACGGGAATCATTCTCGAATTCCAGAGAAAAGGCGGAGGCGTCATTCCCGTTGGCGATGACCACGATTGGCGTTGTGGCTGCTGATCGTGAGAGTCGAATTGTTCGGATTTCCTCGTTGACGGAAGCGTGCGATCCTTGAATAACGATGAGGTCGAGCGTCTGCCCCGAGGACAACTTCCCCTCGATATCGCTGATCGATGCCCCGGTTGTGACTGTATTCGCTCCAGCGCTGCTGATTCGTGTTGCGAGGGATTGACGATCTTCTTCAACGGAGGCGATGACAGCGCCAGTCATTCCGCCCGAATGAAGCATCGAAGCGAGTACAGGAACGACAAGAGATTGTTGCTGGAATGACTCAACTGGAAGTGATTTCGCCAAGACCACCGCGGCCTCGAAGCGAACTCGGCGATCTGCAAAGAGCAAGCATTCAATGATCGGTGATCGTCCACTCATTGGTGTCACCAATGTTGTTGCGCCACTATTGAATCCAAGAACGCGGATGCATTCACGAGCAAGCATTACGTCGCTTGCGTCGATAGCAAATCCCAAAGCCATTTGTGTGATACGCGCACCACTCGCTGTTGCGAAAAATTCAGCGCTGTATCGACTTGCAAGGATTGAAGACTCGGAAGATTCAGACGAACTATCGATGTTAAGCAAACGCATAAAGACTGAACGCCGGAGATCTGCAGCGACATAAATCGCCAGCGCCAATTCGGAAGTCGGATCGCGCCGCAGAGCTTCTCTCGCGGTTTGAATTGCCATCGTCTCGCAATAAAGTGAGGTCGGTATCTCTATTCCCGTCAGTCCATTTGGATTGTCGTAACTCCACACGACATTGTTGGGATCCCCTGCATAAGGAATGAGCGAAGGGGTTTGATCAAAAAATCGTCTCGACAAGGCTGTGTATTGGCTTGCGGCATCCTGTGACGTTCCCCCGAGTCGCGCATATGCACGAAGCGCGGCAGCACGAACATCCGCAGTTGTTGCAGAATCTGTTGCAAGACCAAAGAGATACGCCTGACTGCTGGGATAACCAATTTCTCCAAGCACTTCACAAACTTTTCGCTGAGTATCTGGATCTAAATCCGCAAGCGCGGCACAAAGTGGCGCGACAGCAAGCCGCTTGATCTCAATGAGCACAGATCGTGCGGAATTTGCAAGCTTCAGATTTTGGACATCTCCCATCGCCTTGAGAAGAGCGGGAACTGCGAACGCACCTGCAGCCAAAAGTCTTTGACGCGAAACCATTTCTTGGCGCATGGACCCACCAAGACCTTGGACAGCTTCCTCGATGCGCAGAGCATTGCGACTTGTTGCGCGAGTTCCTGCAAAGTATCGAGATTCCAGTTCAGCGACCAATTCAGCCGCGCCATCCATTCCTCGACCTCGGATCAACGATCTTTCAAATTTTTCGCGAATGCCTTTTACGTCGACCAGTTGCGCGATCTGCTCATCGGTTATCTCAGAATCAAAGAGAGCTTGGATCGAAGCCTTGGTCATATCCCCTTTGCCAATCAAGATGTAATGCATCGCCATGTCGAGATCATGTGACTGGGCAGCTGTCGCGGCGAATTGTTCTGCAGGAATTGCCGCAACTGGCGCATCGGCAGTCGCTGGTTCCGCAGATGGGTCAGCAGTTGGTTCCTCGGCTGGTTCCTCGGCTGGTTCCTCGGCTGGTGGATCCATGGGTTCATCACCCTGCATCATGGCATTTGATTGCGTAGTTCCGCCAATCAAACTGACGGCAAGAAATGCGGGGAGGATCGTGAAGGAACGAAGTATTTGGTCAAACAATTGAATTCTGCTCCTAGCGGACTTGAATGAAACGAGCCTTTGGCTCGATTGAACATGGGAATGGGTAAAAGTAGCGCATTCATGCGCTCCGTGCAACGATCACAGTCAATGATTTTGGTATCGTCAAAGGCGTGATAGATCCTCGGCACTCGTGAGCCGAGGCGTAGCGTGGATGGCTGGCGCCACTCATTCTGCGAGGGAAGGCGGTGAAAATCCGCCACGGACGCGCCGCCGTAACGGGTGGAGGATTTTCCTCCCCAGCCCGAACCAGCGATGCCACTGGAAATTGCATTTGCAATATCCGGGAAGGCAGGTTCGGGTGCCCGAAGTCGGAAGACCTGCTTTCACTTTGCGCCGTCCCCTCGCGACTAGGGACCACGGTGCGTCACGCCGGTTTCAAACATTTCAATATGTCATTCATAAACTGTTTCTTGTTTCGTATCGCCATTGCGATATTTGTTTCATTCGGTTTGGTCGCATTGCAGACAAGTGCGGGAGACTTTGCAAACACAGTCCTCTCGTATGTCGCTGGTTCAAATCCTGCAAATGGTTATACGAATCCTCTTGTTGCCTTGGGACCTCCCGAAAGATTTACTGGAGAGGGAATCGCTCCAGGTGCAGTCACTCCGTTTTATCCGTGCTTTGGCACAAATGAAATTGTTTCGATTGGTGCGGGTGGACAACTGACTCTGGGTTTCGATCCCCCACTGCGCGATCAAGCGAACAATCCATTTGGGATTGACTTCATCGTGTTTGGAAATTCTTTTTTCACTGACGCCGCATATCCAAGCGGAGTCGTTGGGTCTCTCGCCAGTGATGGCGGCACGATTCAAGTTTCCGCGGATGGAATCAACTGGATGACGATTCCAAATGTTTTTGCGGATGGACTTTGCCCCACGATGGGTTGGGTCGATGCTCCAGCGCATTCACAAACAAACGGCGTGATTGCGAGCGATCCACATACTCCCGTGAATCCCGTGTGGACCGCAGCGTCGCTCTCAGGAAAAACATACGGCGAACTTGTGGATATCTATGACGGATCGGCGGGAGGCGCGGGAGTCGATCTTGCAAGCGTCGGATTGACCCAAGCGATTGCGGTTCGATTTATCGTCCCAACTGGTTTTCATCCGAATGTGGAAATCGATGCGATTGCGCGGGTTCGTTCAAGCGGGAATCCCGCGGATATCGACGGAAATGGGCTTGTCAATGGCGCGGATCTTGCCGCAGTTCTGACTGCATTTGGCACCGCATCCTCGGCGGCGGATATTGATCACAGTGGACTTGTCGATGGTTTGGATCTTGCCGCAATCTTGGCTGGATGGAGCGCCTGAATGTTGCGGCGAGCGTTCACCATTATTGAACTGTTGGTCACGATGGGCATCATCACATTGCTCGCTTCGATTGCGATGCCTGGGTTGAAGAGTGTGCGCGAGAGCAGTCGAAGCAGCGAATGTGCGTCAAGACTTCGACAACTTTCGATTGCCGCGCAGTCATACTCAAATGTATTTCGAGGAGTCTTTCCGCCAGCGATACTTTTTGAAATGACATCTTCGGGTGTTCGCACCGTTGCGTGGGACTTCGTGCAAGAGCCAAATGGCCAAGTGCGTCCTGGACCACTATGGTCTTTCACCGACCATCCATTTCAAGTTCAGCAATGTCCTTCATTTATCGGGTCGAGTACTTTTGGCGCGGATCCATATACGGGTTTCAATTACAACACCACATTCATCGGTGCGGAAGGTTCGTGGCCAATCACGGGAGACGATGGTCGAGTATTGAGCGGTTGGAAAAACGCGCGTCGGGGCTTGACGGTCAGTCAGCACAACCGCCCCGCTGAAACCGCCCTCTTTGGCGATGGCGGTTGGCAAGGCGGCGCAAATAAATTTATGCGCGCGCCGAGTGCGTCCGTC
>SXSS01000036.1 GCA_005792145.1 Planctomycetia bacterium | reverse complement strand
GGCGGCGCAGGCGGTGGCGCAGGCGGTGGCGCGGGTGGTGGCGCGGGTGGTGGCGGTCCGCGACCTTGATCTTCAAAGTCTGCTTTTGCAAACACATTTGCCGCGACTATTCGATCCCATTGACCACCAATAGATTCTTCTCTTCGTGTACACCTTGGCGGTGAACACTCGATCACGCAAACTGCGGCAGGATCTTGCCGCATCGACCGGTGATGGAGCAACATATTCATTTATGGTCGGCGTCGGCGAGATGTATTTCATCCCCTTCGTTCTTGCCCTTGGAGTTGGTGAAGTCAGCGCTGGACTCTTCTTCACCATTCCATATCTTTGTGGATCTGTTTTGCAATTGCTTGCACCTTGGGGAGTTTCGTTTCTCAATAGTCCGCGCAAATGGGTGTTGTGTTGTGCGGTGGCGCAGTGCCTCAGTTTCGTTCCGCTGATCGATGGCGCGATTCGTGGGGCACTTCCCTCTTGGGTCATTTTCGCCTCATTTACGCTCTATTGGGGGGCGGCCATTGGCGCTGGACCTGCATGGGCGGCGTGGGTTGCGGCACTCATTCCATCAAATATTCGGCCGAAATATTTTGGTCGCCGCAGTCGTATCTGCCAACTTATGACTCTCACTGGACTCTCTGTCGCTGGAGGGTTCTTATATTTCGGTGAACAGTTCGATGCAGTCAAGCACATTGATCAAGCCCAAAAAGTTGTTGGCGAATTTTCTTGGCAACTTGCGGCATTCACATCGATTTTTTTCTTAAGCTTATTGAGTCGCGGAGCATCAATTCCGTTCTTGGTGCGCCAAAGCGAACCACCATCTGGCGCTTGGAAACACACCACCGTTCCACTCCGCACTCTGTTGATTCGCCCGCTGATGGGACAAGAAAGACCACTGCTGCTGTTTATGCTTGTCTTTCAATTGGCGCTTCAAATCTCCAGTCCCTTCGTCGCGTCATACCTCATTGGCGAAATCGGTTTCAGCAATGCGACATACTTTGCCGCGGCAGCGACTCTCTTTGCGACCAAGAGCATCGCCGTATCGATCTTCGGATCGATTGCTTCGCGACGAGGCCCACGCTTCGTGCTCGTTATGAGTGCTGGTTTCCTGACAGCGCACGCCGCATTTTTTGCCCTTCCACCAGAAACCTCCACGCTTTTTATCTTGATGGCGCTCTCTGGAATTTGCTGGGCGGGATATGAAATTGCGACATTTTTATTACTGCTCGATTTGTCAAAGCCAGAGGAGCGCACAAGCATCCTCACATCGTTCAATCTGCTGAATGCATCTGCGCTCGTAATCGGCTCACTTGTTGGCGGATCGCTACTTCATTGGCTTGGCGATGACCGAAAGGCGTATGCGCTGCTCTTTCTCATCTCTGCGGGCGCTCGACTTGCGGCGCTTTTCCTGCTTCGATCAGTGCCCGATGTGAGAGGGTTCGAATCTGACCACAGCAGCCATCCAAGTAACCTCCAAGAGATCAGTATGGAAGAAGATGGATCATTCAATCGACCGCCGGAATCGATTCTGTGAAAAGTAAGGCGACATCTCTACTCGTCATAATCCTTATCGTTGCGATTTCGCTTGCGTTTGCGGCACTTGCAATGATCGACACGGAAGTGCTGGCACGATTCTTCACGCACCAATACCTTGCTTCTCGCGCTGGCCTTGAGATTCGACCCGTCACTCGCCAAGGAGCCGAGTGGTTCCGCACGATGTGTGCTCTCTCCGCACTCGTATGGGCAGTTACTGTATGGATGCTTGCACGATCAGTTCTTAAAAACAAAAGTGTGGCGACGCCTTCTAATCCTGCTTTGGATTTCACCGTCAAATCACCTGCAACATCGCGAATCCGATTCGCGCTTTTCTGCGCAATCAGCGTGGGAGTGATCGAACGAATCTGGCGAATTTCTGAAAGCCTTTGGTTCGACGAAATTTCTGCGCTCATTGATTATGCGCAGTATGGTCCTGGCGCGATCATTGGGACATACTTCGTGCAATCGAATCATGTCTTGCACACCCTGCTGTCGTGGTGCGCACTGTCGATCGCGGGTGCCGCAAGCGAATTAGTGCTGAGAATCCCCGCATTTCTAGCAGGAATTGCATCCATCGCCGCCATCGTCGCGCTTGTGCGCGAAGCGGCTCTGTGGCAAGGCGCACCTACTCGCGCGCGGATGTCGCTTGTGTGTGGGATTGCTGCGCTCTCGCCAATTATGGTTTTGGAATCAGTCGAGGCGCGGGGATATTCGATGATGATTCTCTTCGCCGCGCTTGCATCTTGGATGTTTCTTCGAGCGGTGCGAATTGGAAGCCATATGTCGTGGGTCGCATATGCGATTCTGTGCGCGCTTGGCATCTGGTCGCATTTGGTCTTTGTAGTTCTTCCAATCAGTCACGGCGTGATTGCGGCGTGGATGATCATTCGCCCTCGTCCAAGCACGAAGGACCGCATTCGAGGTTGCGCGGCGATTCTTGCGCTCACACTCGCTGGCATTACAACAATCACACTCCTCGCTCCCCTGCTTCCAGACCTCTTGCGCATTCGCCGCGAATTTCAAGCTCTCGATGGAAACGAACCAACGATTTTTTCTGTCGAGGGAATGCATGTTCTATTGGGACTTGGCGGAGCGTGGACTCCACTCGCCGCATTGCCAGGAGTCGTGCTATTGATCATCGGTTTGTTTGGTGCGCGTCGAGATCCCTTTCGTCGTATGCCCCTTGCCGTGACTCTGCTGGGACTTCCAATTCTGATCATTGGTACTGAACTTGGTGGAAGTTGGATGTATGCGCGCTTTGCTTTGTTCGCCTTACCTGGAATTTTCCTGGCAATCACGCTAGGTGCATTTGATGTTGCGCAATTTCTTCGGCAACGCAATACGAATGCCGCGACGGCCAACCGCGTATTGATTTTAGGCGCATTTGCAATCGCGGCGATTTGGATTGAGTCTCTTGCATCGCTTGCGCCCAAACAACCGATTCGTGATGCGATCGTTTCCATTCGAAATCACAATCCTTCAACCTCCGAGATTGCGAGTCTTGGACTTGCGGACAATGTCGTGGCCTATTACGGCATCGTCGCTGGATTGAATGTCCAAAGCGTCGGAGTTGGAGGAGTGATGATCGATGAAGTTCCCTCGAACATTCAATGGATGATTGTTCTCTATCCGCGATCGATTGCAGTTGGTGCAAGTAAAGTGTTGAATGAAAATTGGACGCTGGCTGAAACTTTTCCAGGATGGGTCGATTGGGGCAACGGGGATGTATTGGTGTATCGACGCAACGCGAAATGATTTTTGCGAGCGCCACGGGACGCATGTATGGGGTCACACGAAGACGGAATGATTTATGCGAGCGCCGCGGGACGCATGTCCTGGCGCTCAAACCAATTCAGAATGCTTTATGCGAGCGCCGCGGGACGCATGTCCTGGCGCTCAAACATGCTGCGCCTCGCCTACGCGGACTCCGGCTCGGCTTGCAAACTCGCGCAGGACATGGTCCCGACGGCGCACACGCGAAACGATGTTCGTGTCGAGCCGTTGGAAAGTTCTCTCGGGCGAGTTCCGCAGGCGGCCCGACGGCGCACACGCGAAACGATGTGCGTTTTCGCAGCTGTGTGCTTGGCTCGAATCTGTTTGCGTCTCCAGCCGTTGGAAAGTTCTCTCGGGCGAGTTCCGCAGGCGGCCGACGGCACTTGCAATAAAATTTCGTGAACTGGATCGTGTCGGTCGCCGAGGACTGTTTGAGCCCCGAGAGAACTTTTCACGGCTGTCCACTTATGCATTTCCGCGGCTGTATCCGCGGCTGTATCCGCGGCTGTATCCGCGGCTATATCAGCGGCTGTATCCGTCGCTAATCGTGTCGCAACGCAACGACGGGATCTTTGCGACTCGCAACAATCGCGGGATACATGCCAAAGATCAATCCAACCGCCGCCGCAACTCCAAAGCTGACAAGAATCGACCAACTTGTCACGATTGGCTGCAATGAAAATCCGCCGCCAAAGACACCGCGAAACATTTGCCACTTTTGAATAACTGGAACAATCTCGCCCAGCCCCAGAGATGCAGAAATTCCAAGGACAATTCCCAGCAATCCTCCCACCGCCGAGAGCGAACCAGTTTCGACAAGGAATTGCAGAATGATGTGTCGACGCGTTGCGCCAAGCGCACGACGAATACCAATCTCGCGCGTGCGTTCAGTCACGCTCGCAAGCATAATGTTCATGATGCCGATACCGCCGACCAACAAACTGATCGCGGCGATTGCGACAAGCATCACATTCCAAACAAGCATCGCTCGCCGCGCATTTTCAAGCAATTCCCACGGAACAACAATTTGCACATCTGTCATCCCAGGGTGTCCAGTGGCCATGATGCGCTCGACGCGTTGTGAAATCTGATTCACCGCCATCGTCGAAGGCGCAGTGACATAGACCTCGCTCAACTGAATCTCTTCTGTGGTGAACGACCCAGATGTTCGCCGTTGAATCACATCGCCGAATTGGCGCTCCGCCGTCGTCAGCGGCAAATGAATATCACGATTCAGATCACGACCAACAAGCGCACCGCCCGCACCACCCGACAAGCCTTGCTCTTGCAGAACACCGATGACCCGCAAAACTTGTTGATCGATTCTGAAATCCTGTCCGACCGCATCACGCGCCGGGAAAAGTTGTCGCGCAGTTTCGGCGCCAAGCACAGCAACTGGCGCCTGGGTTTCAACATCATGATCACTCAAATAGCGCCCGCCAGAAGCGACGCGCAAATTGGCAACTTCAGCAAGCATCGGCAGAGTTCCGAAGCACTGACTGTTTGTTCGAAATGGCCCTCTGCTGATTTCACTTCCAACTGCCTTCAGTGGAACAACCGACTCGATATCTGGAAGCGCGCCTTTCAATCTGCGCGCATCTTCATAGGTGATTCCATAGCGGGACAAAAATGTTCGCGCCTGTGTGGTGCTGGCAGCATCTGGCGGCTTGGAACTTCGCACGATGATGTTCGTCGCGCCAAGCGCAGCGATATCCCTCAGAGCAGATTGTTTATTGCCCTCACCAATCGAAACAACCACAATCACAGCGGCAACGCCCAAGATGACACCAAGGCATGTCAAGATGGATCGCAGCGCGTGACGGCGCAAATTGCCCAGACCCAACCGAACGGTTTCCAAGATGAACATCATTGCATGAAGCGTAGAAGATTCTTCGCTTCTGGGCGTTATTCTTTCACCTATGCAATCGGACCTCGATCTTGAAGTCGCCACAGAGCGCGAAGGCTCCGCATGCTGGATTTTCAAGATCCGACGATCAGGGCAAGTCGATCCCATGTGCGAATTGACCCTCGCGTGGGCGGATTACGATTGGTGGTCCCCAACTGGATCCCATACTCCTTCGCAAGTTGCATTGGCGGTTATACAAGTACTTGCGGAATCACCGACGGAATTTGCGGGACAATCCTCACACCCAACGCACATTGATGCGAGCACAATCCGCAGACGAATTGCAGGCGCGGATCGATTGATCACCGAACGACTTCAACGATCTGTTTGAGTCGAAACTTGCGGCGAAACAACTGGCGCACCCTGCGCCAAGAGTGGCTTTCGTTCTCGCACGCGAAAATAAATCGGGACTTCAACAAAGAAAGTCGAACCACGCCCAGGCTCTGAATGAATGCCCACGGTGCATCCAAGAATAGTTGCCAGTTCTCGGCAGATCGCCAGGCCAAGTCCAGTACCGCCGTGAGATTTCGTATGGCTTGCATCGACTTGTCGGAATTTTTCAAAGATCGTGTCCTGCAAATCAAATGCGACTCCAGGCCCTTGATCGACAACTGAAATTCGAATTGCTCCGCGGGAATCCAAGCTGATAGCTTCAGCAATAATTCGAATCTCGCCGTTGACCGGCGAGAACTTGAACGCGTTGGAAAGAAAGTTGTACAAAATCTGCTGCAGTTTTCCCGGATCCGTTTCAACCGCGGGAAGTTCTGACGCAACTGTGACGACCATCTTCAATTGTTTGGCCATTGCCTGCGGACGCATAATCGTTTCAAGTCCTTCAATGATGTCGGCAATACTCGAAGAGACGACCGCGGCAGACATCCGTCCCGCTTCGATTTTCGCCATATCCAAGAGTTCGTTGATCATGTCCAAGAGCATCCGTGCGCTCGTCAAGATGTTGGAGATGTATCGCACGCGCTTGGGATCCGCATTTGGATCAACTCGCGCAATTTCAGAAAGCAACTCCGCGAATCCGATGATTGAATTGAGTGGTGTCCGCAACTCATGCGAGACATTCGCCAAGAACTCGCTCTTCAAACGATTCGATTCGAACAATCCAACATTCGCCTCGGACAATTCGACAACTTTTAGATCAAGCGACTCATTCATCGCTCGAAGAGACTGCTGCACTTGAATCACTTCATCAAGCATTTGATCGAATGCGCGAGAGAGTTCCTCCAATTCATCACCAGTCCGCAGAGAACTCCGCACAGTCAGATCACCGCGGCGCACCTTCTCTGCGCTCTCACGCAAACGCCGCACTGGGGAGAAAATCAACTTGGTCAAAATCAACCAGAATACAACCACCGCCAGTCCGACAGCAACAACACCACCAGCGATGATGTACCAACGGTTCGAGAGAATCTGCCGCGATGCGAATGGGCTCGTACGCTCGATGACCAATACTGCACGAAGCGGATCCCCAAGCGCAGTCTCCGAAGAACGCGGCGAGAAATCAACAAAGCGCCGATCTTGAATCGCTCGCCATTGCGCTTCGCGAAGAGCCCGCGCATATCGATAGACCATGCCATCTTCCGTCTGAAGTGTTGCGAAGAATTCATCTACGCCAGATTCACCGAGAAATTGGCGATATGCCTGATCCACAAAAATATCGCCAACACTTCCATCTTCAATTTGTTCGATCTGCACAACTCGAATCGGAATGGGAATCCCCTCCGTTCGATTTAGCGCAAATCCGTTGCCTACCCATGTTTCCGCCAATTGCCGCGACATTTCACGCTGACTGTCCTCGACGACCCACTCCAACCGCATCCAAGGAACGATCATCGCGCCAGCCAAAATCAACAGCGCAGCCGCTCCGAAGAGAATCTGACACTTATTCGCAAGCGATGGACCACGGGGCATATGTACAGCCTATCGGAGCGCATCTGCGTTTATCCTTTGCCTATGCGACGCGAAGGAACAAATCTGGAAGAAGTTCGAATGGAAGATGTCCTCTGCGACTATTGCCATTCGTCGTGGACAATGGATCGGCCGATGATTGAAGGGCACCACGGTTCATGCATCTGTGGCAGTTGCCTACGAATTGCATACTCCGCGGTTCATTTGGGCGGCAACGACCACTCCGCGCAAGGTCAACCATCGAAATGCACCATGTGCCTCGAGGAGCGAACCGATGCCTGCTTCGAAAGTCCAGCCTATCCCGAAGCGATCATCTGTTTGCGATGCATCAAGATGGCGGCGAAGGCATTGACTCGCGATCCAGATTCCAATTGGAAGCCACCCGCGGACGAAGCGGCTTCATAAACCAACTCGAATTTTTTATGGACCCCGCACGCGGAAAAATTCTTGATGTCGGCACCTTCGGTCTCAATCAATCGCATTTGCCTGCGCACGATGCTGGGCCTTTCGATCCGCGCAATCTTTTCGCTTCGCCAAAAAATTCATTCGAGATGGAAATCGGAACAGGCAAAGGAACATTTCTCGTCCAACAAGCAGTGCGTCAACCCGATACGAATTTTCTCGGCATCGAATGGACTGCGGAATTCTGGAGATATGCGGCGGATCGTGTGCGCAGGCGAGAACTCGCCAATATCCGCGTTCTGCACACAGATGCCACCGAATTCTGTCGCTATTGGTTGCCCGATGAAATCGTCACCGTCATTCACTTGTACTTCAGTGATCCTTGGCCCAAGACGCGTCACAACAAGCGTCGCGTTGTTCAAGACGAAACGCTTCGACACTTTCACCGCGTCTTGAAACCAGGAGGCGAACTTCGCCTTGTCACGGATCATGTCGAACTTTGGAAGTGGTATCAAGAGCATGCGCATCGCAACGCGAATCTCTTCGATATCAAACCATTTCTCTCTCCCGAATCTGCCAGAGAAGGCGAAATGGTCGGGACGAATTTTGAACGCAAGTTTGCGCGCGAAGGCAGACCGTTTATGGCGATGACTTTGGTGAAGCGGCAGGCACCGATGGCGGCGCGGATGTCGAGCCAGTCGTCGAGCCAGTCGGCTGCGAATGGGTCGTCGATACAACCCAATCCGAGATCTTTTTCAAGACTTCCGGATCCATCTCCACTTTAATCGTCGCATATTCATCCGGCATTCCCGTCCTCGCAGGCTGAAAGAGATGATTCGCTTTGGGAATAATCACAATCTCCGGCTTCACTGGACTTTCCAAAGATCCATCTTGATATGGCGGCACATTGCGCGCTGGAGAAACCTGGACATCTCGTTCTCCAAAGAGAATCAACATTGGCACACCGATGTGGCGAATCGCAGGAGCGGGATCAAGCGCAATGAATGTCCGCATCCATGGACTGCTGACCTGAGCCAAGCCTTGCTTGACCGTCAACTCGATCGTTGATTCTGGTGGCTTTGTCTTTGCAACGCAATCAAATTGGGCATCGACCAATGCGCGCATCGCTTGAGTCAAAGTCGCTTCATCCGCATTCGCAACGACCGCATCAATCATTTCGCGATGTTTTTCAAGAGTGAACGCCAACTGAATGGGTTCGACTCTCATCTTCACAAACATATCCGCTGATTGTCCCACGAGAATCTCGCCGCCAGAAATTCCAGGTGGCGCAAGCAACACCGCGAAATTCATTGCGGGGTTTGGCGCTTGCGACATCAAGAGACCGATCAGTCCACCTTCGCTGTGACCGACGACCCCAATTTGTGTGGGATCAATTTCCGGTCGAGAGCGCAACCACGCGACCTGAGCCTTTGCGTCTTCGAGGAAATCAAATGTCGTTGCCAACTTCCCATCGCCGGTGGACTTCGCAAATCCTCGATCATCGCAGCGAATCGAGGCGATGCCAGCTTGCGCGAGCTTCGTCGCAATCACACGAAATGGTTTATGGCCAAAGATCGTTTCATCTCGGTCCTGCAGTCCACTGCCTGTGATGAACACAACTGCAGGAACACGGTGCGTTCGCGATGCGCCTTCAGGCAACAGAAAAGTTCCTGCAAGTTTGTTTCCGCTTGGACCATCAACAACGACTTCATTGGAAACTTCATTTGCGACTTGGCCAGCAACAGGGGCGTCTATCCCCTGCTCCCCGCTTGCCACTGAGAATCCACCGCAAGAAAGCGACACCAAGAAAGCGAAGTTGGAAACATTCATTTCAATAGTTTACGAAAAGCCCGCGCTGGAATCTTCAAGCCCAGCAGAGTCGACATCTCAGCGAGACGTCGCCGCAGTTGCACGCCAAGCCAAGCGCGGCGCGTCAGTCCAAAGCCCTTCGATGTCATAGAAAGCGCGCTGTGATGGCTCGAAAAGATGCGCAACCACATCAACGAAATCGACAACGATCCAACTTGTTCCAGTATCCGCATCTGTTCGCCATACAGGAGAACCGTGCGTCTTACCCAACTTGTCGATCGCCTCACCGACAGATTTCATTTGGCGTTGGCTTGTTCCTGATGCGATCAACATGTAATCGCAAATCTGTGACCGCCCAACAAGGTCAAGGATCACAACGTCAGAACATTTTAATTCAGACATCAACTTCGCAGCATCAAGTGCGAATGCCTTCGTGCGTGCAGCATCACTCTTTATGGTTGATCGACTCATCGCGCGCAAGCAAATTCAGCGAAACGAATCAGCGACCACTTCCGGTGCGACCGCCACCAGAGCGACCAGCACCACCACTTGGTCGAGCTCCGCCACCAGTGCGACCGCCACCAGTACGACCGCCGCCAGTGCGACCGCCGCCAGTGCGACCGCCGCCAGTGCGACCGCCAGCAGAACGACCGCGTGGACCGCCACCGAATGAAGACGAACCACCACTACCACCATTTCCGCCACCACCACCGCTTCCGCCGCCGCTTCCACCGAAGCCTCGATCAGAATCAGGTCGGACTGTGAAGGTGCGCTGTGGCCCGCGAATTTCTTCGCGGCGCTTGATCTCAGAGGGCTTCTCGTGATATTGCCGACGCTTCAGGTCTTTGGTAATTCCTTCACGCTCGCACAACTTCTTAAAGCGGCGAAGCATCTGTTCGGCTGTTTCATTTCCTCTGCTCTTGACTCGAATTGGCATAGCGTTTGAATCCTTTGTATGGGGTGAGTCCTGAATTAGAGCATAATTTGCCATTCCAAGCAAGCCGACGACAATCATGGGAAAGTATCCACGGACCACACTCCAATGCCGCTCATTATTGATGTTAATAATCTCCTGCACGTCACTGGCATTCTGCCCCCAGAAATTGCGGGTCTTGATGAGGCTGGATTGGCCGAACTGATCGGCGGAAGCCGTTTTCAGCGCGAAGCGACCTGCTTTGTTTGTGATGGTCCTGCTCGTGGGCGGCCGACCGCCGATCTTGGATCTATCGTTTTTCATTATGCCGGCAGCCACAGTTCGGCCGATGCCGTGATTGCCCAGATGGTCGATGGTTGCTCAGCTCCAAGGCGAATGACTGTTGTCACAAGTGATCGCGCGATCCTCAAACACGCGAAGCGACGGCGATGTCCGACAATTTCAGCGAATGAATTTTTGGAGATTCTCGCGCGCGATCACGCCGCAGCTGGACGCGCGCCACGAAACGCACGAGGTGGACCTGGCGCACGTGGTTCGAAAGCAAGACCGCAGATCGATCCGCTGACGCAAAAACAAATTGAAGCGTGGAAAGTTTATTTCGGTCTCGACGACCCAAAGAAAGTGGAAGCACTCAAAATCTCCGCGCGTGAAGGGCCTGCGCATCGAAAGCCTCACGATCGACGCACCCCAAAGCAACTCTAAGCCTCACCTCTCGCATACCCTCTTATATATGAGCGATTCCATCGACGATTTCCCTTTCATCCGCTTCGAGAAGCGACCCGCAGTCGAATTGGGATTCCAACCAATCCCGATGAACTTCGAGAATCCGCCGAAAGATCCCGTGGCTGAAGTTCTGCGCTGGCTCGACGAAGCCTTTCAACTCCCCATTCCAAATCCAAATGCGATGTCAATTGCGACTATCAATGCGGATGGAACTCCGTCGCTGCGTATCGTCTTATTGAGAGGATTCGATAAACACGGCGCTGTCTTTTTCACAAATCGTCTCAGCCGCAAAGGGCTTGCTTTATCGCATTCCCCACAGGCTGCGCTCCTATTTCACTGGGATCATTTGGATCGACAGATCCGCATCGAAGGAAAGGTCACCGCGACGAGCGATGCCCACAGTGATGCTTATTTTTTCGGCCGACCACGCATGAATCGAATCGGCGCTTGGGCGAGCGATCAGAGTCGACCACTTGCAGATCGAGCCTCATTCGAATCTCGCATTCGCGAAGTTGAAAATCGCTTCGAGGGAAAAGAAGTTCCCAGACCGCCGCACTGGGGTGGTTATCGCGTGGCGTTGGACTCGATCGAATTTTGGCAGGGCGATACGCATCGTTTGCACGAGCGAATTGTCTATCGCAAATCAAGCGCCGGCTGGAACATCGGTCGACTTTTTCCATGAACCTGCGGATCCGTTCGCGCCGCGATTGAAACCCCCGCGATTTTCTCGCTCGCGCTTCGGCGGGAGCCATCCTCCACGCACGATCACCCGCCCTGAACCAACAATTTCGGTGAGTTTTCGCAGCACGCCCGCTTCGGCGACGACTCGAACTCCGTGAGGAAGAAGCGTTGCGATACCGCCATCAACTTCCAACATGACTGCGACTTCGACAGGACGACCCTTCAGGCTTAAGACACTTCCCGCGGCTTGGCGAAGTGCGCCAGCCAACATTCGAATTGTGGGAGTGAGAGTTTCTGCCGTCGAACCGCCAAGCGCAGGATCGGTCAATCGAATCTCGATTCGACTTGCAAGATGAGCCGCGGAATCTTCGATTGCAAAAACTCGATCAACGATCACGCCAGGTTCCGAACGGGATGTATCGACCGAACCAGACAAGACGACAACCTTGCCATCCTGGATCAATTCACCAAATGTCGCATATGTTTCTGCGAAGAGCACCGCATCAAATGTTCCTGTGCGATCGGCGAGTGTTGCGATTGCCATGCGTTGATTCGCGCTTGCTCCGCGCTGCGTGATGATCTGACGAATTCGCGTGATCAATCCCGCAATCACAACGACACCGCCTCCCACGCCCGCGACAAGTCTGTCGCTGTCGCAATTACAAAACGAATTGATTTCCCCGCGCCAATCATCAAGAGGATGACCAGAAACGTGAAATCCAAGCGCTTCCCGCTCATAATTGAGGGTTGTCATCCGATCCCAAGAATCTGTCTTTCGCAGTTTGAGTGAAGATGTCGGGGAAGATTCGGAAGAAGTACCCGATCCATCCGTTACAGCAGGTGTTGCCGCTAGATTCGCAGGCACATCATCGCTTGCCGCAAACATCGACATCTGACCCGCGGCACGATCGCGCGCCAAATTTTGGCCCGCTCGAATTGCATCATCGAGTGAAGCGTGAACTGCGGAGCGTTGAATCGTTCCATGCAGTGAGTCCAAGACTCCAGCTTTGATCAGAGTTTCGAGCGATGATCGATTGACTGCGCGCAAGTTGATACGAGCGCATAAGTCAAAGACATCTCGGTATGGCCCACTTCGATTGCGTTCTTCAATAATCTCCGCGATCGCTCCATCGCTGACGCCTTTCATCGCACGCAATCCGAATCGAACATGACCATGTAAATGGTCGTGGGGTTCGTCTGGACCAAAGACGACGGCGAAATTCGTGGTGGAAAGATTGATGTCCGGCCCTTTCACCTCGATGCCAATATGTCGATGCTCTCGAGTCGAATCGGCCCAAGGAATCCGATTGCATTCTTCCAAGTAAACGGCCCACTCCTCAACTTTTTGCGCCTGACTTTCGAAAGTCAGCACAGCCGACATGTAATGCGCGGGAAAGAAAGTCTTCAAATATGCGGTCTGAAAAGCGATGATCGCATAACCAGTCGAATGGCTCTTGTTGAAGCCATAACCTGCGAATTTCAGAATCAGATCGAACAAATCATTCGCTTGATCGGCGGCAAGTCCTCGCACACCAGCGCCGCGAATAAAATCTGCGCGCGCCGCATTGATCACATCTTGTTTCTTCTTCGAGATCGCCTTGATAATCGTGTACGCGGCACGCAGTGGAATATCGCCAAGTTGATGCAGAACTTGCATGATCTGTTCTTGATAGACCATGACTCCGTATGTTTCGGCGGTCAGTCGATCGACAACTTCGTGGACCTGCGGCACTGGTTGGCGACCAGCCTTGCGTTTGCAATAATCTGAAATCAGTTCCATCGGACCTGGTCGAAAGAGCGCGTTCGCTGCGATGAGATCTTCCAGACGATCGGGCTGCATATCGGCGAGCGTCTTGCGCATGCCGCCGGATTCGAACTGAAAAACTCCGCCCGTTTCAGCGCGCCGAAAGAGTGCGAGCACGCGCTGATCTGTAAAGTCGATTCGATCAAGATCAAGCGGATCAGCGCCACGATTGCCATCTTTGGATTCGAATTCCGCAGAGCGACCAATCGCCGCCCACTGCGCTGCGGGAGTCAGCGATTCTCGGATCAGTTTCTTTGCGTACTCGATTGTCGAGAGAGTTCGCAGTCCAAGGAAATCCATCTTCAGCAAACCGATTTTCTCGCAGGTCGGTCCATCCCACTGCGTGATCGTTTCTTCACTTGCACTCGTTGCTCGACACAGCGGCACGATGTTCTCAAGCGGCTGGGTCGAAATCACCACACCCGCCGCGTGTGTGCTGGAATTTCGCGCGTGATCTTCGAGCCCCTGCGCGTGCTCAAGAACCTTTCGAATCAGCGGGTTTTCGTCGCGCGCAGCACGCAGAGCAGGCTCGCGGTCGATCGCTTTCTGAAGTGTGATGTTCACTTCGCCAGGAATCAGATCAGACAATCGCTGCGCTTCGGAAACGGACACGCCCATCGTGCGCGCAACATCCTTGATCGCCGCCTTCGCCTTCAGTCGGCCAAAGGTGATGATCTGTGCGACATGTCCATATTTCTTGCGGACATATTCCAAGACAACGCCTCGACCATCTTGGCAGATATCAATATCGATATCGGGATACTCGCTTCGATCTGGATCTGTGAAACGCTCGAAGAGCAATCCATATTTTTCTGGGCAAGCATTCGACAAACCCAACACATATCCCACCATTGTGCCAACGCCCGATCCACGCGCCGTCGCTGGAATTCCGCGCTGTCCTGCCCAACTGACAAAGTCCCACACGATCAAGAAATATGCGCTGATTGATTTGTTGGCGAGAATCTGCAACTCGCGTTCCAATCTTGATCGAATAACGGGCGTCACGCCATTCGGCCCATAGCGCCAAATCAAACCTGCTTCGCAGAGCATCGCCAATGCACGATCGCATTCAATCTTGGTTTCGTCTTGCGACGCATGACCCGCTCCGTCGAATGGGCTCAACTCGAAGCTCCGACAATATTCCTTGAACCACTCTGTCAGATCTCCACCGTTGTATCGCGCGGGTTGCTTGGGAGACTTGACGCGAACAACTGGCGCATGACTTTCTCCGTGGGGCAGTTCGACAGAACAACGCGCGGCGATTCGAGCCGTATTTGCCAGCGCTTCTTGCTCATCTGGTTCGGTGAATGTTGCCGCCATTTCCGCTGGGCTCTTGACGAAAAGTTCCTTGGGATAGCGCATTCGCGCTGTGTCTTCTTTGTTCTTCGCCATCGAAATGCAGCAGAGTGTGTCGTGCAGATCGTGATCGCTTTCCAAAAGAAAATGCGCGTCGTTGTCGACAACCAAAGGCAACTTCAATTCTGCGGCGATTTTCTTGAGCAGTGGATTGATCCGCTCCTGCTCCGCAATATGCCGCTGAAGTTCGATATAAAAGCGTGGCTCCCCATGTTCGTCTGGCGCGAATGTTCGCGCATGCCATCTCGCTTCATCGAGCGCAAGCGCCCAATGATTTGCTTGACCCGTTTGGACAAAGTTGGTCAAGTGAAATGCGATGCTCGACCCCAAATGTCCATTGATCGCGATCAATCCTTCGCCCCACTGCGTCAAAGTGGATTTGTCCATTCGTGGGCGGTGATAAAAACCTTGCAAGAATGAATCGCTCGACAACTTCATCAAGTTGCGCCACCCCGTCAGATTTTGCGCAAGCAACACAAGATGAAATCCTCCATCTTGCGTCTTCGTTGCGACGCGACTGCGGCGATCCCCTTCCTTGCCATCATGGTCCGGAGCGACATACGCCTCGATCCCCAAGATTGGCTTGATCCCATTTTTGCGCGCGAGCTCATAAAATTCCATCGCGCCAAAGAGATTGCCGTGATCGGTCACTGCGACCGCGGTCATTCCAAGTTGCTTCACACGCTTGACGAGTGCTTCAAGTCGATTGCCACCATCGAGCAGCGAATATTCGGAGTGCAGGTGAAGATGAACGAACTCGCCTGACATATCTTTTCATAATAGAGTTTCACGGAGCAGATTGAGCAGAAAACTTTGCTTGGATTTTCCCTTCAATTCGTGCATCTACTTCCTCCGCCCAATCCTGACCCTTATGATCTGCTTGTGATCTCCTTAGTGACCCCCTTGTGAACCCCTTGTGACCCCCTTGTGAACCCTCTTGTGACCCCTGCAATGCAACTTCCACCTTCCTCCAATGCCGATCGAACTGAGCCCTCGATCTCCCCCATGAATTCCATGAGATACAAGATCCGCGTGATCATCTTTCTTCTCGTCATCATTCCCATCGTTGCGTTCTTTCTGATCGCGGGTTTTTTCTTTGTTGCAATCTGTGTGGCAATCGTCGTGGCGATCGCTTTGTTGTTGGCAATCGCACGCGTCGTTCGACGCTCATTGAGCGGTACAGAGCAGGGTCGCCCTTCGATCCCGATGCGCGATGCAGAGGGTCGAGAAAACGTCCGAGTCATTCGTCCGAACTAGATTCTTGGCTCTTCATTGCTCGACGCGGTCAATG
>SXSS01000035.1 GCA_005792145.1 Planctomycetia bacterium | reverse complement strand
TCCATGAACTCCGACAACCGTTGCATCACGACATCAAGAACTCCACCGACTTCGCCAGCGGCAACCATCTTGACGTACAAGCGCGAGAAGACTCGAGGATGATGCGCAAATGCTTCGGACAAGGAAGATCCGCCAGAGATCGATTCGCAGACTTCGCCTAGAACATTTTTCAGTTTCCCAGCCTTCTGTTGGTCCTCTAAAATTTGCAAGGATCTTAAGAGTGGCAACCCTGCATCCTGCAGCGTCGACATCTGGCGTGTGAACAAAGTCAGCGCCTTGGTACTCACTCCACCAATGGAAATCGACATCCCCTTACTTTTCTTCTTTTTCTTTTTGCTTAAATCTGCGATTTTCTTCGCTGCCTCTTTCTGTTCGCGAACAGAAGTTGGAAACAACCCTTGAGTTCGAATTTTGCGAACCGCTTCTTCACTTGTAGCCGCTTCGACAGTTCCCTTCTGTGTCTTCCCCGCTGTGTTGGCTGCTTCGTAGGCGAAAATTGGCATATTTTACTCTCCGGAGGAAATCGTCTCCCGCACGACTTCATCAATTGTCGTCTGACCCTCATACAACGCCAACAAACCAGATTCACGAAGCGTTCTCATGCCTCGTTTGCGAGATTCCTTTTGCAAGATTGCCGTAGACGCCTGCTGCATGACAAGCTCCCTCAACTCATCATCCATCAACATGATTTCAAAAATCGCCATTCGTCCCTTGTATCCAGACTTCGTGCAATTATCACAGCCTCGTCCGCGATAAAGAGTTCGCCCTTGAACATCCGACGCTCGAAGGGCGAGTTCCATCAAGTGCTCTTCTGCTGGCACAAACTCTTCCTTGCACTTGGTGCAAATGCGGCGCACGAGTCGCTGGGCGACGATCGCTTCGATGGTCGCAGTGAGAAGGAAAGACTCGACGCCCAAATCCAAAAGACGAAGGATGGAACTTGGCGCATCATTTGTATGCAGTGTCGCAAAGACCAAATGGCCGGTCAGACTTGCTTGAATGGAAATCTGAGCAGTTTCCAGATCACGAATTTCACCGACCAAAATAATGTCAGGATCTTGTCGAAGAAAAGATCGAAGCAAACGCGCGAATGTAAGCTCTTGTTCCAAATTCACCTGGCACTGGATCATGCCGTCGATGTCGTATTCAACAGGGTCTTCCGCAGTCAAAATTTTTGTATCAACCTGATTCAGTTCGCGAAGAGCGGCATAGAGCGTGGTTGTCTTTCCAGAACCTGTTGGACCCGTCACAAGCACGATTCCATTGGGCTTGTTGATGATCAGACGCATCTTTGCAAGTTCGTCTTCGCGCAATCCAATTCGATCCAATTCGAGTTGAACTGCTGATCGATCTAGAACACGAAGCACGACCGATTCGCCATACATTGTGGGCAAAACTGCAACGCGAAGATCGATTGGCTCTTTGTCTGCAGACAAATTGTAACTAATGCGTCCGTCCTGCGGCAGACGCCGCTCTGCAATATCTAGTTTGGCAAGAATCTTCACACGACTCACGATCGCCATTGCGATTTCCTTCGGCTGATTCTTCATTTCATACAAAACACCGTCGATGCGATACCGCATCTTGAATTCGTCCTCGAAAGGCTCAAGATGAATGTCTGATGCTCCATTGGCGATCGCCTGCGCCAACATATTCGTCACCAAGCGAACAACGGCGTTATCACTCCCCGCATCTTCAAGAGACGCAACATCAATCGAGTCTCCACGCCCTTGAAGATTTTTTACGGCTTCCGCTCGGTTGACCTCCGAAAACAAATCAACCGTATCCGTCTTCTTCGAATATTCGCGGCGTATGATTTCTTCGATATCGGCGAGTGGAGAAACCACAACAGAGATCTCATACCCAGTGAACATATTCATACGCAGGTTGTCGACCGCCTGGAAATTTGCGTGAGAACCGATGGCGACAGTTATGGTTTTCGCTTGCGGATCTATCTCGAGCGGAATAACCCGCATTACATTGACTGCCTCCGATGTCAAAGCGCGAAGAGTCTCTTGAGGAATGACCAAGCCAGCCAAACGCTTGAAACGGAAGCCCCTCTGCCCAGCCAATGCAACTGAGATGTCTTCGGCAGTGACCAACCCCATTTCCAACATCACTTCGCCAATTTTCTTTTTTGCTCTTGCGGGGTCGTTTGTTCGCACTTCCAACGCAGCGTGTACTTGCTCTCTGGACAACTTTCCAAGCTTGGTCAAAATTCGACCGAGCTTTCGGTTCTTCAATTGCGAAGGATCAATTTCAAGCTCAATTTCAGCCATAATTGTTACCACTAAAGCATACGCTGAATTATGCCTTTTAAACGCAGAAATCGAACTATCTATTATGAATTGTGGTTTTCGAAGTCTAAAAAATCGATGTTTAGTGGTAATTAATCCCCATTCACATCCTCTTCATCCCATTCCGGTCTTCCTACCGTTGCTCCTGACTTATGCACCTTGTCCCTCAGAGCACCTGGATTTTTACCTTTATCGATCATCTCTTCTGCGCTGATTTGGTCTTGGCTGAACATTCGCCACAAGTGGTCGTCAAGCAATTGCATACTAAACCTCTTGCCTGTCTGGATTGCTGAGTCGATTCGGAAGGTCTTGTTTTCACGGATAAGGTTCGAAATCGCAGGGGTGACCATCAAGAACTCATACGCCGCCAACCGCCCCGGTCTGTCCTTTCGGACAAGCAATACCTGACTGAGAACAGCGATCAGGGTCACCGAAAGCTGGACTCGAATCTGCTCCTGTTGATTCGTGGGAAAGGCGTCGATGATTCGGTTGATGGTTCCTGCGGCGCCCGTGGTATGCAAAGTTCCGAAGACCAAATGGCCCGTTTCGGCTGCACGGATTGCAGCTTCGATCGTTTCGAGGTCGCGCATTTCACCGACGAGCACAACGTCTGGATCTTGACGCAATACGCGTTTGAGAGCTTCGGTGAATGACGAAACATCCGAACCAACTTCACGCTGATTGACCACAGACTTTTTGTGATAGTGATAGAACTCGATAGGGTCTTCGACAGTCACGATGTGACGCTCAAGCGTTTCATTGATGATGTCAATCATTGTGGCCAATGACGTTGACTTGCCGCTTCCCGTCGGTCCGGTCACTAGAAATAAACCTCTTGGTCGCCGAATCAGTTCCAAGCAAATGTCTGGCAATCCGATATCTGCGAATGTCATCAGACGATTGGGAATCTGGCGAAGAACCATCGCGACAGTGTCACGCTGCTTGAAAATAGAGCAACGAAATCGAGCGGCTGTTCCAAATGCGATTCCAAAATCAGAGCCGCCTTTTTCCTGAAGTTCTTGTTGATTCTTTTCGGGCGCAATCTGCTTCATCAAAGACATGGTGTCTTCAGGAGCAAGCACTTTTGTCGCAAGTGATCTCAACCGTCCATTCAAGCGCAAAGTCGGCGGACGACCAATACTGATGTGAAGATCGGACGCGCCCTGCCGAACAACCGTATCGAGCAGACGATCGATCTGCATCGAACTTTCAGTCGTTGTTGACCCGCTTGTTACTTCACCAGATGACATCAAAAACTCCTTATTGTTGAACAGTCTGACTAAAACACCATCAAATTGACTCGAAACTTTTACGAGGAAATATCCGCCTGGGCGAATTTCGCAACCTCTTCAGCGGTTGTCATGCCATTGAGCACTTTAATCTTGCCGTCGCCCAGAAGGGTTCGCATTCCAGCTCGAACCGCTGCTTGTCGAATTTTCGTGACCGTCGCACGCGCAAATGCAAGATCTCGGATTTCAGCGTTCATAACCATCATTTCATAGACCCCACGCCGTCCTTTATATCCCGTGTTTGAGCAATTCGGGCATCCAACAGGCTTCATTAAAGTGCTCCGAGATACTTCTTCGGCGGTGATGCCAGCCATCCTCAACCAGCTTGCGTCTGGATTTTCATCTCTGACCTTGCACTCAGAACACAAAATGCGCGCAAGTCGCTGAGCCAAGACTGCCTGAATCGAACTGGCGACAAGGAACGGCTTGACGCCCATATCGACAAGTCGAGTGATTGCGCTCGCGGCGTCATTTGTATGGAGCGTGGAAAAAACCAAATGTCCAGTGAGCGCGGCCTGAATGGCAATATCCGCGACTTCACGATCTCGAATTTCACCCACGAGAATCACATTTGGCGCTTGGCGCAACATGGACTTCAGGATGATTGGAAATGTCAATCCAATGCCCTCGCGAACTTGGACCTGATTGATCCCCTTGAACGAAAATTCCACTGGATCTTCCGCTGTGATGATTTTCTTATCAGGACGATTGAGATCATTCAGCGCGGAATAGAGCGTCGTCGTTTTTCCAGAACCAGTGGGCCCAGTCACAAGAAAAATTCCGTTGGGACGACGTATGACTTTGTTGAAAGTATCGAGTGTGTCCTGCTGAAGACCAAGATTGAGAAGTCCAATTCGCGCAGATTCTGGGCGCAAGATACGCAAGACGATGCTCTCGCCCCAAATTGCAGGACACGAACTGACGCGGAAATCGATCGGCGAACCTTCGACTGCAAACTTGATGCGACCGTCCTGCGGAATTCGCCGTTCGGAGATATTGATTCCAGCCATCAACTTGATGCGTGCGATGACCGAGCTTTGCAGTTTCTTCGGGATGGGAGGAGTGATGTCAATACAGGAACCGTCGATACGAAACCGAAGCCGAACCGATGTCTTCATCGGCTCGATGTGGATATCACTTGCTCGATTTGTCACTGCGTTGATGATCATTCGATCCACAACCTTCAGCGCACCTTCATCAATTTTCTGAAGCTTGTCTCGGTCAACCGAAGCATCTTGCGATTTATCTTGGCTTGAACGATCTTGACTGCTGTCTTTGGTTCGGTCATGACTTTGTGTGATGGAAGCCGTCACAACGCTCATCTTGTTCAACAAACTCGAAGCGGATTTTCCACCTTCGACAAATTCGCGCAACTGAGAGCGGCTGGTAATGAATTTTTCGAACTGGCAATTCAAACGAAACTGCAAAGCAGTGAGAGCATCCAGATCCATCGGATCATGAATGAGAATCTTCATCGTATTCCCGACCTTTTCGTCGAGGGGCAGAATGAGGAACTTCTTAATCTGGTCTTCGCTGAGTAATTTTTTATTGACCCGATTCAATCCCTCGGGCCGCTCGAGATTCACAAATTCCATCCCGAATTGGCGCCCAAGCGCGCGAGCGACATCCTCGTCAGAACAAACGTTCATTTCGACGAGGACTTCACCAGTTCGCTTGCGTGAACTCTTTGCGGTTGCAACAGCCTCTTCGATCTTTGCGACCGTTGCAACGCCGGCTTCAACCAGCAATTCACCAATCTTTTTTCGTTCTTTTCGTGCCAATCAAAACTCCGTGAAAAAAGTTACGCCTGAAAACTCACTTTCGAGCCTTTGATCATAGCAAGCATTTGCAAGTCCTCCCGCAAAAGTCGCTATAGTTACCCTCTCGACTACGACACTTCAAAATTCTCAACATTGGGAGATATCAAAATGCAATTAGGGATGATTGGACTCGGACGTATGGGCGCAAATATGACACTGCGTCTTTTGAAAGCTGGACATCAAGTAGTGGTCTTTGATCGTAGCGCTGAAGCGATTGCTGAACTTGTCAAAGCTGGAGCTGTTGGTGCAACCAGCCTTGCAGACCTGACAAAGAAACTGACTGGACCTCGCCACGTCTGGCTGATGATTCCAGCGGCTTATGTTGATCAATCGATCAACGAACTCCTCCCACTTCTCTCGGCGGATGATGCGATTATTGATGGTGGCAATTCCTATTACAAGGATGACATTCGCCGCTCAAAGATTCTTGCCGAAAAGAAAATGCATTATGTTGACTGTGGAACCTCAGGCGGGGTCTGGGGACTCGAGCGCGGTTATTCACAGATGATCGGCGGCGATGTGAAAGTAGTTACTCGCTTGGATCCAATCTTCAGCGCTCTTGCTCCTGGCAAGGCAAGCGCCCCTCCAACTCCTGGGCGCAAGTCAAAAGGAACTGCGGAACAGGGCTATTTGCACTGCGGCCCTTCTGGCGCAGGACATTTCGTCAAGATGGTTCACAACGGAATTGAATATGGAATTATGGCGGCTTATGCAGAGGGCTTGAATATTCTCCGACACGCAGATGCCGGAATGCACGCGCGCGAAATCGACGCAGAAACAACTCCGCTGCGCAACCCGGAAGAATTCATGTACCAATTTGATCTTCCAGAAGTGACCGAAGTCTGGCGCCGAGGCAGCGTGATCGCCTCGTGGCTCTTGGATCTCACTGCGCAGGCATTTGCAAGCGATAAGGATCTCGCCACATTCGCTGGGCGAGTCTCTGATTCTGGCGAAGGTCGCTGGACAATTCTTGCTGCGATTGAGGAAGGCATTCCTGTTCATGTTCTCAGCGCAGCATTGATGGATCGATTCGAGAGCCGCGGCCAATCTGACTTTGCAAACAAGGTTTGTTCTGCGATGCGTATGGGCTTCGGCGGACATTTGGAAAAGCCTGCCGATAAAAAGGGTTCCTGATATGTCGAATCACATCCCTGCTGATGCGATGGTTTTTTTCGGCGCCACTGGAGATCTTGCCCACAAGAAAACCTTTGCCTCACTGCAATCTCTCGTTCGCCGTGGCGTGTTGAATGTTCCTATCGTCGGAGTTGCGAAAAGCGGAATGACACTAGAGCAATTGAAGGCGCGCGCGCGTGACGGCATCGAGAAATTCGGCGGAGGTGTCGACGAAGTTTCGTTCAAGAAAATGTGCGATCTTCTGCGTTATGTCGACGGGGATTACGCAGATCCCACGACATTTGCGAATGTCCGCAAGGAACTTGGCAATGCACAAGCTCCCCTGCACTATTTGGCGATTCCACCTTCGTTGTTTGGACCTGTTTCTTCCCATCTTGGAACTTCGGGTTGCGCCAAAGGTGCGCGCGTGGTCGTCGAAAAACCCTTCGGGCATAATCGAAAAACTGCGACCGAACTCAACGCCCTCCTGCATGCAGTATTCGATGAAACTTCGATCTTCAGAATTGATCATTATCTTGGCAAAGAAGCCGTTCAGAACATTCTGTATTTCAGATTTGCGAATGCGTTTTTGGAACCAATTTGGAATCGTTACCATGTTCGTCAAATCCAAATCACGATGGCTGAATCATTCGGCGTCGAAGGTCGTGGAAGTTTTTATGACGCGACTGGCGCTCTGCGCGATGTGATCCAAAATCACTTGATGCAAGTCGTCGGATTCCTCTGCATGGAGGCGCCAAACTGGGAAAATACCGAACGAACGCGCGACGAACAAGTCAAACTCTTCCGATCCGTTCGAACTCTGACCACCACCGATATTGTGCGCGGACAATTCAGCGGATTTCTGAAAGAACCTGGTGTCTCTCCAAAGTCAACCACCGAAACATACGCGGCCGTTCGTTTGCAAATCGATAATTGGCGTTGGTCAGGCGTTCCGATTTATATTCGGGCTGGCAAGAATATGCCGGTGAGCGCCACTGAAGTTCGCGTCGAATTCCATCGGCCCCCGCAGGTTGTCTTTAATGAACCACTTGCCCCAAGCCGTAATTTCATGCGATTTCAGATCACGCCAAGAATTGAAATTGGGCTGAACGCAGAAATCAAAGTTGATGGCGAGCGAATGATTGGCGAGCAACTTGAACTTCTCGCAATCGATCAACAATCCGACGAGATGACTCCGTATGAGCGTCTCCTTGGCGATGCGTTGCGCGGCGATGGAACACTCTTTGCACGCGAAGACAGCGTCGACGAATGTTGGCGCGTTATGGATCCAGTTCTTGATGCGGTCGTTCCTGCGCACGAATATGCATGCGGAACATGGGGACCAGAAATCGGCAACGATTGGCTGCTTCCTCCAGGTGGATGGCATTCGCCGCAGATCACCAAGACTTGATCGAGAATTTGTTCGAAAACAAAGAGCGCAATATTCAATGTCGTCTTGCCACGACAGTCTTTGAAAGTGTTTCTGGCAAACCTTGTTGCAGTGGATGAACGAAGGCAAGAAACCCAAGCGCTGGCGCAAAGAGGACTACGGTTTTCAAGAGTGCTCGCAGGAGTGATCGCCCCACTCCTGCACGCATATCTGTTCCACCATCTGGTGCGCGCACGATTCGCCCGCCGAAGATGAATTTCCCTGGTGTCGCGCGAAGCACAACTTCAAAGATTCCGCACCAAACTCCGGTAAAACCCAGCATAATTGACGCGGGTGCGGCAAGCGTCAAATCTGGAGTCCATGAAGGCATCGACATCAAATCTTCAATCCTCGCGCCGGTGATCAAGAGCGCGAAGATCGCGCCAGGAATCAGGTCAACCGCAAGCGCGGAGATGCGTCGGAACATTGGAAGAGCGACCCATCCTCCTGACATTGGATGCGATGGCTCAAGCGGTGGACGAATGATAAATCCTGCAAGCAACATTCCAATCGTCAATGCTCCGATGAATGGAAGATGAATCCAATCGCCGGTTGTTGTTGGTTGCGTAGCGAGCACTTCATCTGCGCTTGCCAATCCGGTGATTGAATCAATCGATGTGAGGCGAACCACTCCTTCTTTGTCTGTCGAGACGATCTGAAAAGTATTTCCAAGTCCAACGATTGACCATAACTGCGTGGGCACAATGATCGAACCCAATGTTCGCAGACCACTGCTCGTCGGATACACAATTGCCAGCGCGCCACTTGCTTCGCGGGTCAATATTGCAGGGCGATCACTGCCGCTAATCACCATTTGAAAACCAATTCCTGCCGCAGGCCATCGTGCTTGAGACCAACCTCCAACTGATTCAGTCGATGATGTCCAAGTGACAAGATCGTCACCATCAACAGACAGAATCGCCCACTCCATCGATCCGCCAAGACCAAACCAAGGGACAAGTGTTGAATGCGGAGTCAAACTTTGTGGAAGCGGAAGAGTCGACCATGACAAAGCTCCAGACCGAATCAACTCTGGCTTTTCTCCAGAAATCAGCGCGAGCACTGCGTTCAATTCCCACACGGCGTTTGTGATCTTCGCTGCAGAATCAATGCTCGGAAGAACATCGAATCGACCATAGGGTTGGTAATAAAAAGATCCTGTTGCGGGATTGCGATTCGTCGAAAGCGAATAGACCGAACTCGTCAGCGGTATCCCCGACGGAGGCATAATGATTGCCAACTGATTCTCGCGTGCAGCCAGGGCAACGGGAAGTGTTGGAAGCGTTGCGACCTCGCGCAAAAATGGCCCGTCCATTTCCAACGCATGATGCACAATGCGACATCCAGAATCCGTGGGAACTGCGATCCAAAGGTGATCGCCAGAACTTGCGACGAGCAAATTTGGTGGCGAATTCTCTGCGAACGCGGATGAGCGACAGAGAGCGCAAATGATTATGAAACACAGACGCAGATTCATGGTTCAGGTCCTTCGATCACTTCGGGTCGCAGAGCAGATTTCACATCTTCCCAGTTGAAAAGTTGAGTTCTGATCTTATCCCCCCCGAAAGTTGGAACTTCCGCAGACAGGAAAAGTTCTCCATCCGCATCGCCATCTTGTTCGTGGCGTCCTCCAGCCCAAACCGAAAATTGCAATCGCGTTGCCACCAATGCCTGCACTGAACTTGCGGGCGATCCAACTGGACGATCGCCGCGGATCCACTCAAATCCATCAAGCGTGCAAGTTGCGATCACTTGCGAAGTGGCATCGATCCAATCGCATCCAACAGGAAGGAGGCTCTCGCCTCGTGCATACAGTCGTCGATTGGGCAATGTGAACGCCCACGCTCCACGCGTTTCACTCCACGAAACATTGGAGATTTCGCTTGCATTTGTGGAAGCAAGTCCGAGCGCTTCAATCAATCGTGCGGGTTCCATCAGTTCGCTCAATCCGCCAAGCCCGCCCATTCCAACAACCGACAATCCCTGTCGAACACCGCCAACGGATGGCGCGCTTGGCCAATTGCGCAGAATTGCTCGTGAGGGATTTTCTCGAGGAAGGACAATCCAAGATTGACCGCCGCCTCCGCCGACCCATAAAAACTTTTCGCCCAATTTACTGACGCGCAGGCTCAATTCATTTGCAGGTCGAAGGATCAAATCGAAATCACCATCATCAAAGTGACGGCCCGTTGTATCGATCCACTTCAATTCCGCATGACCTCTCAGCGCGAGCGAAGGAACAGCAAGAAGTCGCTGCTGCTGAGCCACGGCAAAATCAGCCGCTGTGGGCGAAATGCCTTCTGGTCTAGGAACAAGAACTGCTTGAGGATGACACCCGATTGCGCAGAGCAAACAACCGATCGCCAAAAATGAACGCGAAAAGAGAAACGGCGAATTCAAACGCGAACAAATCATGCGTCCGCACGAATAATGTCGCCCAATTGATCTGCGAGTTCCCGCATTTCTTCTTCGCGAATGCCAGGATTTGGAATGCGTATTGGCGTCGATGTCGGCTCTGATCCACGCGGTCGAAAAGCCCAGTATTCAGTCTCGCCCTCATGCACGATCCCATCCAACTTCAGCATTTTTCTTCGCAGAAGGACAAGCGCAAGAATCCAGCGAAAGGCGCGTCGACGCGAATCCGTCTCTTCTTCCATTCGCTGAACCATCTCAAGCAACGTCTCGTCATCAACGAACATCTGACGCTTCTCACCCGGTTCCGGCGCGCTCGATCTCCAGAAACAAACCAGCCCATCTGGACGCGTGCCTTGATCCCATGCCGCTGCCGCAAAATCCAGTCGTCGCAGAATTGGACGTCCCTCTTCATCGAGTGCATCGACAAGAGCCGCGACAAATTCTTGATGAGCAAGAATTGGCGTGTGCGATTTCGCGCACTCACCAGAAAAACGTCCGAGTTCATATGTTCCTGCGCTTGCAGCCATTCAAACGATGCTATCCACAAATCACTTTGCGAATTCAGCGACAGCCCAATTCCGCTTCCCACGCCGAATGAAGGCGAACGATCCGTGCAGTAACGAATCCACGGCGACTCGACTTTCCAAAGAGGCACGCTCTCCATTGACCTGAACCGCTCCAGTTTCGAGAAATTCTCTTGCTTCCCGCTTGCTCGAAGCGAGCCCCGATTCCACGAGGAGATCAATCACCCCTTTTCCACTTTCAGCTAGCGCGTCCCGAGTCAATCGAGGGCCAGGCAGATCCGCCGCTACATCCATTGCTGATTGCGCATCGAGCTCTCGAATATCCCCTCCAAACAAGGCCTTTGCGCACAGACCAGCTCTTTGCGTTTCGGTTTCGCCATGCACCATGGTCGTCAGTTCATCAGCCACAGTTTTCTGGGCCAGCCTTGCAGAGGGATCGCTCTTGTGCGCCAGAGAAATCGCATCGATTTTCTCGTGCGTCAAGAATGTGAACCACTTCAGAAATTTCAGCGCATCTTCATCGGCTGCGTTCATCCAGAATTGATGGAATCGATATGGACTCGTTCTGTCGGCATTCAAATAGATCGCGCCAGATTCAGACTTGCCAATCTTTGTTCCATCCGACTTTGTCACCAACTGATTTGTAATCCCGTACGCATCACCGCTTGAAATTCGCCGAATCAAATCGATTCCAGAACAGATGTTCCCCCACTGATCCGCGCCACCAATTTGTACGGTGCATCCTGCAGTTCGATACAAATGTAAAAAGTCATACGCCTGCAAGATCATGTAACTGAATTCAGTGTAAGAAATTCCCTGTTCACGCTCTGTCAATCGAGTTGCAACTGAATCGCGTGCAACCATTTGATTTACAGAGAAAAACTTTCCGACATCGCGCAACATTTCGATGTAACCAATTTTCATCAGCCAGTCGGCATTGTCCACAACGCTGGCGGCATTCGATCCAGCGAAGTCCAACACGCGCGCAAAGATTGGCCGTTGTCGAGTGACGTGATGGCGAACTTTTTCGGCGCTAATGACCTGACGCTCGGCGGATTTTCCGCTGGGATCGCCAATGAGTCCCGTTGCGCCGCCCATAAGAACAAGCGGACGATGCCCTGCCTGTTGCCATCTTGCCAACATCGTGATTGGAAGCAGATTTCCAACGGTCAAACTGTCGCTCGTGGGGTCAAATCCGCAATATGCCAAGCGTCCAGCGGTCAGCAAGTGTCCCGTGAGCAAGTCAGATGTGGTTTGATGCAATAAACCACGCCACTTCAGATCCGCAATGAAATCAGTTGGCGCGTGGGAACTCATATCGGAATCATATATATAGACAGTTGCACTGAGACCCCGAACCTGCCAATTGGATTCTGGGCGCCAAACCACTTGCAGAATTGCCCAGACTTGCTAAACTTCTCGACTCGCAAATCTCAGACCGTACGAACTACTTGAATACGCCGAATCTTGGCTGAGTCGGCACAGCCCCTTGTCGGGGCAATTCAGGTGGGAGGTTCAAAAACATGGCCAAGAAAATTCAAAAGCAATTCAAGATCCTTGCCCCTGGTGGCAAGGCAACTCCCGCACCTCCACTGGGACCAGTCCTGGGCGCGAATGGCGTCAATCCAGGACAGTTCATTTCGAAATTCAACGAAGCGACTCGTGAACTCAACGGCCGAGTCGTCGGCTGCATCGTCACTGTGTATGCAGATCGAAGTTTTGATCTCGAGATCAAAAGTTCGCCATCATCCGTGCTCATTGCTAGTGCGCTGAAGATCGAAAAGGGTTCTGGAAAGCCCAACACCGACAAAGTCGGCAAGATCACACAAGCACAGCTGAAGAAAATCGCAGAAGAAAAAATGAAGGACCTGAACGCTGGCAGTATCGAAGCAGCAATGCGAGTCATCGCAGGAACCGCGCGCTCAATGGGCGTGACGGTGGAGGCATAATCCCAATGGCAACGAAAGAAGCAAAAGTCATCGGTCATAGCAAGCGCGTGCGAGCCAACCAAGGTTCTCTCGTGACAACAATTCAAACACCTGCTGACGCGATCAAGTCGCTTCGCAAGTACAAGGCGACGAAGTTTGATCAGACGATCAATATCGTCGTGCATTTAGGCATCGATCCGAAAGTTGCGGATCAAGCACTTCGAGGCGCGATTTCTTTCCCCAAGGGCGTGGGAAAGACTTCGCGTGTCGTGTGCTTCTGCAATAGCGACAAGGCCCCTGCCGCGAAAGCTGCGGGTGCAATTGAAGTTGGCGCAGAAGATCTTGTCGCCAAGATCGAAGGCGGCTGGATGGATTTTGATGTCGCCGTCGCCAGTCCGGACATGATGCGTATCGTCAGCCGTCTTGGAAAAGTGCTCGGTCCAAAGGGACTGATGCCATCTCCAAAGGCTGGAACGGTCACCCCTGATGTTGCGACTGCTGTTCGCGAATATGTCGCTGGAAAAGTTGAATACCGAAATGATGATGGCGGAAATGTCCACTGCATCATCGGAAAACTTTCTTTCAAAGACGAGGATTTGGTCTCCAACCTCGAACACTTCCTCGCCGTCATCGTCAAGGCAAAGCCAGCTTCATCGAAAGGCTTGTACATCCGCAAGTGCGTCGTCAGTGCCACCATGAGCCCCGGCGTCCAAGTTGCAGTCTAAATCCTGAAGTGATCAACTGAGAAATATCAGAGGAATATCCAATGAGCAAACCAATTAAGAACATGATCGTGTCGGAATACAAGAAGCGCTTTGACGGTGTCGAAGGCGCAGTCTTGATCGAAATTCGCGGCATGCCAACAAAGGCCACCACACTTCTGCGCGCACAAATGCGTACAAGTGATGTGCGCGTGACTGTTGTCAAGAACACCTTGGCGAAGCGCGCATTCAAGGGGACTCCTCTCGAAGCGCTTGCTCCGGGACTCAAAGGTCCTCGCGCAATTGTCTATGGAAAGACAAGCGTCGTCACGATCGCCCGTGAATTGGTCAAGAGTGCCAAAACCAACGACAATCTTGCGTTGATGGGAGCATGCATCGACGGGTCATGGTTCGATGGCGATGAAGGCGTCACTCGCCTCAGCAAATTCCCAACCCGCGAAGAGGCGCAATCGCAACTTATCACTTTGGTGCTCTCACCTGCCCGAAAACTTGTCGGCACAGTTGTCGCACCAGGATCACGCCTCCTCGGCGTTGTCAAGGAAATCCAAACTCGACTGGAAAAAGGCGAAAAAATCGCCGCGAAAGCGAGCTGAACTGATCTGATTTTTAGAACCGCACTCCACTGGTCCCTTCGGGGATGAAATGACACCTCGTGGTGTCGCCTATGGGGAGCACAATTTGAAGGAGTATTGAAATGTCTGACACGAAAACTTTTGAAGCAAAAATTACCTCCATGGGAGATTCCATCGCCTCGCTGACCCTCAAGGAAGCAGTCGAATTGGCGGAATATATGAAGGAAAAGTACGGTATCGAACCAGCAGCTGGTGGAGCCGTCATGATGGCCGCAGGTGATGGTGGCGGTGGCGCTGCTGCAGCTGTTGAACAATCCGAATTCACCGTCATGCTGGAAAATTCCGGCGCGACCAAGATCAATGTCATCAAGGTTGTCCGTGAGGCAACTGGACTTGGCCTCAAGGAAGCAAAGGATCTTGTTGATGGAGCCCCAAAGGCGATCAAAGAGAACCTCTCCAAGGAAGAGGCCGAGAAGCTCAAGGCGGCTCTCGAAGCAGCCGGCGGCAAAGTCGTCCTGAAGTGATTTGACCGCACAGAATCCTTCAGTTTCAGTTGATTTTCAAGCCCCGCCTGTTTCTTGGCGGGGCTTTTTTATGCCTACGCAATAATGCCCCCTGCCCAAGAGAGCCAGATAACAAATAACTTTGGAAAATATCAAGAAAATCATCTCTCCCCCCTTGCGCTTTTGGCATATCGCTTGCTACCCTTCGGGACTTGGCACGCGCCCCAAAATTTGTTTGGAAAGTCACGAAACTTCGACAGAAAAAAAACGCTCAGCGAATTCATTCTATCGATCGTGATGGTGCATTGGGTTGGAACGAGAACTTTCAGAGGTAACTATGACCACAAGAAACGTCCGTGACTATTCGAAGCGCGGCGACGCGATCCCCGTCCCAAATTTAACTCGAGTCCAACAGGATGCGTACACACGCTTCCTGCAAAAGGATCTTGTTCATGAAGAACGAAAAGCGCATTTAGGACTTCAGTCTCTTTTGCGAGAAGTTTTTCCAATCGAGAGTTACGACGGAAATATGAAATTAGAATTCGTCTCATACTCATTTGGTGAGCCTCAGCACACCGAATCAGAATGTCGCGAACTTCGATTGACCTACGGATATCCATGGCGCGTCAAGATGCGCCTGAAGCGCGAAGACTCCACGGATGTTCTTGAAGAAGATATTTATCTCGGCGACATTCCGATTCTTCTCGGCGGTGGCGAATTCGTCGTCAATGGTTCCGAGCGAGTGATTGTCAGTCAGTTGCATCGATCACCTGGTGTTGATTTTTCTATCGCCTCAAGTTTTGGTGATCGCCCACTACACAGTGCGCGCATCATTCCAGAGCGAGGATCGTGGATCGAATTGGAAGTCACCAAGAAGGATGTCTTGGCGATGCGCATCGACCAATCGACGAAGTTGGCCGCAACCACCTTCCTTCGTGCGATGGATGAGAAGTTCTCCAGCTCCGAAAAGATTCTCGAACTGTTCTATGAAGTCGAGGATGTGCGCGTTGAAAAGCTCAAACCAGAGCACTATTCGGCTGAATTGATCATCGATCAAGACACTGGCGAAGAACTCTGCAAGATCGGCGTTGCATTCGGCGACAAAGTTGGCGTCATCCAAGCAAGTCCTCTCAAGACGGTTCGTGCGATCTGCAATCCTGGCGATCCGCTGATCTTGAACACGCTTGCCGAAGAAAAGTTGGACTTCCTTGCTGAAGCAACTGAATACGAGGCGGCACTGCTTCGCCTCTACGCAAGACTGCGACCTGGAAATCCTCCGCAGACTGAAAAGGCGAAAGATCTCTTCGCAGAAAAATTCCTGGACACGAATCGTTATCGCCTCGGACGAGTCGGAAGATTCCGCGTCAACCGAAAGTTTGCGGATGATCCGCAGTACAAGCAGGTTGGCGAAACCGCGCAACACTTGCGCGCAGAGGATTTCCTCGCCGTCATTCGATACATCATGGAGTTGCGACGACCAGCCGATCCAAATCGACGATCACGCTCCCACATCGACGACATCGATCACTTGGGAAATCGTCGTCTGCGAACTTTGGACGAACTTGCAACAGAAGAAATGCGCAAGGGATTCTTGAAATTGAAGCGAACGGTTCAAGAGCGCATGAGCGTGAAAGATCCAACCGATAAGTCGTACAAGATTGCGGACTTGGTCAACTCCAAGTCCATCTCAAGTGCGATCGAATTCTTCTTCGGCCGAAGCGAATTGTCGCAGGTCGTCGATCAGACCAACCCACTCTCCATGCTCGTTCACGAACGACGCCTTTCGGCGCTGGGACCAGGCGGTTTGAATCGCAAGCGCGCAGGATTCGAAGTGCGCGACGTGCATATCTCCCATTACGGCAGAATCTGCCCGATTGAAACCCCCGAAGGCGCGAACATCGGTCTGATCGCCAGTTTGGGCATTTATTCAGAAGTCGACGACTATGGGTTCTTGCTCACTCCTTATAGAGAGATCTCGTCACGCAAGGCGACCGGCAAGACCGTTCGTTTGCGCGCTGACGAGGAAATCAAGAGCATCTTGGCTCCAAGCGAAACGGTCAACGAATCTGGCAAGATTGATCAAGATCTTGTTCTTGTGCGCAAAGGTGGCGAACTCGTCACATCCGAATCCGCGGAAGTTCAATTCGTCGACATCAGCCCGAAGCAAACAGTCGGCGTGTCCGCAGCACTCATCCCCTTCCTCGAACATGACGATGCGAATCGTGCGCTTATGGGATCAAACATGCAGCGCCAAGCCGTGCCGTTGATCAAGGTCGATCCACCGCTCGTCGCAACAGGCATGGAAAAAGTTGTCGGTCGTTCAAGTGGAATGATTGTTCGAGCAGAACGCGCCGGCATCGTCACATTTGTCGATGCGGAACGAATCATCATCGACAATGCGGATGAATATGCGCTTCGCAAATTCGTCGGCTTGAACGAGAAGACCTGCCAGAATCAAAAGCCGATCGTTCAACTGAAGCAGAAAGTCAAAGCTGGAGAAATTCTCGCGGACGGCGCGAGCACCAGCCAAGGCGAGCTCGCTATCGGAAAGAATGTCCTTGTGGCATTCAACACCTTCGACGGATACAACTTCGAAGATGCAATCGTGATCAGCGAACGGCTGGTCAAAGACGATACGTTCACTTCAATTCATATCGAATCATTCGATGTTGAAGTGCGCGAGACGAAACTAGGCCGTCAGGAGTTCACCGCGGATATCCCAAACGTTTCTGAAAGTGCTCTTCGCAATTTGGATGAGCACGGCGTGATTCGTGTTGGTGCTCGCGTGATGCCAGGCGACATTCTCGTCGGCAAGGTCAGCCCAAAGTCCAAGAGCGAATTGTCACCGGAAGAAAAACTTCTCCATGCGATCTTCGGACGCGCAGGAGAAGACGTGAAGAATGACTCTCTTGATGTTCCAGCAGGAACAGAAGGTGTTGTCATCGGAACGAAAAGTTTCAGCCGACGCCAACATCAAACCGACGAACAGAAGAAATTGCTCAAGAAGCAAATTTCCACTTTCGAACAGTCGATGGATGTGAAAGCAATTCAACTTTTCCGCCAGATGGCAAGCGAAATCAATCGCATCATCGGAACTGAAATGGTCGATCCTTCCACCCGACAGAAGATCGGTGCGAGCGATATTCCAGACGTCATCCTCGAACAGATTGATGGCTTCAGCGAGAAGTGGATCAAAGGCTCCAAGGAATCACGCGATCAAGCGATGGTCACCTATGGACAATTCTGGCCTCGTATCCAGAAACTTCTTCGCGAGAAGGAACGACGAGTCAACCACATGAAGCGCGGCGACGAACTTCCATCGGGAGTTCTTGAAATGGTCAAGGTCTATCTTGCGACCAAGCGACAATTGTCGGTCGGCGACAAGATGGCCGGACGCCACGGAAACAAGGGCGTCATCGCCCGAATCGTTCCCGAAGCGGACATGCCGTTTATGGAAGACGGAACTCCAGTTGAAGTTCTTCTCAATCCCCTCGGCGTACCAAGTCGTATGAATGTCGGACAGATTCTGGAAACACATCTTGGATGGGCTGCACGCATCTTGGGTTTCCAAGCAATCACTCCGGTGTTCGACGGCGCGAAGGAGTCGGAAATTTTCGACGCAATTCGTGAAGCGAATACGCACGTCAATCAACGCGTTGCTTCGTTCGAGAAGAGCGGAGAAAATCCTGGTCGTTCAAACGAATTGCTCGCCTTGATGCCGGAAGACGGCAAGGTTCAACTCTACGACGGTCGAACCGGCGAAGCGTTCAACCAACGCACATCAGTTGGATATATGTATCTCTTGAAACTCCACCACTTGGTGGACGACAAGATTCACGCGCGATCCACCGGACCATACAGCCTCATCACTCAGCAACCTCTCGGCGGCAAGGCTCGCACAGGTGGCCAGCGATTCGGCGAATTGGAAGTCTGGGCGCTTGAAGCGTACGGCGCGGCATATGTGCTCCAAGAACTTCTGACAGTCAAGAGCGACGATACCGAAGGTCGCCAGAAGATCTATGAGTCGATGGTGAAGGGCGACAACACCCTGCAGGCAGGAATGCCTGTGGTCTTCGATGTGTTGTGCCAAGAAATCAAGGGATTGTGTCTCAACATTCAGCTTGAAAAGGTTGGCGGCGAAGCGACCGCGCCGATTCTCTGAGTTGTGTGATTCGTTTGATTCGTTCTGATTTGTTCTGATTCAGACTCTGACTCCTTATTCGAAAGATCCACTATGAACAGCATGGCAGAAAGCGTTTTCGATCGTGTGAATGACTACGGCGCAGTTCGCATTCAACTTGCGAGCCCAAATGACATCCGAAGCTGGAGCTTCGGCGAAGTCAAGAAACCTGAAACCATCAACTATCGAACATACCGACCCGAGCGGGACGGTCTGTTCTGCGAGCGGATCTTCGGACCAGAGCGTGATTATGAATGCGCCTGCGGCAAGTACAAGGGAACGAAGTACAAAGGAATCATCTGCGACCGTTGTGGAGTGAAGGTCACTCATTCGCGTGTGCGACGCAAGCGTATGGGACACATCAATCTCGCTGCGCCTGCAGTTCACATCTGGTTCTTCAAGGCTCTTCCAAGTCGACTCGGAACTCTGCTTGGTATGCGAACTGGCGACATTGAAAAGGTCGTCTACTTCCAGGATTATGTTGTCACCGATCCAGGTTCGACGGATCTTGAATTCAAGCAAGTCTTGACCGACGATGAATATCGCGAAATGGTCGCGAAGCACGGCAGCAAGTTCACCGCCATGATGGGCGCTGAAGCAATTCGCGAACTCCTCTCCCCTGACCTGCTCGACCTTCATGCAATCGCTGCGGAAATTCGTTTGGAATTGAATGAGACAAAGAGCAAGCAGAAGGCGAAGGACCTTTCGAAGCGACTGAAATTGGTCGAACAGATTCGTGGATCTTCCAACGAACCGCAATGGATGGTTCTCGACGTGATCCCCGTGATCCCGCCGCAACTTCGTCCTCTCGTTCTGCTTCAGAGCGGCAACTTCGCCACCAGCGATCTGAACGACCTCTATCGACGCATCATCAACCGAAACAATCGATTGAAGAAGTTGATGGATCTCAACGCGCCAGAAGTCATCATCCGCAACGAAAAGCGAATGTTGCAACAAGCTGTTGATGCGTTGTTTGACAACGGTCGATGCAGACGACCAGTGCTCGGCTCGAGCAATCGACCGCTGAAGTCCATCACGGACATGATCAAAGGCAAGCAAGGTCGATTCCGCGAAAATCTACTCGGCAAGCGCGTCGATTATTCGGCACGGTCGGTCATCGTCGTCGGACCAGAATTGAAACTCTGGCAGTGCGGACTTCCAAAGAAGATCGCTCTCGAATTGTTTCAACCTTTCATTATCCGCAAGCTGAAGGAACATGGCCTTGCAGACACGATCAAGAGTGCCAAGCGCATGCTTGAGCGTCGAGCTCCTGAAGTCTGGGACATTCTCGAACAAGTCACCAAGAATCATCCAGTGCTCTTGAATCGTGCTCCAACACTCCATCGAATGGGTATCCAAGCTTTCGAGCCAGTGCTCGTCGAAGGAAATGCGATCAAGGTTCATCCTCTTGTTTGTGCGGCATACAACGCGGACTTTGACGGCGATCAGATGGCGGTGCATTTGCCGCTCTCTCTCGAAGCGCAAGTCGAAGCTTCCGTGCTGATGATGAGCACGCACAACATTTTCAGCCCAGCGAACGGAAATCCCATCGTCAGTCCTTCTCAGGACATCGTGATGGGCGTCTATTTCTTGACTGCCGCTCCGATCGAACAACCAGTCGATCAACCAGGAAAACGCTCGAAGGTTCCGACTTTCTCAAGCGTCAACGAACTCCTCTTGGCGCATGAACTTCGCAAGATTGGCGTTCACGAATGGGCGGATGTTCGACTTGATCGATTCGCCGAGGTCATCAATGGCGCAAACGATGCCGCTGTTCCAGCCCCAGCGCATCGCCGTATCCGAACGACAGTCGGACGCATCATCTTCTCCGAAATTCTTGCTCAAGGAATGCCGTTTTACAACTGCGCTCTTGGCAAGAAGGGCGCAGCTCGCGTCATCGACGACACATTCGCTCGTCGCGGAAAAGCTGCGACCATCGAGTTGCTCGATGCGCTGAAGGAAACTGGATTCAAGGCCAGTACAACCAGTGGACTTTCATTCGGCATCACCGATCTGCACATTCCTGAAAACAAGGAAAAACTGATCGCTGAAAGTCAGAAGAAGGTTGATCAGGCTCGCAAGGATTATGACGACGGCAACACCACCGATGACGAACGACGAAATCGCGTGATGGATGCTTGGTCGAAGTGTCGCGATGGACTTTCTGCGATGGTGTTGGAATCGCTCAAGACCGATCGACGAAATCAAGTTGCTGGAACGAAGCATGTCGCTGGAAATGTTCCAGGATCCCCTTCTCCCGCAAGTCCATCTGCTCGATACCTCAATCCCGTGTTCTTGTTCATGGACTCCGGCGCTCGAGGAAACAAAACTCAGATGCAGCAGCTGGCCGGTATGCGCGGACAGATGGCGAAGCCGAGTGGCGAGATTATGGAAACACCGATCAAGTCGAACTTCCGCGAAGGATTGTCCGTCATTGAGTATTTCTCCTCGACACACGGTGCGCGTAAGGGTCTTTCCGATACTGCGCTCAAGACTGCAGATTCGGGCTACCTCACGCGAAAACTGTGCGACGTTGCACAGTCCGTCGTGGTGATCGAGCACGATTGCAAGCAAACTCGCGGCATCGCTAAAGAAGCTGTTTACAAAGGCGAAGAAGTCGATGTTCCGTTGCGTGACGTGCTCAAGGGCCGTACAAGTTGCGAGAACATCGTCGATCCACGAACGGACCGAACGATCGTGGGACGCAACGAGATCATCACAGTTGAGAAGGCTCGACTCATCGAAGATCTCGGCGTACGAACTGTCTATGTGCGAAGCCCGCTCACCTGCCAAACGCCTCGCGGCGTCTGCGCAACCTGCTACGGAATGGATATGTCCACTGGCAAGTTGGTTGAAGAAGGTCTTGCAGTTGGAATCATTGCGGCGCAGTCCATCGGCGAGCCTGGAACTCAGCTCACGATGCGCACTTTCCACACAGGTGGAATCGCCGTCAGTGCCACAACGGAAAATCAGTGGAAGGTCACGCAAGCTGGAACGATCGAATATGTCGATTGCGGCGAAGCGAAAGTCACTGCCGCGGCAGTTCCATACCGAATCGCTTTGCGCAAGACTGGAGAAGTCCGCGTGCTTGATGCGAAGGGTCGCGAACTTGAGAAGTATAAAGTTCCATACGGCGCCATCTTGTTGTCGAATCCCGGCGATCAAGTGAAGAAGGGTCATGCTGTTCTTGAATGGGACGTGCACGTTTCACCAATTCTTGCTGAAAAGAGTGGAAAAATTCACTTCCGAGATATTCAAGAAGGCGAAACTGTTCGCATTGAACGCAAGGCAAACAAGGACGAAATGGTTGTCATCGAGCACAAGGGTGAAAAGCATCCGCGCTTGACGATTGAAGACGAATCCGGCAAGGTTCTCGATCTTCACCATCTTCCAGCAAAGGCGCACATCGAAGTCAAGGACGGACAGGTCATTGAAGCAGGTCAGAGAATTGCGTTCACTCCAAAGGGAACGGCTCGATCCGCAGACATCGTCGGTGGACTCCCCCGTGTGACGGAAATCTTCGAAGCGCGCATTCCGCGCGATCCTGCGGTGTTGGCACGAATTTCTGGTCGCATTGAATTGCTTCCAAATGAGCGTCGTGGAAAGATGACAATCCGAATCCACGCTGAAGGAGCGAAAGAAGAACTTGCTGAAGATCACTATGTGCTTCAAGGCAAGCGACTCTTGGTCCACTCAGGCGACAATGTCGAAGCCGGAGATGCTCTGACTGAAGGCGCGCTCACGCCATCTGAAATCCTTGGCATCAAGGGCGAAGATGAACTCTATCGATACATGCTCACCGAAGTGCAGAATGTGTATCGCGCCCAGGGCGTGCCGATTTCTGACAAGCACATCGAAGTCGTTCTGCGTCAGATGCTCAGCAAGGTTCGCGTCGTTGAGATCGGGGATACAACCCTGCTTCCAAACGATGTCGTCGAGCGTTATGTCTTCCGTGGATTCAATGATTCACTCACTTCAATGTTGAAAATCGAAGATGCTGGCGGGACAACATTGGTCAAGGGAAGCCTCGTCGCAAAGGACGAAGTGAAACAGGCCAATGCGGAAGCAGAACTTGCAGGCAAGGCAATCGCCAAGACTCGCAAGCCAAAGCCTGCACGCGCACGAACACTCCTGCTGGGAATCACCAAGGCATCGTTGCAATCCGAGAGTTTCCTCTCCGGCGCAAGTTTCCAGGAGACCACCAAGGTGCTGACCGAAGCCGCTCTCAAGGGCGCTGTCGACACTCTCGTTGGTTTGAAGGAAAACGTACTTCTTGGACATCTCATCCCAGCTGGAACCGGCTTCGAGATCTATACCAATCTTGTGATCAAGCAACTCGTCGAAAGTACGGGTGAAGAATTCACAGAAGCTGCCGAGATGGAAGCCGCCGCAATGGCGGCCGAAGCTCTTGGAGCAGATCGAATCGGTGCGGCTCCAACAATCAAGGATTTTTCGGGTAGGGATATTTCGGCGAATTCCTCGAAGGAACAATTGATTCTGGAAGCGAGAAACGCAACGGCATTTGAAGCGGCCGACGACGGGGAGTAATTCCCCCGCGTCGGACAAATTCAACGGAGCACGATCGAAGTTATGACGAATTCGGATGCGGAATCCTCGAACCAAAACTCGAAGCAAGAGTGGTACAAGGATGGGCTGCGCTTTTCATGTTCACAGTGCGGCAATTGTTGCACTGGTGGTCCAGGCGCTGTCTGGTACACCGCAGATGAAGGTCGTGCGATGGCCGTCGCTCTGGGGTTGACCGACGAAGAATTCACAGCGAAATACACGCGTGCAATTGCAGATCGACGCTCGCTCAACGAATTTGAAACTCCACACGGATTTGATTGCGTCTTTCTTGACCGAACCAGCCAACCTGGCCGAGCGCTCTGCGGGGTCTATACCGCACGCCCTGCACAGTGCAGAACATGGCCATTTTGGCCGGAGAATCTGACAACTCCAAAGGCTTGGAAGACGGCGAAGGCGAAGACACCATGTCATGGAATGGACAATGGCACGCTCTATCCGATAGAGCAAATTCGAATCTTGCGCGAGCGAGATCATCTTGACAATCATTCCGCGCCGTGGTGATCCCACCGATCTGCGTTGAATCCTTTTCTTCCAGAACATCCACCGCAAGATGAGACGATGCGGATTTGGTGGACGCTCTCCGCCGATCCGATGATCGACGAGGCACTGCGAGCTCTTCACGAACATGCTGCAACAGTCGTCGAAATACACAGGCCTGTTTGTCTTGCCAGCGGACGCTGTTGCCAATTCAAAAATCATGACCATCTGCTTGCAGTGACAGGATTGGAAGCCGCGTGGACATGGAGAAATACTCGGCGCAAGATTTCCACACAGTCAGCGACGGCAGCCCAGCAACAAGGCGCGTGCGCATATCTCGATGGCAAGCTCTGTTCAATTCATGGCCAGCGCCCCACAGGTTGCAGAACATATTTCTGCGACCGCGGCGACGGAATGTGGCAATCGACACTTTCTGAATCGCTGCACAGATCCATTCGAGTTCTCCATGATGAGCGCGGCATTCCTTATCTTTGCGCGGAGTGGACATGGCTCGTCAAAGCGTTTTCTGCAGCGGATGAACGAGGTGTTTTTTTCAAGGGGTCTCTCCCGTAACATTGGCAATATGCGCGAGTATGAATTACGCCATGATCTGAAGCGCTCCGAAGTAGAGGGATATCAATTCCCCCTTGGGATCGAACCGATTTCGCTGCCTGCACCCAAGCAGGGATATACGCTCGAATACACGCCTGGTGATGATGGCGATCCTGACACTTATGCGTTTCACATTGTGCTCAGCCATGATCGGTTGAGCGCGGTCATCCGCGATGCGTTTGATTTTCTTCCCGGAGAAGTTGTGCCGATTGTCGAGATTGGCTCGCGTGATGCGTATCGAGCGCTGGATATTTATCTCGGTTCAGAAATGATTCCAACTGATGACTTTCTGAAAGTCTGGAAGCGCTTCGAACCTCTGCTTCTCGAAGACGGTTCCATCGGAGCTGGCGCGAATGCAGAGCAGCCATTTGTCGAAATTTTCTTGGATACTTGGAAGGGTCTCTTGATCAATGTGCCGATCAATATGCGGCGTGAAGTCGAACAAATGCTCGCTCGACATGGACTCCGAGAAGTCTTGGAAACATGGCCGCATGACCTCGATCATTCACCTGAACCTCCTTCGCAATTGCGCGAAGTGTTGCGCACCGAAGATGATCAAAGTCCAGACTTGGACGAAATTCTCCTGCAATTGCGCGAAGCGTGGGGACTGGAGTTGGATGTTGATCCCGACGCAAACGTGGATGAAAGTGGACGCCGACTTGGAATGGTGCTCTGGCATGCGATCATTCTTGCGGTACGGCAAGATCGCCGTGGGAAAGGCGCATACATCACAGTCTGGGCGACTGCGGGAAGCCTGGCAGAAATGGAACGGCTTGTGAATGATCATGTCGAAGAAAATATGCCCGAGTGGAGCTTTGAAGGATTCTTCTCAGTCGACCGCGTGGCATTCGATGAACGACCAGACGAGATGTCCGAATTGGATATGCGGCGCAAGAAGCCAGAGGTTCATCTGACCGCAATCGACGAATGGTGATTTGATTTGGCCTGCGTCTTCTCTTAGTCGCCCAAATATGCGCTTCGAATTCTTGGATCACTGAGAAGTTGACTTGATGGACCTGCAAATCCAATCAAGCCTGTTTCCAAAACATAGCCGCGTGCTGAAAGTCCCAGCGCTGCTCTCGCGTTCTGCTCGACAAGCAACACAGTCAGACCTTCACTATTCAACTGTCGAATCGCCGCGAAAATTTTGCTGACAAGAATTGGCGCGATTCCCATCGAAGGTTCGTCCATCATCAGAAGTCGTGGCTTGGTCATAAGAGCGCGGCCGATTGCAAGCATTTGCTGTTCGCCGCCCGAAAGCGTGCCAGCAATTTGACTGCCCCGTTCCTTCAGAACCGAGAACAATTCATAGACCTTGCCAAGATCATGCTCGACTGCGGACGCGTCCGTCCGCAAATATGCGCCCATCTTTAGATTTTCAAGCACGGTCATTCTGGGAAAGACACGACGACCTTCTGGAACTTGAACCAAACCGCGGCGGATGACTTCGTCGGGACGAAGACCAAGAATCGACTCGCCAGCGAAGCGAACATCTCCACTGCGCGGTTCGACAACTTGGCTGATCGACATAAGTGTTGTGCTCTTGCCTGCTCCATTGGATCCAATCAGCGAGACGATCTCACCTTCAGCCAGATGTAATGAGACATCCTTCAAGACCTCGATTGGTCCATATCCCGCATGGAGTTTTCGAACCTCCAGCAATGACTCGCTCATCCGTGATCCTCCGAGCCAAGATATGCCTCGATGATTTTTGGATTCACACGAATCACTTCTGGAATTCCTTCAGCAATTTGCTTTCCATACTGGAGCACTAGAATTTTGTCAGAGACTCCCATCACCAATCGCATGTGGTGTTCGATCAAGACAACAGTTGTTCCAGCATCACGAACTCCTCGAATGAGCGCCATCAATCCAACAACTTCCGACGGATTCATTCCTGCCGCAGGTTCGTCAAGCAAGATGATGGTTGGTTTTCCTGCAAGCGCGCGAGCGATTTCCAGCCTGCGGCGAAATCCATACGGCAAGCTCCCTGCTGCTTGCTGCGCGCGATCGCCAAGCCCAACAAATTCGAGCAGTTTCTTCGCAGATTCGTGGGATTCTCTTCGTTCTCGATAGAACCTTGGAAGCCGAAAAAGCGCGCTCATAAATCCAGTTTTCATTCGATAATCCATACCCACGAGAACATTCTGTACCAAACTCAACTCGTTGAAGAGTCGAATGTTTTGAAAGGTTCTTGCAACACCAGATCGCGCGATGTGATCTGGCGCACTACGTCCACGAGACCAACTGACCGCGGCTGCGCCAGCTCCAATTCCGCCGCCAACCAAAAGTGGCACGAGGTTTTTTACAAGAGGCAAACTCCAGATCGTTGAGAACCAGCTGGTGGCGGCGACTGACCATGGAAATGGCTGACCAAATTTATAATTGTCGATGATCACCGCAGTCCAAATCGTTTCGATGTTAAGACCGATGACAGCGAAAATTCCTACCGCGAAAAACGCGCACACAAATTTGAAAATGACCAAACCAGTCAGCGGTTCCACTATCTCTTTCCCATTGAATTCAACATGACCTTCTGTTGGCGCATAGATTCCGGTCACGGCATTAAAGAGTGTTGTCTTCCCCGCGCCGTTGGGGCCGATGACGGCATAAATCTCGCCTTGATTGACTGTGAAATGCACATCTTGCACTGCAACCAATCCACCGAATTTGACGGTAACCCCGTCGGCGCGAAGGACGCTCATTGCTTCGCCCTCTCGATACGCGGTGGGATTAGACCGTTTGGCTTCAATCTCACAGCCAAGATCAACGCAAGACCGAAGATCAGAAACTTCCAATTATTCGGTGAAAGTAAGACATTTCCTTGACTGCCAATCCCATTCGCAGCCATCCAGGCAGTCGCCTTCACAAGAACGATCGAATTGAGTCCAACCATGACCAACGCTCCGACAAGCACTCCTGCGATGCTGCCGATACCACCAACGATCACAATGCACAGTGCGAGAATAGAAATCTGAAAGTCATAATTGCTGGGTTCGCCAGTGGAACTTAAGACACTCGCCGAAAGTCCACCTGCGAATGCGGCGATCGCCGCGGCAGTTGCGAATGCGATCAACTTGATTTTCTCAACTCGGATTCCCATCGAGCGCGAGGCAATTTCGTCTTCGCGGATACTGAACCATGCACGCCCCAAACGCGAGCGCTCCAAATTCCGCACTGCGATCACCGTCAACACCAAGAGCGCGAAAAACAAGTAGTACCACTTGTATTCATCATCTGCCGTCCATTGGCTTCCACCAAAGTTTGGCGCAGGAAGTGGATTGATTCCTTGCGTTCCTTTTGTCACCACATCAAGATTCTTCAAGACATCTTGGACAATCTCTCCAAAGCCCAGAGTCACGATGGCGAGATAGTCACCGCGCAATCCAAGCGTTGGCGCGCCCAAGATGAAACCGGCCAACGCTCCAATAGGAATTGTCAGCGCAATCGCAGGCCAGAATCCAAGTTGAAATGGATAAATCTCGCAGGTGAGAATGCCGAATGCATATGCGCCAACGGCCATAAATGCGGCGATTCCAAGATTTAACAGGCCTGCATATCCCGTGACAACATTCAATCCCAAAGCAAGGATTGCATACAGAAACACGCCGCGTACTGCTTCACAAAGCTGCAATTTTGGCGGCAAGACAATATCAAGTAGTGGCAGGAACGCAGCCAAGGCAAGAATGATGAAAATGGGACCTGGTCGCCAGCGCATCGTCAGACTTTCTCCCTGCGTGTCGAGCCAAGAAGTCCGTTTGGACGGAAAATCAAAATCAATACAAGAATGCCGAAGACGATTGTGTTTGTCCAGCGTGTTTCCAGATATTGATCGCTCATCGATCGCACGCAACCGATTGTCAAACCACCAAGCACCGCACCAGGCAAACTGCCGATGCCGCCAAGCACTGCGGCAGTGAATGCGTCCATTCCCGCGCGCGTGCCCATCTGAAAACCAATCGTATTGTTATAGAGCGAATAAATGACGCTTGCGAAACCGCCAAGCGCGCCCCCGATAAAAAATGTTGCGCCGATGACACGGTCAACGGGAATACCCATCAGAGATGCCGCGGTTGGATCTTGGGCAACGGCTCGCATCGCGCGCCCCAACCGGGTTCGCTTGACCATAAATGTCAGGCCAACCATCAGCGGGATCGTGACTGCGAAAACAAGCAGATCCCCTGGGGTAATGCGCAGGAATCCATCACCCAACAAATTGATTTGAGGAATGATCGCAGGAAAATCCTTCGGGGCTGCCGCAGCATTCCCATTGGAGAAAACCTTCATAGGAGCTCCACCCCAGAATAATCCCAGATTCATACAGACGAACGAACATCCAATTGCCGAAACAAGAAGCGACAACTTGGAAGATTTTCTCAGCGCCCGATATGCCAAGCGATCCAATGACCAATTCAATCCCCCGCAGAAGACGGCGCTACCAATGAGCATCAACGCAACTCCAAAGATCTGACCAGAAGGTCCCCACGCTTCCATTCCCAGCGCGCCCAACAATGTCAATGCCAGAAACGCGCCGAGCATAAAAACATCCCCGTGGGCGAAATTGATCAACTCGATGATGCCATACACCATCGTGTATCCGATGGCGATCAACGCAATGATCATTCCATTGGAAAGTCCTGTGATCAGCTGTTGAATAAAGACTTCGAAGTCAAGCATGTGAATGGAAGATTCGGTCTCGCCTTGTCGGGATCAATTCGAAGCCTAAGAAATTCGAAAATCAGTTGCCCAAGATTTTCACAAACACAAATTTTCCGTCTTGAACTGTCTGTCCGCTCATCACACGGCTTGATGTATCGCCGTTGGCGTCGAAACTCCACTTTCCCAGCACGCCATTGAAATCTTTCGTCGCGGAGACCGCAGCAAGAATTCCCGCGCGATCCTTTGTCTTCGCTTGCGCGATCGCCTGCAAGAAAACTCGAGCAGCTTCATATCCATACGACGCATAGGCCTCGGGCTCCGCGCCGAACTTCAGTTTGTATGCGTCGCGAAACTCTGCGCCTTTACCGGTCATTTTTTCAGGAGGCAATCCACCAAAGGTGATGTATGTCTTGTCATTCAGATTTGCCGCGCCAGCAGCTTCAATAAACGCTTGTTCAAAGCATCCGTCCGGCACCATGAACATCCCTTGGAATCCACCAGATCGCAAATCTTTGGCGACCTGTCCAGCATTGCTCTGCGTCGTTCCACCGAAATAGACCAAGTCTGGACTTGTTGCTTTCACCTTCGTAGCGAGCGATCGATAATTTGCCGCCTTTGAATCAATTCCCTCAAAGCCAACGACTTCGATTCCGATTTTTTCGGCTTGCTTGCGAAAGACATCCGTGATTCCTTTGCCGTACAGCTCGCGGTCGTTCAAGATGAAGACTTTCTTTGCCTGCAGCGATTTCGCCCAGTTCGCGGCTTCGACTCCTTGCAAATCATCGGTGGGAACAACACGGAAATAATTGATTGTTCCAGAGGGGCGATAGACATCAGGCTCGTTTGCTTCACCGAAACCAGGCTTGGTCAAACCTGGATATGTATTGGCAGGGCTGACCATCGCAAGACCCGCACGATTGAGAATCGGTATCGCAACCTTCGCTGCTCCAGAATTGAAAGTCCCGATATATGCGATGCACTGATCATCCTTGACGGCTGCGTTGGCGTTCTGCGCTTCAACTGCAGGATCCCAATTTCCGCGCTGCGGACTCGCATCATCCATGTCCTCATATGCAATCTTCCATCCATCAATTTGACCACCGACTTCATCGATCGCCAACTTGATTCCATTGACCATAGTGTTGGTCTGTGCGTTTGCACTCCCCGTGCGTGGAAGACTTGAAATGATCTTGAGCGTTCCTGCAGATGCTGGCGCGGCAACCTTTGGGTCTTGCGCTGCAACAAGCAGAACAGAGCAAGCGCCAAAGATTGAAAACAAGAGTGCGGAATTCTTCATCTATAGATTCTCCAAATTGATTTTTCCAAGTTCGTGATTGCTTTGCAAATTCTCTCTGCTCACATTCGAGATTTTCGTTTTGCAAGTTTAGCGTGATTTGATACTCAAGTTGAAGGCTGACCCACTGAAAGCCTCGCAACACGCAGAATGACATAAGCAGATTCCAATCCTGGATTATGACCCGCGAAAGTCGCGGCAACCGCATCAAGTCCACGGGAGATTTCCGCGCGCCACTGCGCATCCCCCGCCATCTTCACGGCGGCCGCGATAATGGGCGCGGAGGATCCAGAATATGGAACAAACTCCGGCACCAATGCTCGGCCTGCCAGAATGTTTGGCAACAAACGATACGGCGCCTTCAGCATGATTCGTGCGCCCATACACGCGAGTGTTCCCGCGCGATACACACCGATGACGGGCTTGCGTGCGCGAGTCAAATCCAAGGTGACTGTCCCCGAAACGGCCACCGCGAAGTCGCACCACGCGGCGGACTGATCGATCACATTGGTCATCAATGTTGTACCGGCCGGCAGAGTTCCAGCGATTTTTTCAAATCGTTTCGCTACGACTGGGCTCGCCGCGGCAATGACCGCGGTCGACCGTGGAAAGTCACGGCGAATTGCGGCGAAAATTTCGAGCAAGAGCGCTCCATTGCGATCTACTTCGATTGACCTCGAACCTGGCAGCAGAAGGACTTTTGGGGTTCCGTCCGCGGGCTCTTTCCATTCGTTTGAATTCGCGGAAATTTCAAGCGCATCATTCAAAACTGGGTGTCCGACAAATGTCGCATCAACTCCTCGCGCGCGAAACCAAGCTTCTTCAAATGGCAAGAGACAAATCACATGATCCGTCAACCGACGAAGTTTATGGATCCTCCAACCACCCCATGCCCACATTTGCGGGGCAACCAAATGCACGACGCGCGCTCCACGCTTTTTCATTCGCTTACACATCGGAAAATTCGCGGCGGGCGAATCGACTGGAACATGAACAGCAACTTGATTGATCGCGGCCCATCGGTCAATCTCGCCAGCAACTTTGCGAATCGCCAAAATCTTGTCCAATGCTGGAATTCCCATTGTTCCATCATCCGCAGTTCGACCCATCATTTCCGCCCCAGCGGCTTCCATCCGACGACCACCCCAGGCGACAATTCGCAGCTCTGGATTCAATCGGCGAAGTTCGCGAATGACGGGAGCCGCGTGCGCATCCCCAGAGGGTTCGAACGCTGTGAAGAGGATGATCGGCGCAGTTCCTGCCACCGACGAAGCCTAACAGCGCAATCATTTGCCGTCTCGCTACCATCCCCAACCCGAAGGAATTGGAATTTGAACATGCTGAAACGAACACAATATTGCGGCGAACTTCGACCATCACATGCAGGACAAACTGTCACGCTTTGCGGTTGGATCAATACATACCGAGAACAAGGGAAAGGACTTTTCTTTGTGGATCTTCGAGACAAAGAAGGTCTCGCCCAAGTTGTCTTTGGAATCGAATCAAGTGCTGCCGCTCTGATTGAAAGTGCGCGTGGATTGCGACGCGAAGATGTGATCGCGGTTCGCGGGACAGTCCGCATTCGCACCGGCGGTGCGAATCCCAAACTCGCCAGCGGCGAAGTGGAATTAGTCGCCGAAGAAATCGAGATCTTCAATAAAGCAGAAGCACCACCAATTCTTCCCGACGAGCACGACGCCGACAAGATCAACGAAGAAACGAGGCTGAAATATCGATACATCGACTTGCGCCGCCCGCGTATGCAGAGCATTTTGAAGACTCGTTCTCGCATCACCAAATTCACGCGCGATTATTTTGCGCAACATCGTTTTCTCGAAATTGAAACGCCGCTCCTGATCAAGAGCACTCCAGAAGGCGCGCGCGACTTCGTCGTTCCAAGCAGACTTCATCCGGGGCAGTGGTATGCCCTTCCGCAAAGTCCTCAGCTTTTCAAGCAGATTTTGATGGTTGCTGGATGCGACCGTTATCTGCAAATTTGTCGCTGCCTGCGTGATGAAGATCCACGCGCGGATCGACAAGCAGAATTCAGCCAGATCGATTTGGAGATGAGTTTCGTCGAACGCTCCGACATCATGGACATAATGAGCGGTTTCGTCGCAGGTCTGTGGACAGAGCTGTTTTCATACGATGTTGGAACGCTTCCGCGCATCACTTGGATCGATGCAATGGAAAAGTATGGCATCGATCGACCAGACACGCGATTCGATCTCTTCATCCAAGATGTCTCCGATCTTGCCGCAAAGTGCGACTTTGCCGTCTTTCAGCAGGCACTCGCCAAACGAAGTCCGACGGGCAAGTCCGGCGTTGTGAAATGCTTGAAGATTCCTGGCGGCGCAGAAAAACTTACTCGCAAGATGACTGATGGTTATAGCGAGTGGGTCAAGACATTCCGCGCAGGCGGCGTTCCAGTTGTGAAGTACACCGCTGCAGGCTTCGAATCTGGAATCGCCAAATTCATTGGACCGATTGCGGAGGAATTGAAAACACGACTTAAGCTTGAAGTCGGAGACGCTGTTCTTTTCGCCGCGGATTCTTGGGATATTGCAACAAAGACGATGGGCGAACTTCGACTGCGAATCGCCAACGACTTGAAACTCATCCCAGAAGGAAAATGGAATTTCCTTTGGGTCATCGACTTTCCAATGTTCGAATGGGACGATGAAGGCAAGCGATGGGTTGCACTGCATCATCCATTCACCAGCCCAAATCCAGATCAATTCGGAATTTTGGAAAGTGATCCAGGCGCATGCCTCTCCGCAGGGTATGACTTGGTGCTCAACGGAAGCGAAATCGCTGGAGGCTCGATCCGCATGCACCGTATGGATGTGCAGCAGCGCGTTTTCAACCTCATCGGTCTCACAAATGAAGAAGCGCAAGCGAAGTTTGGCTTCTTACTTTCGGCACTTCGCCACGGCGCGCCTCCGCACGGCGGAATTGCTTTCGGACTTGATCGCCTCGTGATGCATGTCGTCGGTACGGACAATATTCGTGATGTGATTGCATTCCCAAAGACTCAATCTGGCGGCGATCTGATGATCGAAGCGCCAAGTCCAATCAGCGATGATCAACTTCGCGAACTCAGCGTCAAAAGCACCGTCACGCCGGCGTAATTTGTTCGATCAGTGCACACCCTGAGCAGAAAGCCATCGCTCGGATTCGAGCGCCGCTTGACAACCCATTCCCGCAGCGGTGATCGCTTGGCGATAATGCGCGTCCGCAACATCTCCTGCGGCAAAGACGCCGTCCAAGTTCGTTGCGCAAGAACGAGTGGTAAGCGCGATGTAACCCTTCTCATCCAACGCAACTCCAGATGAGCGCAGGAAATCCGTCGCAGGCGAATGGCCGATTGCGATAAATAGTCCACTGACAGTCAGCGACGATCGCGCGCCAGTCACAGTGTCTTCCAGTTCAACAGATTCGATTCGCTCCGCCCCCGTCACATTCACCAACTTTTTATTCCAAACCGCGACCGCATTGGGCATCGAAAAAAGTCGGTCTTGCATCACCTTGGAAGCGCGGAATGAATCGCGCCGATGAATGACATACACCTTGGACGCAAATTTCGTCAGATATGTCGCCTCTTCCATTGCAGTATCACCCCCGCCAATGACAGCGAGTTCTTTGCCGCGATAGACCGGCAGCGCACCATCGCAAACCGCACAAGCGCTCACGCCGCCACCAATTTGCGCCAATCGCAATTCGTTTGGCGCTCCAACCCAATTCGCAACGGCTCCTGTCGCGATGATGACGCTATGCGCACGCAGTGTTTTTCCACTTGCAAGTTTCACCTCAAATGGACGCACTTGAAAATTGCACTCAGTGACATCGTCTTCGCAAATGCGAGTGCCAAATTTTTCGGCTTGCTTGCGAAAGTGCTCCATAAGCTCCGGGCCGGTCACACCCGAAGGAAAACCAGGATAATTCTCGACCTCAGTCGTCAGCATCAATTGACCACCTGGCAAGACTGGCGCGGGATCGGATCGGGGCACTCCGATCACGCAAAGCGGGGAGAGATTCGCGCGCGCCGCATAAATCGCCGCCGTCCAACCCGCAGGTCCAGATCCGATGATCAAGATTCGTTCGACTCCATCGGCCTTCGTCATTTCAGCAATCCTTCTTGTCTGGCAAGTGCCCGAACCGGCGGCCAAAGCACCAAGTCTCCCACTGAACCATCCACCGAGTGGGTGGCACCATCGTCATCTTCGTGATTTGCTCCAACAGCCCACAACATGCAGCCTGTCGCCCATACGGGACCGAATGGAGTGCCAATTGCTTGGCGAGAAGTCAAGAGGCGATATTTCAAATGCGGCACCATTTTGATCTTTGAATCAGATTTTGAAAATGGATCAAAGTCGAATCGCTTTGGGATGGAAACCGCGTAAGCCCTCTCTGGGCTCTTCGGCCATGTGTTCTTTACATCCTTGTAATACCCGCATAATCCAGCGGCAACAACAGTGCCATTGATCTGGGCAATCACCGCATCGCGCCAAGCAAAGGCGCGCGCAAGATCACGAACCATCGTCACAACAATCCCATATTTGATTGGGTTCGTCCGAGACAACTCCGTAGATGTTTTCTGCATCACAGAATCTGGCCGCAACTTCCAGCGACGCCACCAGTCGTCATAAACATCTTTTAATTTTTCATCACTCGCTTCCAGCGAACCATGAACAGTTGAAATTCGCCTCCACATCTCTTGCGTTCCAAACGATTGCAGCGGAGCGACAGCCAACTCATACTCGCCGATCACTTGTGCAAATTGCTCGGGATCTATATTTCCGCCCGTTGATTTCAACGCTCGATTGAGCACCGCCGCCGCAATAATTTGGTCACCTTCTGGCATCTGCAAGCGGCGCAGTTTTTCGTTATCCGCTGGCTTGAGAAATGAATATTCCTTGAGCGCAACTTTTTGCATCACTTCGACAGGAAGTCGATCCAAATTCCCCCACATAAAGTCCCGATGAATCGAAAGATTTTCCGCCAGGTTTTCCAAGGCGAACAACTTTTCTTCCAACATATTTTGCTCGCACACTTGGCGGAGGATTCGCGCATATGCAATTCCAATTGCAAAGGCATCATCAAATTTTCCAGCATCTCCAAGGCGATACATCTCTGCAGTGGCATAAGCGCCGATTGCTCGAATCGCACGAAAGTAGTTGCAATTCATGCGACCATCATTTGCTCCATCACCAAATGAAATCGTCACTCCAGCCTTCACCCATGCTTGATCGACTCCTTTGGTCCCATATTGCAAACCAAAGACAGGCGCAGACTGTGCGGCGATCAACGCCTCGCCCATTACCGAGTTTGCTTGGGCCCACTTGGAAACTTCGTCCCAACGCTCCATCTTGTTCCAGATTGTTGATTGGTTGAAATCTTCTCCAAGTTCCATCGGAGGCGGGGTCATCTTCAGATATGCGGCAAACAGGAGTGGTGCGCTCCGATCTTTCTGGGCAATCGCCTTCAGCGGTTTGTTCAAATCGGCAACCATTGTGGCATCCTCCGCATAGACGGATGCGGCAACCATAAGAGCGGAACCAAACATTAGAACGCGACCAAAACAGGTTGAAAAATTCGTGCCCATAAGAACTAGAAGGTTAGCAGACTGACCTTTGCTCGTTGCTCGTTACACTCGTCGTTCTTCGATTTTCGCAGATATGCTTCTTATCTCCTCTGAAAAAATTACAAGTAGCAAATATGTCGTCACTCCCATTGCCAGAAAAAGTGAACGTTCTCCTCATTGGTGCTGGAGGACGAGAACATGCCATTGCATGGCGACTATCGCAATCGACACATCTTGGAAAACTCTGGGTCGATCCGAATGCCAATGCAGGGTTGCTTGAACTGGGCACCGCGTGCCCAGAGGAATTTTCTCTCAAGCGAAAGTATTACCTCGAAAGATGGCTCGTACAAGAGAACATTGGGTTCATCATCATTGGACCAGAAGGACCACTCGCGGAAGGAATGGTTGATGCGTTGGCAACTCCAGACCGACCAATCTTTGGTCCCACCAAAGCAGCTGCTCGGTTGGAATGGGACAAGGCGTATGCAAAGACCATCATGCGCCAAACATCAATCCCAACGCCAGAGGGCCGCGTTTGCACGACACTTGGGGCAGCACTTGCTTATGTCACTGAACGCGACGAACCTTGCGTAGTAAAGGCAACTGGATTATGCGCGGGCAAAGGGGTGACAGTATGCAAAGACAAACACGAAGCAATCGCAGCAGTTCGAAAATGTATGGAATCAAAGGATTTTGGTGAAGCAGGAACTTCAGTCGTCATCGAAGAAAAACTTGAAGGACAAGAAGTTTCTGTGCTCGCACTTGTTGATGGCCGAACAATCACGGTGCTCGACACTTGCCAAGATCACAAACAAGTTGGCGATGGAGATACTGGACCAAATACTGGCGGGATGGGCGCATTCTGCCCAACGCCCCTTCTGAGCGACGCTGATCTTCAAGTCATTGCACGGGATGTTTTCGTCCCAGCGGTCGATGGACTTCGCCGACAGGGAATCGAATTTCGAGGGGTGCTTTTCGCGGGCTTGATGCTGACTCATGCGGGTCCCAAAGTCCTCGAATTCAACTGCCGATTTGGCGATCCGGAGACTCAAGTGCTTATGGCTCGCTTTCAAGGTGACTTGCTGAAGACCCTTTGGCTTACGGCGACCGGCCATCTTGCGGATGCGGAATTCAGCTTCGACCCTCGTACGGCTTGCTGCGTGGTGGTCTGCAGCGAGGGGTATCCAGGTGAGGTCCGCAAGGGACTGCCAATAACTGGGCTAGAACCTCTTCCCAAGGCGAGTTCCTCCCCGACAGGCCCGCTGATGTTTCACTCGGGCACGAAGGCTGAAAAGAAGGGAAAAACAGTCACAAACGGGGGAAGAGTT
>SXSS01000034.1 GCA_005792145.1 Planctomycetia bacterium | reverse complement strand
TTCGCGCGCGATGTGGCAATTATCGAAGGGCTTGTGTTGAGAGGCGTTGATGCTGGGAGTTATGAACTCTGCGCATTGCCACTGAAACTTGAAGGATTCGATGGCAGCCCCATTCGCGCAGCGCTGCGCAGAGGGTGAAGCATTCAGCCATCCAATTTGGATTGATTTGATTTAGAGGCGCGGAAAAATCCGCGGGCTTTTATTTGGCAAGGTTGGTTTGCCCAGCCCAGCAAACCGCTTTCACTTCCACGGAAATTGGCGTTGGGAGTCCGACGATTTCGAGCGTCGTGCGTGTCGGATTTGGATTGCCTGCACCGGCAAAGTATTCCGCATAGATGCGGTTGTATGTCGGGAAGTCGCGCTTCATATTTGTGAGATAGATCGTGACATCAACGACGGTTGTCCATGCAAGTCCCGCATCGGCGACGACGAGCCTGACATTTTCAAAGCACGCGCGGCATTGCACTTCGAAATCAAATGGATCGACACCGGGAATGATCGCGCTTCCTCGCTGTCGTGGACCAACGCCGCTTAAAAAAACAAAGTCGCCCGCGCGTTTGGCGTGCGGATATGGTCCGACTGGCTCTGGTGCTCGCGTTGAATGAATGTCTTGGCTCATCTATTTTCCTTTTGATTGCACAACCACAACAGGCTCCGCGAAGAATCGCAGCGCCTCGCGTCCGCCTTCACGTCCAATTCCGCTTGCGCGCATCCCACCAATCGGCACGCGCAAGTCGCGCACCATCCATGAATTGATCCACACCGTGCCACAGTCGAGTGCGTTTGCAATGCGAGTGGCGCGCGAGTCATCGCTCGTCCACACGCTGGCAGAAAGTCCAAAGCGAGTTCCGTTGGCGATCGCAATCGCTTCTGTTTCACCGTCGAATGGAATGAGCGTCGCAACTGGGCCGAAGATTTCCTCTTGATTCGCACGCGCGCTTGGCGCAAGACCTTCGATGAGGGTCGGCGGATAAAACGCACCGCCGCGCACGCGCTCTGGAAGCAGCGCGCCTTCGACGCGTACGCCACCACAGAGAAGGCGACCTCCATCGCGCACTGCTCCTTCGACTGCCGTCGCCACCTTCAATAAATGCTGTCCAGAAACGAGAGCACCGATCTCTGTTGATGGATCAAGTGGATCGCCCACTCGCATATTCTTCACGCGCTCGACAAGCGCAGGTACGAATGCATCCCACGCTTCACGCGCCACAAGTATGCGCGATCCGCAGTGACAAACCTGTCCTTGATTCGTGAACGCGGCGCGCACAACGCCGTCGACCGTTTCTCGCAATCGTGTTGGCGTTGTCGCGTCGGCAAAGACGATCGATGGATTCTTTCCGCCAAGTTCAAGCGCTGTCCGCTTGAAAGTTGGCGCTGCCGCGCGCGCGATCAATTCGCCCGTCGCGGTGCCTCCAGTGAATGTGATGCAAGCAACACGCGGATGCGAAACAAGCGCTGCGCCTGAAAGTGGTCCGCGACCATGGACAATGTTGATTACGCCCTTTGGAAATCCTGCTTCAACAGAACGCTCCGCAAGCATCCAGGCAGTCAACGGAGTCACTTCGCTTGGTTTGCCTACGACCGTACACCCTGCGGCGAGTGCCGGCGCGATTTTCCAAGTGAAGAGATAGAGCGGCAGATTCCATGGCGAGATGCACGCAGCAACTCCAAGTGCGCGGTGATGCACAACAGATGTTGCGTGGCCTTGCGAAAATGTTTCCTTGTCGTCCACCAAGATTGCATCGGCAAAGAAGCGAATGTTGGAGATCGCTCTTGGAATATCAAGTGACCGTGCAAGGGCGAGAGGCTTTCCTGTGTCGAGCGATTCAATTCGAGCGAATTCGTCAATGTCGCGTTCGACAAGATCGGCGAGAGCGTGCAATTTCTTTGCGCGTGCAGATGGTGGAAGTGAACTCCACGCGGGGAATGCAGTCGCGGCGGCATCAACCGCTGCATCGATGTCATGAGCGGTGCTGTCGGGCGCGGTGGCGATCAATGCGCCGGTCGCTGGGTCATAGACAGAAATGATCGCGCCGCCGTGGGCAGGCGTAAAGCGTCCATCGATGAGATTCGCAATGACGCAATTGGCGGTGATCTGAGCAGGCATCGTGGTGCAAGGATATGGTCGGTGCTTGCGTGGCGTTAGACTCGACCTTGGGTAATCGCCTCGCTTTAGTAGCAAAGGCAATTTTTAATCAGTATTACGTGCACATCCATTAAATATGAAATCGAAAGTCCTGATTCTTTTCTTGGTCATCGCTTGCGGAGTTGCGTTTGCGTTGGTTCGGATCAGTACGCCACCGCGAACTTCCATATTGTCAACTACAAATTTATTTGGAGTCACGCAAGAAAATCAGACAGAGGTCTTTGTTGCTTCTGATGTTTCACAAGCCGTTGAGCAAGGTATGAAAGAGACACTTGCAGCGGCGGTGAAAAGTTGGGGTTCATCTGGCCATCTTGAATTTTGGGTGTTGGGGACAGACCGCGCTGCGGCGATAGAACTTACTGCAAAATTTTGTGCGCGTCGTGTTGCAAGAGGCGATATGACAGAACGAGCTTGTTTGGAAGACAGCGAGAATAAAGATCACGGATTTCTGATGTACCAAGCAGTTGGCGCGGAAGCGCTCTCGTCTGGGCAACCGCAAATGGATGCAGCAAATAATGGAGGTGCGGAGTGGGGGATTCACACATTGGCATCTTCCTTGCCGCTTGGATTTTCTGGTTCGCTCGGCATTGCCGGCGAGGGCGATCAAATCACCATCCTGCATGAGTATTGGCATTCTGTGCAGCGATCATTCTTGCAGACACAGGATCAAAGTCGCAGTCAAGAATTGATGGGACCAACTTGGTTTGTGGAGGGTTCGGCGGTTGCGATGGCAGAAATTACTGCGACGAAACTCTGGGCATCTGGAGGACTGCCCAAGTGGAATAATTCTCCACAGCCTTGGCCCACTCTTGAAGAGCGTATGACAAACAAGATGAAAATTGTGCAGCAGTTGAGAAAGAAATGCCCATCGTTATTGCCAAAGTCATATGGAGGCGAATGCACTCAGCTGGCATATGAGAGTGGAGGATGGGCAATTCTCTATTTGATGCATAAGTTTGGCGAAGATGTTCTGCGTAAAACATTTCATCCAAATGTCGAACGATTGGGATGGGAAGAATGCTTTCGAAAAACATTTGGACAAAGTTCGGCAGAGTTCTCCCTTGAATTTGAAAAGTTTATGGATTTGCCACTGAGCCAACAGATCAAAATACTTCCAAAGTATTGATCAGCGAATACTCTCGGTTGGCGAAATCAACTGGCTCAGCGAATCAAGATCTATATTTCCACCGCAAAAGATGACCCCTGCGGATCCAAAGTCGCTGCGAGCGCGCAGTGGCCCAAGTGCGGCCGCAATGCCAACTGCCGCACTTGGTTCGATCACGAGTTTCATGCGTTCGTACACGAGTCGCAGCGCCGATTTGATTTGCGCTTCTGAAACAGTCACCACGGAGTCGACCAGATCACGCACGACAGGCCACGTCAGATCGCCGAGCGATGTGCGCAGCCCATCTGCAATCGTGATCGCACCAGTGGCTTGTTGTCGGATGCCAAGTCGCTTTGATTCCGCCGCATCGCCGACGGTTTCAGGTTCCGCTCCGATGACGCGAATGTCAGGGTGAATCGCTCGTGCCGCAATTGTTATCCCAGAAATCAAGCCGCCACCGCCAAGTGGAACAATGATCGCATCTAAATTTCCGCGAGTCGCCTTCCTGACTTGATCGATCAACTCAAGCGCAATTGTTCCTTGCCCTGCGATAACTTTCGGATGGTCGTACGGCGGAATGAAAGCTCCGCCCGTTTGTGCAAGCACTTTCTGCGCAGCAGCAGCCCGAGCCGCGACAGTTGGCTCGCAGAAGATCACTCGGCCACCATATCCCTCGACAGCCGAGACTTTCGTTCGCGCGGAATCATGTGGCATAACAACATATGCCGCAATCCCTCGCAACTTCGCTGCGAGCGCGAGCGCTTGCGCATGATTGCCAGAGGAATGAGTCACCACACCATGACGCGCTTCTTCGTCCGTCAACGACATGACCGCGTTGCATGCGCCGCGGAACTTGAACGATCCCGTGCGCTGAAAAATCTCACACTTGAAGTGAAGCGATCGATTTGCCAACCCATCAATATGTCCGCAAGTCATCACCGGAGTATGGTGAACCCATGGCGCAATTCGCTGTGCAGCAAGTTGCACATCAGAAATGTCCGCGGCAAATGTGGTCATGATGCAAAGGATAGGGTGGATTCCAACGGAGACGAATCGCCTCGGTGGATCAAGATGGATATCAATCCGAACCTTCGGTCGCAGCCATCGCAATTTGTTTCGCGCCACTTCCAGTTGAAGTCAGCATCAAATATGCCCCCCAAACTGCGATGAAACCAGCCATCCACTGCCACCACTGAAAGGTTTCGCCAAACAAAAAGAAGCTGGTTGCGCTGACAAGAAATGGCTGAAGTTGCAAGACCCCACTGGTGATCACGATGCCAATTCGAGCGATGCTGATGTAATAAAGAATGTGGCCAATCGCGATTCCAACAAATGCGCTGATCGCGAGATACCAAAGAATGTCAGCGGGAAGTTGCGGGACATACGCGCCGTGGTCGCGTCCGTAGATCAGCATGAGTGCAATGAGTCCCACCGCTGTCATTTGGCAAATGACCGCAAATGCAATGACTGGGTGATACTTCCCCATCCAGCGACGAACACTCAGTCCATACATGCCATATCCCAGCGCGCTGAGAATTGCGAGTGTCGTTCCCTTGATGTTGAATCCACCAATCGCACTGTCACCGCCAAGCAATATCGGGAAGAGTCCTAGCACGAGAATGGTTGCTCCAATGAGATATCGACGGCTTCTGATGATCGGTCGTTCGCTTGGAACTAATACGTACGCACCGATTGCAACCCAGATGAGTTGCGTGCGCAGTCCGAAGGTGACAAGCCCTGGATTCATCTCGTGAAACGCACTGGTGAAAGCGGCTTGCCCGCCAATGTTCGCAATTGTGGGAATGAGCGCAGCAAGCCAAATTCCCGCAGGCAGTCGCTTGCGCCAAATCGACCAACCAATCACGGGCATCCAGAAAATTGCGCTTGCGCCATATCGCCAACCGTTGTTTGTCCAGAAATCAACATGATCGGAAAGATGTCGCAAGAAAAGCGGAACGGTCGACCAACTGAGCAGTGTCAGAATGAGGCATGCAATACCAGTTGAAATTCCAGTGCGTGCATGAATTTTGCCAATACCAGCGATCATGTCCACATCTTCCACACAAGAAATGCAAGTGTGATGATGAGTGGCACCGCGAGTGCTACAAGAGCGAGTACGCGATCTTGTTTGCGCGAACGAGCAAGAGCATCAGCGTATGGGATCGTGCTGAAACTGACCATGTCATATCGCGGCGTGTAAAACCGTGGCACAACACCGTGCAAAAAGTGCTCGAACTTTTTACGCATCCGAAAAACGCGCGACGCAGTCTTGTCGCGCATCTCCACGAAATTCGTCAGCGCCATTTCGGCGATCGCATCTGCATTGCGCTTACGATCATTTTCATAATCGGCGAGCGCGCGCGGAATGTCATTTGGGTGTGCGGCAAGCGCGTCGGTCAGTGATTCGCAATCTTCGAAACTTGCATTCGCTCCCTGCCCAAAGAATGGAACGATCGCGTGAGCAGCGTCCCCGAGCAAAACTGCTCGGCCGTGCATGGACCAAGGGCGACAGCGAATTGTCAGCATCGCGCCGACTGGGTTGGTTGCGAAATCGTTGTCGAAGGTCGGCATTATCGCCAGCGCGTCTGGATATTCGCGCTGGAAATGTTCTCGAGCAGTCACTGGGTCACGAATCGAATCGAATCCGTTTGGATTGGTCGCCGTCGATTTGTACGGCCAAAAAAGTGTGCATGTGAACGATCCGTCAGGATTGGGAAGAGCGATCATCATCGATGCGCCGCGTGGCCAGATATGCAGCGCCTTTGGCTCCATCGCAAATGGCGCATATTTGCCAGAAGTCACAGCAGGAATACACATCTCCTTGTATCCGTGACTAAGCCACGATTGGTCATAATCGAATCCCTCATTCTTCTGCATAACTCCACGCAGCGCGCTGTATGCGCCGTCGGCGCCAACGATCAGGTCGGCGGTGACTGAACTTTGTTGAGAGGTGTTGTCGTCGATGAATGAAACGCTGCCTTGTGCCGCGTCGAGATGCGAACATCTCTGGTGGAAAGTTATAGTCACCCGCGACTCTGCCGCCGCCGCATTCAGAAGCGCCAAGTTGAGCGCGCTGCGCGATACGCTTTGGATTGCGTGTGTTGGATCACTGCTGTAATTCTGAAAAGCAAGATCGCCAACGCGAGAATGGATCATCCGACCAGGCATTCGGATCGCATCTTGCAAAATGACATCTTCAAGTCCAGCGCGGCGCAAAGCCTTCAGACCGCGTGCGCTGATCGCAAGGTTGATCGACCGTCCAGCAAGAAGTCCACGGTTGCGCGGATCGCCGCGGCGTTCACGAATATCAACATCCCATCCTGCGCGTGCGAGATAGACGGCAAGCAAACATCCAGCAAGTCCTGCGCCGACGATGATCACACGTTTAGACATTAGCGTGAGTGTAGGACGCGATGCAGATCCGCTCATTCAGCTGAGCGCTTCAATCAACCGCCAGCAATCGATGAAGCGCGTGTAAAGCGGGGCAGGTGCAACTCGGATCACGCTTGGATGGCGGAAATCGCAGACGATTCCGCGCGGTAGGAGCGAATCGAAAAGCTTCCGAGCGGCGACTGGGTCGCGATTGATACAGAGCGACAACTGACACCCTCGCTCGCTGGTGGAACTTGGCGTGATGACGCGAATATGTTCCGCATCGCGCGTGCGCAGCGAGAGTTCGATGAATCCAGTCATTGCTCGAGCCTTTGCAATAAGTCGCGGCAGCTTCGCTTGATGAAATTGGTCAAAGCTCGCCAGCAGTGGAGCAAGCGAGAGAATCGGCGGATTGGAAACTTGCCACGCATCCGCGCCTGGACCTGGATCGAAATTCGGTCCCATCAGAAACCGAGTTGCAGGATTTGTTCCCCACCAACCTTCAAGTCGTGGCGGCGGATTTTTATGATGGCGTTCGTGAATGAATGCGCCAGCGACTGCGCCAGGTCCACCGTTGAGATATTTGTACGAGCACCAACAGGCAAAGTCAGCGTTCCAGTCGTGCAGCGAAAGCGCGACATTGCCAACAGCGTGCGCGAGATCCCATCCACACTTCGCGCCTACGGCGTGTGCGGCGCGCGTGATGCGAGCCATATCAAGCACTTGCCCTGTGTAGTACTGAACGCCTCCCAATATCACGAGCGCGAGTTCGTTGCCGACACGCGTGATGGTTGCCTCGATGTCTTCGTGACGCAGGCATTCTTCGCCATCACGGGGCGCAACTTCGATCACATCAACGCTTGGATCGCCGCCGACCGCACGCACAAACGAGTGCACGGCAAATCGATCGCTTGGAAATGCGCCGCGTTCCATCACAATTCGCCGGCGCGAACCTTTCGAAGAATCTTGCGGGCGGTAAAAGCTCATCAAGAGAAAATGCAGATTGACTGTCAGCGAATTCATCGCGACGACTTCGTGAGAAAGCGCGCCAGTCAATTCTGCAAGATGCTCCCGAAAAAATTCGTGATATTTGATCCAAGGTCGCTGGCCGTGTACGTGCGCCTCCGCGCCCATCATCGACCAGTCGTTGAGTTCTTCGTTCACACGGTCACGCGTCGCGCTCGCCATCAAGCCAAGCGAATTGCCAACGAGATACGCCAGTGGTTCGCCCTTCGCATCGCAGGGAATTTCAAAGGCATCTCGAAAAGACGCAAGTGGGTCGTGCGCATCGCACCACAGCGCAAATTCGCGCGTGGGTTTTATGTCCGAAGCCGCGAGATCAAAGATTGTTTTGGGAGCGGTGTGCGTCATATGGTGGTTATTCCGAAAATTTCAATGCAAGAAACTCAATTGCTGTCCCTGCAAGCATTCGAGCACGCTGCGCGTCTGTGATCCAATCCGCGGCTCGAAGCAATTTGCCAGGAGGGATTTCACCAAGGGGGAATGGATAGTCCGATCCCATTGCGATGCGATCCGCGCCAACAGTTCGCACGAGATATCGCAGTGCTTCGTCGTCGTGCACAATGCTGTCGAAGAAGAGTCGCTTGAGATGATCGCGCGGTGGCGTTCTCGAATGCGTCGCGCATAAATCTGGCCGTGCCTCGAAACCGTGTTCGATGCGGCCGAGTGTGTATGGAAACGATCCGCCACCATGCGCAAAGCAAATCCGAAGTGTGGGATGTCGGTCGAGTACACCGCCGAATGCGAGCGCGCAAATTGCACGCGAAGTTTCCGCTGGCATTCCAACCAGCCACGGCATCCAGAATCGGGGAATTTCTTTTTGGCCAAGGACATCCCACGGATGCACGAAGATCGCCGCGCCAAGCGATTCTGCTGCTGCGAAGAATGGAGCGAATGTTGGATCGTCCAAGTCACGGCCGTTGATGTTGGTCCCGATTTGCACGCCAGGAAATCCAAGTTGTTTCACGCAGCGCTCCAACTCACGCGTGGCAAGCGCAGCATCTTGCATTGGAACACTCCCCAGCGCAATAAATCGATTGGGCATCGCACGGACAACTCCCGCAAAGTGGTCGTTGAGCATCTGCGATAAGTCGTGCGCATCTGCGGCCTTCGCTCCATACGAAAACATCACAGGCACAGTTGAAAGCACTTGCATCTCGACACCAGCCGTATCGCATTCCAAAGCGCGCCGTGAAGGATCCCAGCAATTCGATTCGATTTCGCGAAAAAGTTCGCCGTCAATCATCATCCGTGCGCGGCAATGCGCGCAGTGATCGAGCGAGACCCAGCCGCCACATCCATACCGTTCACGCAGATCGGGCCATCGCTCTGGGAGCATGTGTGTATGAAGGTCGATGGTGCGCGGGGGCCGCATTGGCAGAGTTTAGCGATTGGGATGCGAGTCCTTGATCCGATCCAGGCTTCGCCCTGTTGAAAGAAGTTTGGTCACGCCGTTCGTGGCGAAGGCTTTGGAACACGAGTTCCGCACGATGGACACGTGCAGAGTTTCGGATCGGCCCAGAATGCTTCCATCGCCTCGCGGAAATGCTTGACGATATCGGAGCAAGCAAATTCTTGGTCGTAGACCAATGCGTCACACTTCTCGCAGAAAAAGATCATGTGTTCAGTTTCGGTCGGAGGGCGTCGTCTTTCGACGACAAGTCCAAGCGTGTTCGGTCCGCGCTGTGGTCGGTGTGGCACCCCGCCTGGAATGAACATCGCTTCGCCCTCGCGAAGAATGATGTCGCGTATTCCGTGAGCGTCACGCACGCGAATAGAAACATCGCCTTGAAGTTGCATGAAGTATTCCTCGGAATTAGTCATATGAAAGTCGTTGCGAGCGTTTGGGCCAGCGATCAACATCACAAAGAAATCTTTGCCGCTGAAGAGATATTTGTTCGAGACTGGCGGCACCATCAAGTGGCGATTCGCCGCGGTCCACGCAGACAAATTGATCGCGCTTGCGACGCCACCAACGCCGTCCCAGCCAGTCGGATCGCCCAGCGAATCATTCGCAGGAAATGGAGCGTTCACAACGGCTGATGGATTGATTTTGCTCATCCCAACAGCGTACCGAATACGCCCATTTGTCAAAATCGGTTCTGGCGTGCATTTGCGACAAATCTGCGCATATTCTGCGATCATTGTGCTAATGACCCCGATGCAGTGGACGGTCCATCCAGCGCGTGTGCGCCCAGTCGCAGCAATCTGGACGGTGGTGGCGATCGCGGTGGTTGCGACCTTGATTGCGCAACTGGCTGGCGATTGGTTTTGGGGCGCAATCAGCGCGCTTGGGCTATTTATATCGTTGACACGATTCTTTCTCGCAACGCAATATCGAATTGATGCCGAAGTTGCGGAGGTCATCTATCCACTTTCGACGAGCCGACTTCGCTGGGAAGAAGTTGGATGCATTCGCTGGCATGACCGCCGCGCGCTCGTGGCGCGTTCGCCATCGCATCGTGCGCAGATGCGTGGTTTGGTGTTTGATTTCACGAATCTCTCGGTCGAGACAAGGAAGCAACTTCGAGAATTCGCATACGCGCATACTTCGCCAGAGGTGTGGCAATGACGGATAAGACGAATTCGTGGAAGCGATTGCGCGGCGCTTGGGGCGAAGCGTGGGCAAAGGCATTTCATATCGAGCCACCAGGACCTGCGAAGCCGACTGCTCCCGAAGCAGAACTTGTTGAACGCGTTGCGCAAGAGATCGTGAAGCGAAGAATGGCTCAACCTGCGCTGCTTTTCTTGGAATCCAGCCGGCCTCTTTCAGGAGTTGGGGCAGCGGCGATGCATTTCCTCCAGCCATTTGTTGCGGTAGTCATCCACCCAACAACATGGTCGACGCTTGCGACATTTTTAGAGCGATCTGGCTCGGTGGAATATCTATGCCTTCGCATTGAAGCGCTTGAATCGCAGCGAGTGTCCAACGATGCCCAGTCCAACGATGCCCAGTCCGGCGATGCCCAGTCCGGCGATGCCAAGAAGTGAAGCGCGAAAATTCTTTCGGCGTGACATAGAAACATCTTCATCCGGATTCGCCGATTCCAACAACGCGATTCTGGGTGATCTTGAATAACCAGTTCAGCGCGGTTGCGCAAACGATTCAGCCAAGTTGGATGTCGATCATCCAACGCAGCGTTGAAGTTGGAATTCGCTCGACCACATTGACCGGCTTGCGCCATCTTGTTGCGACAGCAGAATTGAACACGCTTCGTGGAGAAGGCAAGTGCGAGGTTCGGATTGTCGCAATTCCAGATGCGTGGCGGGCGCCCAAAGAAGGAATTTTTTCAAAGAAACAATAGTCAATCTTGAGGAACTTGGCGAAAATATGGGCAAAGACTCCGCGTCTTGGTTGGTTGAGGTTCCCTAACTTCCTCTGTGTCTCTATTCTTAACGGTTCATGCGAATCGTCGCCACTGACTGCGGAAGCACGACAACGAAGGCCATCCTCATAGAGGAAAAGGACGGTGTATTTCGCCAGACATTTCGAGGCGAAGCGCCGACGACTGTCGAAGAGCCATTCGCCGATGTCACGCTGGGCGTCGCAAATTCTGTGACAGAACTTCAGGAACTTTCTGGATACAAACTCATTGCCGACGATGGCACGATCATCCGCCGCAAGAATGCGTCAGACCCGGATGGGTGTGATCTATATATATCCACTTCCAGCGCAGGCGGCGGATTGCAGATGATGGTTGCAGGCGTTGTGCGCGAGATGACCGCAGAGAGCGCGAAGCGGGCGGCGCTTGGAGCTGGCGCAATCGTGATGGACACCATCGCAAGCAACGATCGTCGCAAACCGCACGAACAAATCCAACGCATTCGCGAACTTCGGCCAGATATGGTTCTTGTTTCAGGTGGAACAGATGGTGGCGATACAAAGAAAGTGATCGAGATCGCGGAGCTCATCGCGCCCGCTCGTCCGCGTCCACGCTTCGGTGGAGAATATAAATTGCCGCTCATCTTTGCGGGCAACAAGGAAGCGCGCGAGACAATCGAGCGTGTTTTCTCTGGCGAAGGCTTCGCGCTTTCTGTCGTTGACAATTTACGCCCGACGCTCGAGCGCGAAAATCTTGGACCGGCGCGCGAGAGAATTCACGATGTCTTTCTCGAGCACGTTATGGCGCACGCGCCGGGGTATGACAAGCTGATGACTTGGGCGAATGCGCCGATTATGCCAACTCCCGGCGCGGTTGGCGACATCTTGCAGACGATTGCAAAGGGTCGCGGCATCAATGTGGTGGGAGTCGATATCGGCGGCGCGACAACCGATATGTTCAGCGTCTTCGGGGGCGTTTTCAACCGCACTGTCAGCGCAAATCTTGGCATGAGTTATTCCATCTCGAATGTTTGTGCTGAAGCTGGAATGGACAGTGTCTTGCGCTGGGTGCATCTTGATATGGATGAACGCGAACTTCGCAACCGTGTGAAAAATAAGATGATTCGCCCAACGACGATTCCGCAAACACTTGAAGCGCTCGTCTTCGAGCAAGCGGTTTCGCGCGAGGCACTTCGATTGGCGTACATCCAACATAAATCTTTCGCGACGACATTGAAAGGTGTTCAGCAACAGCGCACAGTTGGTGACGCGTTCAGCCAGAAGGAAGCAGGCGGATCGCTTGTCGACAATATGTCGCTCGATTTGATGGTCGCGTCGGGCGGCGTGCTCAGTCACGCTCCACGAATGGAACAGACTGCGCTGATGATGATCGACGCATTCGAGCCCGAAGGCTTCACAGAAATTGCGAAGGACTCGATCTTCATGATGCCGCACCTTGGAGTGCTCGCTTCTGTGAATCCACGAGCGGCGATGGAGGTTTTCGAGAAAGATTGTTTGGTTGTTCTTGGTTGGTGCGTCGCTCCGCGCGGCGAAGTTCGCGCAGGTAGACCCGCATTCGATTTCACGCTGCGCCGTGCAAACGAAGTTGTTGCGCAAGGACAACTGATCGGTGGCGAAATGCGTCTCGTTCGTTTCGGTCACGGAGAAGTTGGAACCTTGGAGGTTCGCCCAGAGCGCGGTTTGGATATGGGCAGTGGCCCTGGAAAACCTGTGACCCGCGAAGTGCGTGGTGGAGCAGTCGGCATCGTGCTCGATGGGCGCGGTCGTCCACTGAAGCTGCCGACATCTGCGGTTGAGCGACGCGCGTGCGTCGAGCAGTGGTTGAAGGCGCTTGAAGTTTACGAATAACCCCGCAAGAAAATAAACCCAATGGCCAAGGCATACACACCAGGATTGAAAGTGACGGCACGCACGACCTATCGCGTGCGGCGGCTCTTGCCGGTTCCTGGCGATGTGCGGGTCAAAGTTGGCGACAGCGTTTCGGCGGAAACAGTTGTCGCGGAGACTTTTCTTGAAGGCGATGTTTTTCCCATCAAGGTTGCGGGAATGCTCAGCGTCAATCCAGCTGAATTGATGCCGCTGATGCTGAAGCGCGCGGGCGATACTGTTCAAGTTGGTGACGCGCTTGCGAGAAGCAAGGGCATTTTCGGCATGATGAAGACGGAAGCGAAATCAACAGCAACAGGAACACTCGAAAGTGTTTCGGAATCCACAGGCATGGTCATCATTCGTGGTGCGAAGACTCCAGTGCAAGTTCGCGCCTATGTCGCGGGGAAAATAATCGAAGTCATCGCCAATGAAGGCGTCGTCGTCGAAACGGACGCGCTCTTTGTGCAGGGAATTTTTGGAGTTGGCGGGGAAACATGGGGACCGCTGATGATCGCCGGAAAATCCCACGCCGAAGATTTGCTCGAAGAACATATCAACGCATCAATGAAAGGCGCAATTGTTGTCGGTGGCGCGCGTATGACGGCTGGCGGAATCCGCCGCGCGCGCGAAGTCGGAGTCGCCGCGTTGATTTGCGGCGGAATTGATGATGCGGATCTTCGCGATGTGCTTGGGTATGACTTGGGAGTCGCAGTCACTGGAAGCGAGAAGATTGGAATCACATTGCTTGTGACTGAAGGCTTTGGCGACATTGCAATGGCGAAGCGCACCTTTCAGTTGTTGCTTGCTCATGCGGGAAAAATGGCGAGCGTGAACGGCGCGACCCAAATTCGTGCGGGTGTGATGCGTCCAGAAATCGCAGTACCGCTGGGACAAGCAAGTTCTGGCGAGATCTTCACAGGTGGAGCAACCGCTGGAATCTTGAACATCGGCACGCCAGTTCGAATCATCCGTGACCCGCACTTCGGACTCTTGGGATCCGTCAGCGCGCTTCCAGAGCAACCCGCAGTTCTGGGTTCAGGTTCGAAAGCTCGTGTGCTTGAGGTTGCGCTCGAAAGCGGACAGCGTGTGATTGTTCCGCGAGCGAATGTCGAACTTGTTGGCGATTGAAGCGGGGGAATGAAAATCTTATGACGGTTTGTGTTCGCAAGAATTGTCAAATGGGACTATCTTGCACTCGTGGCGAGGAACGCAAACGCAAATCGCTGGCAGAAAATCTCAAGCGCGCTGATTTTTTGCGTGATTGCGCTTGGATCATTTGGCGCAAGCGGGGTTGAAAGCAAAGTCGACAGCAAAGTTGACAGCAGAGGAAAGATTCCGCTCAACGAACTTGGTCAAGAAGTCATTGCCCCACCAGCGGCTACTTCGATCACCGCGGAAGATGTCGCGTGGGATGCGGGAGGAGTGATCAAAATTTCGTGGCAACCCGCCGCTGGAATAACTTCTGCAACGAAGTGGATTGTCGAACGGAGTGAAGTGCTCGTAGATGGGCAAGGTTCTGGGCAAGGTTCTGGGCAAGGTCCTTGGACCTTGGTTGCAGAAGTTCCAATCGAAGAAAAATATGCGGTCGCATCGAAGCTTTCGCCGGAAGCCTCCTATTTTTTCCGTGTCACCGCAGTCAGTCCAAATGGTTCGAGCGCTGTGACGACAACGAAGTCTGCTGTGACGGGACACTGGAACTTTTTTATTGGCGCAAAATTGCCTTTGTTCTGCGCTATTTTGCTTGTCAGCGCATGCGTGATCAACTTCATTCTTGCTGCGCGTCGAGGTCGGCCAATGAAAGTTCGCCGTATCGCCGCGCTTGAAGCGATCAAGGATGCAGTTGGCCGTGCCACAGAAATGGGGCGATCGATCTTGTTCGTTCCTGGCATTCAAGACATGGACAACATTCAAACTGTTGCTGGGTTGACCGTGCTTGGCAATGTTTCCAGAACCGCCGCCGAATATGACGCCGCGATCGAAGTGCCAACGAGTCGCTCGCTTGTGATGGAAGCGGCGCGCGAAGCAGTGCAAGCGTCATACCTTGCCGCAGGCCGAGCAGATGCATACAACGCCGATGCGATTCGATACATCACCGATGAACAATTTGGATTTGTCGCATATGTCTCTGGAAGAATGGTCCGCGAAAAACCAGCCGCTTGTTTTTATATGGGTTGCTTCTTTGCGGAAAGTTTGATTTTGGCAGAGACAGGAAATTCCATCGGCGCAATTCAGATTGCGGGAACCGCCGAAAGCAGTCAGCTTCCATTCTTTGTCGCAGCATGTGATTACACCTTGATTGGCGAAGAATTTATGGCGGCAAGCGCGTATCTTTCGGGTGAACCAGATCAAATTGGATCGCTCAAGGGGCAGGATCTTGCCAAGGCAATCGCCGCAATTGTCATCGTCATTGGAGTTGTGCTTGCGACTATGGCTGTCATTGCCCCAAGCGGTCCAATACCCGCCGCGCTTGCATGGTTGAAGGGAGTGCTTGGATCATGAAGCGCCTCGTTCCAATGTGGATTGCAATTATCGCGGGATTCGTGATGCTGCTATCCGCATTTTTCCCCATAACAGAAAGTCTTGGCGAGACAGTCGGCGATGTTTTCAATGTTGTTGCCGCAATCGCTTTCATCCTTGGCGCGGGAAGTTTGGCGAAAGTCAACCTTGCAAAGATTTCACGACGCGATCAAGGTTGGGGATATGCGGCGATCACTCTGATCTGTTTCGCAATCACACTGGTCGTAGGTCTTGGGAAAATTGGCGTTCCGCCAAATACACAGTTTCCATTGCTCGCTTGGTCGGGTGAAAAAAATGCTGATGGTTCGATCTTCGGCTGGATTTATGAATTCGCACTCGTGCCGATCACCAGCACAATGTTTGCTTTGCTGGCTTTTTATGTGGCGAGCGCCGCGTTTCGCGCCTTTCGAGCGAAGAATCTTGAAGCAATCTTGCTGCTATCGACCGCATTCATTATCTTGCTGGGCCGCACATTTGCAGGAGTTGTGTTGACTGGCTGGTTGCCAGATTGGGCAAGTGGATTGCGATTGGAAAATCTCTCGGTCTACATCATGCAGGTTTTCAACACGGCGGGTAATCGCGCCATCATTATTGGCATTGCGCTTGGCGTGACCGCAACAAGTTTGAGAATTCTTTTGGGAGTTGATCGATCGTGGATGGGATCGGGAGATTGACGCATGAGTAAATTGCTCTCCATCCTCGAAAGTCTTGATCGTCGCTGGATTTTTCTTGCAATGGCAATTTCGGTCGCTGGTCCAATCTTGTATATCGGCATCACTGGCAAGACTCTTCCAGAGACTCCAACTCCCGCTGCGCGAGCTGTCTATAAAGAGATTGAAGCGCTCCCGCCAGGCACGCCAGTACTGCTTTCGTTTGATTTCGATCCCGCAAGTGGTGGCGAGCTGATTCCTATGGCGACAAGTTTGGTTCATCAATGCGCCGCGCGTCGCTTACGAATGGTCTTCATCGCGCTTTGGCCGCTTGGCCCGCAGTTGATCGACGAAACAATCAAGCGTGTCATCCTTGCGGATTATCCAGACCTCAAAGAAGGTGTCGATTATGTCAATGTCGGATTTCAATCTGGTAATGAAGCGGTGATGAAAGTGATGCTGACTGATTTTGCAAAGGCTTTTCCCATCACAAAGAATGGCATCGCGGTTGGAGATGTTGTTGCTCTGCAAGGAATTCAACGCGTCTTGGACTTTCCACTGCTCATCACAATCAGCGCGGGATATCCAGGCGCGAAGGAATGGATTCAGTATGTCGTCTCTTCGAGTGGCGGCAAGATCAAGATGGTTACTGGTTGCACGGGCGTACAGACATCTGCGCTCTATCCGTACTATCCGAATCAATTGAGTGGTTTGCTTGGCGCGATCAAAGGTGCGGCGGAATATGAATCTCTTGTCAATTCCAGCCTCGCGCCAAATGACACCTCCGCTGCGATTCCTGCGAAATATCTCGAAGCACAGCGGCGCATGGGTCCACAACTTGGCGCGCATTTATTGATGATCGCACTCATCATCTTGGGAAACATCGCGTACTTCGCCCAGCGCAAGTCGAAGGTGAGGGCGACATCATGAAGCCATCGAAGGCTTGGGTCATCATTGTTTCCGTGATTCTTCTGCTTGTGGGAATTCGGATGTCGATCGGCCAAGGAATGGCGCGGGCATATGTCGAGCGTGTTGATCAATCCGTCGAAGTTAAAGCGAACGACAAACATGGCGCGTCGACGGAGAAGTGGACTGAATGGCATTCAGTTGCGCCGAAAAAATTCGAAGCCGCACAGATGGCTGATCAATCGCAGACAAAGATCGTATTCAGTTTGGCGAACACGATTGGACTTTGGCTTGCGGCATTTTTCACGCTTGCAATCTTCTCTTTCTTGTATCGGGACAATCCTGGGTATCGCCTCGCGGAGGCCGTAATCATCGGGGTCTCTGCTGCATACTGGGGAGTCGTCGGATTCTGGGACACGCTTGTTCCAAAATTATTCGGCGCACTCACACCCACTCTCGTTCACGACCAAGTACTGCCAAGTTTGCCGGCTCCCTCGATTGGCCAAGTCGTCGCAATGTATTTCGCTCTCGCTCTTGGTCTTATGTTGTTGATGCGCCTTGCGCCGAAGGGCGGTTGGATCAGTTTGTGGCCGATCGCATTCATCATTGGAGTCACCGCGGGCTTGAAGATCGTCAGTCATGTCGAGAGCGATCTTGTCGCGCAATCTGTCGCGACATTCAAGCCGCTCGTTCAGCCCGTCGTTGGTGCAGAAGGCGGATGGATGTTGTGGCCAACCATTTGGGCGAGTCTTAAAAACATCTTGCTTGTCGTCGGAGTTCTTTGTTGCCTGACATATTTCTTCTTTTCGGTTGAACACAAAGGCGTCGCAGGCCGCGCGGCGCGCATCGGCATCATGTATCTCATGATCACCTTCGGGGCAGCATTCGGATTTACCGTGATGGGCCGAGTCGCACTATTGGCGGCTCGTATCGAGTTCTTGTTTGATGATTGGCTTTGGCTGATCGATCCCGCAGGAAAGCGCATCGTCGAAGTCGCCACTGCCGCTGGTTCGATGCTCTGTTGGTGGTAGAACTGCGCCACATGCGTAAGCCAGATCCATGTGTACTCGTCATCTTCGGTGCCTCCGGCGATCTCACCGCCCGAAAGTTGATTCCCGCTCTGTATGAAATGCGCGCAATTGGTGCGTTGCCGGAGCACTTCAAAGTGTTGGGAGTTTCGCGGCGCGAAAAAACAGATGATGCGTGGCGAACAGAATTGGCCACATCGGTGCAGAAACACGCCAAGCGCTGGGATGCAGGACGATGGGCTGAATTCGCAAAGTGCATTCACTATTTCGCGGGTGATGCCGCGCAGACCGGGATGTATCCAGCTCTTGAAGAACGCCTTCGCAAGTTCGATGAGGTGAGCGGCACGCGTGGTAATCGACTTTTCTATCTTTCGGTTGGGCCAGAGTTGTACGAGTCGATTGTTCAGCGCATCGAAGACGCGGCGCTTGTCACTGAAGGCAAGCGTTGGTGTTCGATCAATTCCAACGAGCGTTCATGGCAGCGCATCATTATTGAGAAGCCCTTTGGCCACGATGAACAAAGTGCGGCGAGCCTCAACCGCACGCTTGGTCGAGTCTTCGAAGAAGAAGATATTTATCGAATCGATCATTACCTCGGCAAGGAAGTTGTGCAGGCGATGTTGGTGCTTCGATTTGCCAACACTATTTTCGAGCCTGTATGGAATCACCGCTATATCGACCATGTCCAGATCACCGCAAGCGAAACCGTCGGAGTTGGAAATCGAACGGCATTCTTCGATGCAACTGGCGCTATTCGCGACATGATTCAGTCGCATCTTCTGCAGATTTTCGCATTCGTCGCAATGGAGCCACCGACGGCTATTACGGCAGAAGAGATTCGCGCCGAAAAGATCAAGGCTGTGCGAGCGATTCGTCCAACTACTCACGAATCTGTAGAAACCCACGCAGTTCTTGGGCAATATGGAAAATGTGCCGATGAAGGCGCGTATGTCGATCTGCCTGGAGTTGCAAAGGGATCGACCACCGAAACATATGCGGCGATCAAATTACATGTGGATAATTGGCGCTGGGCGGGAACGCCGTTTTATTTCCGCACTGGCAAACATATGGCGAAGAAGTGCACCGAAATTGTTGTGCAGTTCAAACCGCCTGCGGCAAATCTTTTTCCAGGCATACCACATCAATCAGGAAATGTGCTTGGTAATCGGCTGGTCATCGAAATCGCACCGTTTCAGCAAACCCGTTTGCGTTTTGAAAGCAAAGTTCCTGGCGCGCCGCTCAGCATCGCAAGTGTGGAAATGCAGGCGGACTTTGACAAGCAATTTGGAGTGGAGGCACTCGAGGCCTATGGACCGTTATTGATCGACGCAATGCGTGGCGACCAATCTTTGTACAAGCACCGCATAGAAGTCGAAAGCGGTTGGGCGGCGGTCATGCCATTCCTGGATTCTTCATCCGCAACAATTCGCAAGTCAATCGCCAGCAATTACGCGCCAGGTTCTTGGGGGCCAGCCGCAGCAGATGAAATGATGGTGCGCGATGGACGCGCTTGGCATAATGAATGACGGAATTGCTGTTTCGCTCTATAGACTTGCGTCATGTCCACAACTCCAGAACCGATCCCGCTTGCCGCACTTGAAGAACCCATCAAGGGTCCGGCTCTTTCAGGGCGTGTTGTCGTGGGAAGTGACCGTCATACTGTCTATGAATTGCTTGGATCGCAATTGCTCTCAACTGCATTCGACTGCGTGACAAAGTTTGGCGATTTTCATTTCGCCGTTTCTGGTGGATCGACGCCATTTCCTTTTTATCAATCGCTGATGACCGATCCACGATATCGATCATTTCCCTGGGCTCGCACCCATTTGTGGATCGTCGATGAGCGGCGCGTTGCTTTCGATAATGCCCTGAGCAATTGGCGGCAGATTTCGGAAATCTTCTGCGACCACTCTGGAATGCCCGACAGTCAGATTCACCCAATGATGGCGACAGCAAGTGACGCCGCGGAGCAATATGAAAAACTCCTGCGAAGTTCGCTTGGTTCACGACCACAGGGCGAAGATCGTCTGGATTTCGTGTTGCTTGGAATGGGCGACAACGGTCACACGGCAAGTCTCTTTCCAGAAACTTCGGTGCTGAACGAAAAAAATCTCTGGATCAGTTATTGCGATGGTCCAACTGTCACGCCACCGCCGCGTGTCACGATGACATATCCACTGCTGAACAATGCGCGAGTGATCGTGCCGCTTGTGATGGGTGCCAACAAGGCCGAAATGATTGCCCGCGTCGCGACGGGCAACGAAGATTTTCACGCGTTGCCTATAAAAGGAATAAAGCCGACTCGAGGCGAATTGGTGTGGTATCTCGATCGCGCTGCGTGCGGGCGAGATTGAGCCGTTGCCGGCGAATCATGTGGTGTGATCGCGGCTCTGAAAAAAATCTTTCAGAACTTCGCACGCGGCAAGAGCATCACGCAATTTTTTCTTCTGCCCGTGGGTGCGGCCGCTTTGATTCAGCGAAAATTCCGCCGCAAAGCTTGTCAGCCGTTCATCTTGCATGATCGCCTTGATCGAAAAACGTTTCGCGCATTCATCCGCAAATTCACGCGCCATCTTTGCGCGCGGCCCTTCGGTCCCGTCCATATTCACAGGCAGTCCAATGATCAGCGCGTCTGGCCCATACTCGTGCACCAGTTTTTCCAACCTCGAAAGCAGCACTTCTCGAGGTGACGCATCGATCACTTCGATCGGCGAAGGCAATCGCAAGATGTCGTCACCGCAAGCGACTCCAGTTCGTTTGTCGCCGAGATCAATCGCGAGATATCTCATAAGCGCTCAGCGCAGTTCGGGCGCAACGCGCCCAGCAAGATCTTTGACTTGTTCCGCCATATCCGCGCGGCAGATCAATGTCGCATCTTTCGTGTGCACAACCACCAATCCCTCAACACCAATCGTCGCAATCAAATGCGCTGGATCATCACTGACGAGAATCATTTTTTTCGAGTCGATGTGCATCGCCCGCGCGCTTGCGCGATTTCCATCCGCGTCGACGGTCAGCGCTTCGCCATACGAAGGCCAACTTCCAACATCGCGCCAAGAAACCGGCATCGGCACCGCGCAAATCTTGATGCGTTCGTCACGCGCGGCTGGTTCCATCAATCCATAATCCACGCTGATCTTGGTCAGCAATGGATAGACATCCTCGACAACTTTTTCTGCGCCGGGCTTTCCCCACGCAGCGCCGATTTTCGCCAGTCCAACAGCGCTCGCTGGTTGAAACCACCCAATCGCATCAAGAACAGTGCGCGCGTGAAAGATGAACATACCGCTGTTCCAACCGAATGCGCCACTCTTGAAATATTCCGTCGCGCGCGCAAGGTCTGGTTTTTCCACAAACCGTTTCGTTCGAAACGCGCCATCGAATTTCCCCGTGGGATCAGTGATCGGATCGCCTTGCTCGACATATCCATAAGCCGTCGCTGGAAAAGTTGGCGTGATCGAAAAAGTCACGATACGGCTCGGGTCAGCTTCTACCAGGCGAAATCCAAGATCCACTTTCTGTGTAAACACAGATTGCGGTTCGATGATGTGATCGCTCGTCAGCACAGCGAAGATCGCATCGGGATCGCGCGCCGCAAGCACCGCCGCAGCGAAACCAACCGCGTTGAGGGTGTCACGCCCAACCGGCTCGCCAAGGAAATTATTGTGCGTAAGCCCATCAATTGCAGCAATGACATCCTTGGCATAACTGCGAGAGGCACACACCAATCTGTGATCCTTTACAACCAAGCCTTCCAACCTCTCGCCACTG
>SXSS01000003.1 GCA_005792145.1 Planctomycetia bacterium | reverse complement strand
CGAAATCTATCTCGGCGATCAGAAAATCGATCCAGTTTGGATGGATGGATTGTCGAAGCCCCTCGAAGCGAGTCGAGATGATCTTTTTCTCAGCGAAGCAGATCAGCCAGATCCAGCAGCGCCAAGCGAGTATTTTCGAGCCGTTTTGCAGTCATATCGCATGGGTATGGGACCACCACCATCTGTCGGTGGAGAAATCGATGTGCTTTATGCGCGAGCGATAGCTGGTCTTTGGTCAGCCGCAATTGCGCGACTGGAAATGAACGATGCGGTGGTTTCCAACAAATTGCTTGGCAACATTGTCGGGCGTGCGAATGGATTGATCAATGAAAAGCAAGTCTCGATTGCTGCATGGAAAACTGACGAAGACGAACTGAATTCCCTGCTTGAAATCTTGCTTGCCCCCAATACGGATGGGATCGTGATCGTCGAAGGCGCACGACTTTGGATAGAGAGTCGTTCGGCTCTTCTTTGTTGGGTCGAACAAGATGAAGGCGAGTCTGTCTTGGTTGGTGTTGCAAATCCATCTCCAGAAGCGCATGCGATTTCTTTCAGGTGGCCAAATGAAAAGGAGCCAAGCCTGACTGGCGAAATTGGCCCAGAGACTTTCCAAACCTATTCTGTGCCTAGATCAGTCGCTCCCGTCGCTGAAGCGGTCGTGATCGATGAATCACTTTCAAATGCGCTTCGTGAACATGGACTCGCTTCTTTGTTACCACCTGCAAATCTGACGAGTCCAAGTCAAGGTCGCAGTGCGATCGAAACGCAGGCGAGAGCTCAGCCAATTCTTTTCTTGGAACATGGGAATAATCAAGTTGCCATACAAGTTGGATTTGGACGGGCGGCGGTGCGGCCACCAGGGCTTGGATTTGGAACGTTTCGGCCAGCTGCAAGCCTGAAGGAAATTCGCGCGGGAATTTTGCAGTCGCCGCCGACTGATTGGTCAACGAGCGCGGGAATTCGGCGTCGACCCTTTGGGTGGGAGTTGTTGGTTGAATGTCGTTGTCCGCCGGAAGCAAACCCAACGAAAGACGAGATCATCGTGATTCTTGGCGCAGGATCGTCGCACACAATTTCCATTCGATCCGATGGCAGTGTGGAATCGGACGATTCTGGAGTTCGGCAAACTTTGGCAGTTCACCGTTCGAAAGATCGTTGGCGTGCGCGCCTGCCACTGCCAGATCGCTGGGTGACTCCAAGCGACGGGCGACCAGGGCGCATGGAGATTTCAATCGAGCGACTCATCGAAGGTACAGGTTCTGATGCGCCGCCAATTTTTGCACGGCGACAGTTTGCGGGGCTTGCGCCGCTTGGAATCCATCAAGTTGCCAAGGGAATTCCGCTTGATCTATCGAGTTGGGGACTCTCGAGCGTTACACTCGCACCATGAAAGGCGCTCATCAATCGAAGAAGTCTGGTGCTTCGGAAACATCCGTCGGACCCAAATCTGAAGGCGCAAGTGGAGCATCGAACAACGCGTCGAGCGAAGTTGCGAACCCACGCGTGATTGCGTTGCTCAATCAAAAGGGTGGAGTTGGAAAAACTACTTCAACCGCGAATCTCGGCGCGGCATTCGCAATCGCTGGATTGCGCACGCTTGTTGTTGATCTTGATCCGCAGTCGAATCTTTCACTGCACTTTGGACACGAACCCGCGCCCGATCAGCCAACTGTGCGTGATCTCTTTATGAATCCAGATATTGCAGCAAGCGAATTGATTCGCTCCGCGCGTGCGAATCTTTGGTTCATTCCAAGCGACACCGAACTCGCGTTGGTTGAGGGCGAATTGGCGCTTCAACCAAATATGCAGCACATTCTCGCGGAGCGATTGGCGCAAGTGATGCCATCCTTCGATGTGGTGCTGCTTGATTGTCCTCCAAGTCTTGGAGTTTTGACCGTGAATGCATTGACGATTGCCGACGAAGTTGTCGTGCCAACTCAGGCGCAATATCTGGCGCTTCGAGGTCTAGAAAAATTGCTGGAAACTGTTTTGCTGGTGCAACGCGCGCTCAATGCGCGTTTGAAAGTTGCTGGCGTCTTGCTTTGTATGCACGAGTCACAGTCCAGCCATGGCAAGGCAGTCGTTGAAGAAATGGACAGTTACTTCGCAAAGTTTCGTGGCAGCGGATTGCCATGGGAAGACGCTGTTGTGTTGCGACCTGCGGTTCGGCGAAACATCAAATTGGCAGAAGCACCAAGTTTCGGCCAGACAATTTTTGATTACGCACCAACTTGCGCCGGCGCAGCGGATTATCGCGCGCTTGCTGAAGCACTGCGTCAACGGTGGAAACCAGCGGAATCTCCCGCAGAACTTGCCACTTCTGCGGGAATCGCCGCGTCGTGACGGATTTGGCTCCTCGATCAATTCCACAACTCGGCGCTTCAGGCCTTCGCATTTGGCGAATCAACGCGGTGTTTGTATTTGTCATTGCATTGATCGCGACGCATTGGCCAAACTTGGTGTTATCCCCTAGTGCGCCAAGCGATAAATTTCTTCACGCAGTCACATTTGGCGTGATGACATTTTTGTTGTGGCGCACGCGGTGGATCGGAAGTGTTTTGGTTCTCGTCATGACAATGACTGTGTATGCCACAATTGATGAGAGCACGCAGTCACTGCCGTGGATTCAACGGCACACATCTCTTGAAGATTGGTACGCGGATGTGGTTGGAATTTTGGTCGCCTGTTTTTTAATCTCGCAGCAGTCGAGCGCAAAGGGAAAGGCAAGACTTTCGCTGATGCGCGCCGCGCTTACTGATGCCGCGGAGCGCGAAATGTTCTGTCGGCCATTCACATGGATCGCAATGGCGACATCGGCGGCGCTTGGAGTCCTTGTGGGAGTGTCGACGACAATGGCCGTCGGCAAACTACTCTTGCATGACAACCATCCTTGGCAGAGTGCATTTCTGGGCGGTGTTTTCTTTGCTGCAGTTGCAATCTATCTGACATGGCGTTCTGCTTTGCGCGCTGCTGTCTTACGCATGAGTCGTGCGCGAATGTGTTTTCGCTG
>SXSS01000033.1 GCA_005792145.1 Planctomycetia bacterium | reverse complement strand
TCGACGTTCGCTCATCTTTCGCTAAGTGCATCAGGAGAACAAGTCACGATTCTCGAGAGCACAAATTCATCAAATCCGATTTTCAGTGGCTTCACTGCGCTTTACAACTTTGACAACACGAGTGCATACGAAGCTTCGACAACTTCCGCAACAGGAAGTCTCGCAACAGGCTTGACTCAGGGATACAGCGCAGTGCTTTTGTCCAATACTGCGAATTCCGCAATGTTTAATCTCAACACGCTCTCATCGGGAACACAATCAGAGTGGCTCGCGGCGATCGGCAATGCAGCAAATTGGACCACAGGAACTGGAACATCTGATGCAGGTTCTGGTTTTATCAGTGTGGTTCCAGCACCTGGATTTCTTTGCCTCTTGGGATGCGCAGGCTTGATCGGATCTCGTCGTCGACGCAGCGCACGCGGAACTTCATAATCAATCCTGTCTGACCGCATGCTTACTGCGGAATACGCAAGACCAACACGCTGATCGCTTCATGCGATCGGCGTTTTCTTTTGGCTGGCGACTTCATTTCGTTGGGCGTTACACTCTCGCCACGCAACAAGAGCGCCCAACTATGTCACACGCACCTTCAAAGCACGCCACTCGCACTGAAACCGACGCTATGGGAGCCATTGAAGTTCCTGCCAATCGATATTGGGGAGCACAAACCGAGCGTTCTATTCATCATTTCCCGTTTGGTGATCGAATGCCGCTGCCAATTGTGCATGCCTTTGGATTGCTCAAGGCCGCATGCGCCGAGGCAAACTGCGAAATGGGCGGACTCTCGAAAGAACTTCGCGACTTGATTGTGTCCGTTGCAAAGGAAGTCTCATCCGGCAAGCTTGATGAAGAGTTTCCGCTGAAAGTATGGCAAACGGGATCGGGAACACAGTCAAACATGAATGTGAACGAGGTGATTTCCAATCGCGCAATCGAATTGGCTGGCGGAATGCAAGGTTCGAAGAAGCCTGTCCATCCAAATGATCATGTCAATCTTTCGCAATCAAGCAACGATACTTTTCCAACGGCGATGCATGTCGCCGCGGCAATCGAAATCGAGAGGACGCTTCTTCCCGCTGTGAAACAATTGCGCGACGCGCTTGATGCCAAGTCAAAGGAATTTTCGAAGATCGTCAAGACTGGCCGCACACATTTACAAGACGCTGTTCCCCTGACGCTCGGTCAGGAATTTTCTGGCTATGTTGCACAACTGGATATGGCGATGCGCGCAATTCACGAAAGTCTTCCTGGCTTGCGCGATCTTGCCATCGGCGGAACTGCCGTTGGCACTGGGCTGAACGCACCTGTCGGCTTTGGCGAACTTGTCGCAAAGAAACTTGCCGCAACAACGGGCATTGCGTTCACAAGCGCACGCAATAAATTTGCTGCGCTTGCTGGACATGAAGCGGCAACACAGGCCCACGGCGCGTTTTCTGTGCTTGCAGGGTCGCTGATGAAAATCGCCAATGATGTGCGTTGGCTTGCCAGTGGACCGCGCTGCGGAATCGGCGAGATTTCGATTCCTGAAAATGAACCTGGTTCAAGCATCATGCCAGGAAAGATCAACCCAACACAAAGCGAAAGCATGACGATGGTGTGCGTGCAAGTCTTCGGCAACAATTCAACCGTACAGTTTGCGGCAAGCCAAGGCAATTTCGAATTGAATGTTTTCAAACCGGTCATCGCGAAAAATCTTTTGCAGTCATGCGAGTTGCTCGCGGGAACCTGTCATTCGTTTCGCGAGTTCTGCGCAGAAGGCATCGTTGCAAACAACGAAAGAATTTCTGAGTTGTTGGGGCAAAGCCTGATGATGGTCACGGCGCTTACGCCGCACATTGGATACGACAAGTCCAGCGCAATTGCCAAGCATGCGCATCATGGCCGCATGACGCTGAAGGCGGCAGCGCTGCACTTGGGTCATGTTGACGAAGCGACCTTCGATCGGGTTGTGAAGCCAGAGGAGATGGTGAATCCTTCATAAAGTCCATAAATGAGTCAATTTAGATCAGTTTTTTACGGCGAGATCGCTGCCGTAGAAACCTTCAGTTTCTTTCAACGCTCAAGGCATAAGAGTGCTAGAGTGAGCATCACTTATTCGTTCGAGGTCTGAGCAAAACACGGAGATTTGGTGTTGCAAAGTACGACAGAAGAAAATGTAATGGTCCTCGAAGAGGATCTCGTTGTTGGGAACGACATTCATGACCTCGGCGAGCCTAAAGACACCGTCGAGGAAGAGCCTCCACTATCGAAGGGCCAAATGCATTTGGCAATGTTGGCGGCAGTCGGATTGCCACCGCTTGGCCTCTTGGCGGCTATGTATTTTCTTTGGGGCGGGATGTTCAGCATGTTAAATCTCTCGATGATGGTTGCCCTTTATATAGCAACTGGGCTTGGAATCACGATTGGATATCACCGAATGTTCACTCATAAGGCGTTTGTGGCGCCGAAGCCAATCGGAATTTTCTTCATGATCTTAGGCGGCATGGCCGCTCAAGGACCGCTTGTTTGGTGGGTCGGAACCCATCGCAAGCACCATCACTATTCCGATCACGACCACGATCCGCATTCGCCGCATGCAAGTCGAAAGCCCGGCGTTGTTGGCTGGGTGGTTGGCTTTATGCACTCTCATATCGGTTGGCTCTTTAGCAGCACGCGTGATAGTAATTATCGATATGTGCCAGATCTGTTGGCGGACAAGACGATTATGCGCGTGAATAATCTCTTCCCTGTTTGGGTTGCTCTTGGTTTGGCGATTCCTGCGATTATTGGCGGACTCGTAACGATGTCGTGGACTGGGGCTGCGCTTGGATTCTTGTGGGGGGGACTTGTTCGTATGTTCTTGTTGCATCATGCAACGTGGAGCATCAATTCGATCTGTCACGTGTGGGGATGGCGCGACTATCGCTCTGGTGATGAGAGTCGAAACAATCCAGTGATGGGAATCCTTTCCTTCGGAGAAGGTTGGCACAACAACCATCATGCATTCCCGTCGAGCGCGCGACATGGTCTGAAGTGGTGGCAGTTCGACTCGAGTTGGCTGATTATTCGATCGATGCAATTCGTTGGCTTGGCGACCAAGGTTCGTCTTCCTACCAAGGAACGGATGGATGCTCGCCGCCGAAATTCTGCGTGAAAAAATGTTCACAAATATCGCCGTTTATAAGTTTGCGCCCCTCGCCGACTTGGAAACACTGCGCGAAAAATTGCAACAAATTTGCCGTGATTGCGACTTAAAAGGAACAATTTTGTTGAGCCCCGAGGGGATGAATTTGTTTGTTGCTGGAACTCAGGGAAGTATCCAAATCTTGTTGGCGGAATTGCGTTCGATTTCAGGATTTGAAGACCTCAATCCGAAAGAAAGCTTCAGCGAGAATCAACCATTTCGTCGCATGTTGGTCAGATTGAAGAAAGAGATCATTGCCTTTGGCGTTGAAGGAATCGAACCTGGGAAAAAGTCTTCGGCAAAAATTTCTGCGAAGACTCTGAAGCAGTGGATCGATGAAGGCAAGCCACTGACACTGCTCGACACGCGCAACGATTACGAAATTCGGATGGGAACTTTCGAGGGAGCTCTTGCAGCCGGAGTCGAACACTTTCGGAATTTTCCAGATGCGGTCGAGAAACTTCCTCCCGAGTTAAAAGACCGAACGATTGTGATGTTCTGCACTGGCGGCATTCGCTGCGAGAAGGCGGGACCATTTATGGAGCGTGCAGGATTTCAGAATGTCTTTCAGCTTGACGGCGGCATTCTCAAATATTTCGAGGAGTGTGGCGGAGCGCATTACAAAGGAGATTGCTTTGTCTTTGATAGGCGTGTTTGCGTCGATTCACAGTTGCGCGAAACCTCGGCCGCAATTTGCTTCAGTTGCCAGATGCCGCTCACGGAACAGGAGCAGCGACACCCACACTATCTCGTTGGAGAAACGTGCCCCTTTTGCCATCCATCTCGCGAGCCTTCGAAGTCAACTTCGCCAAAGACGGAGTGATTCAAAACTTTCGCAGAAATCAATCGTTTTCTAATTCATATTGCGTCAAATTAAGTTCGCTTTCTGATATGACAAGGAGCTTGCAAGATAGGGCTCGCACAGTCTTCGGCAGCAACGCAATCAGAATTTTCAGTCTCTTGAGATATGCGAATCGGAGCAGGATGACGCTGATCACAGAATATATTGACAAAGATAATGCGAACTCGGCGAATGCTCTCGCTTGAAGTGTCTGGCGATCATGTTCAATATGATTCAGGATGCTTGACATGAGACCATTCGTGCCGATGAAGGCAAGCAGGGCATAAAGAGGAGTGGCGAATAGTTCAAAGACGTACATTTCTCGATCAACTTTAAATATCGCGAGGACACGTCGAATCTGGATGTAAGCGCTAATGGATCCCAGTGAACCAACGCCAATCACGAGAGCAATGGCAATCGATGAATCGGGAAGCGCATAGAACTTGATCACAAGAATTGCCAGGAGAACTCCAAGAATTTTGGATCCAGCGCGCCATGAAAGCAGACTGAGATAGAGGTTCCATCGGCGCAGTCCGGTGAGAGGTCCCTCAATTACTAATTGCACGGTGGGATAGACCAGAAAGAGGGATGTGAGCATGACTGGCCAAATACTTGGTTGCCACTTCTCGCCCCATAAGAGCCTTTCCAAGCTTGGATAAATTGTCGCAATTCCAAGAACGAAGAGAGGGACAAAAATAATGCTGGAGGTAAATGCCGATGCGATACTCCGTTTTTCAAGGAATGGGTTGTCTCTAGCTCGAGCAGCATAAGGAGCCAGCACGCTAGAGATAGTCGATGCAACGAGCCGAATGGGTTGAGCTGCAAGTGACACTGAAAAGTAATAAACCCCGAGACTTGCAAGCGGAACAAAGAGACTCGCGATGAATGAATCAATCTGATCGGTCAGTGTGATCATCACGCTCAAAAGAAACGGGTATTTGATCATTGCGAGCGTAGGCGCGAGCCAATTCTTTTCAGCCACGAAATCTTCTCGTTGAAATTTTGCCCAAATGGAACACAGAGCTACTTGCAATGCAGTACTACAAATCTGAGCGATGACAAATGTGATCGCTCCCCAACCACCTCGCGCAAGCAAAAATGCAACTATGAGTTTGGCAGCGGATGAAAAAACGTCGATCCACGCGATCTGCTTGAAAAGCAATTGCGAAGCCATCTTCGCTCTGGGATATTGAGATAAGTGATTTAATACTGCAAGCACTGCCATCGATACCAAGACCCATGCAAGCGATTTCTGATCGTAGTAACTCTCAGCTGGCAAAGCCGCACCAAGCGTGAAGAGTGCACCTAGAACAGCAAAGATGAGGGCAAGACGAACAAGCCCTCCTCCCACGGCGGCATATTCCTGCGGTCGTAGCGTTTGATAGATGAGACCAGTCCCGCCTCCGCGCATAATAAGCGTGAAGGTCGTGACCCCGAGCGCGATGGCATAGACACCGAAATCATCAGGCGAGAGATACCACGCAGTTACCACCTGAGTCAGCAGACCAGTGAAACGCGAAAAAAGACTTGCAAATGTCGTGATAAGCAGGCTGAGGGTCTTGTTTGATTTGTTTGTAATGTTCGAACCACTTCTTTCTTCGCCCCAGAAGTCGTTAGAGCCATAAGCAAACCTAATTCAGATACTACACAAACGACAATAATGAGCCGTATAATTTATGAAATGCTCCCCCAAACAAATCTGACAAGCCCAAAGCCATCCAGAGATATGGTCGCAATCGCCTCTATTGGTGCTCTTGCTGTTGCAGGACTGTTCGATATCGCTACTGGAAAATCACTGAGCATGACCGAAAATTCGCCAACTGCTGTGTTGTATTTATTACGTGCTTTAGATCTCTACACTAGTCCGCTTACGCTAGTGTGTGTTGCTTTTGCAATGTTCTTGTGGTTTTGGGGCTCGAAATACTTACTGATTTGCGTTGATATTATTCTGGCTCTCGCACTGATTGCACTACTCAATAATCTTGCAGGACTGATCGTGTCGATCTTCGACCCAAAGGTCAAGCCTGGTTATTTATTACTTTCAGCAAGTTTGGTCTATCTAGAAAACATCGCTGTATTCGTAGCGTTTTATTGGAGATTTGATCACAAATGGCAGAAACGAATTTCTATGGGCGAAAAAATCCATCCAGCAGTGATGTTTCCGCAAAATTCGATTTCATCTGAATTAATGGTTGGGTGGCGACCAAGTTTTATTGACTATCTTTTCTTGTCGTTCAATACTGCAAGTACATTCGGTCCAACGCTCCCCATTCCACTTCGCGCATCAGTCCACATCGGAATGATGACTCAGGTTTCCATCGCAATGGCGGTCTTGATTATGATCGCTGCACGCGCAATTGGGTTGATCGCTTGAACGCCAGCAGAGTGCACTGCGCAAAAATCAGTTTGCGGCACTTTTCAGCACGCGTTCGACTGCGGACAAGTTTGCATCAATTTCAATTGGTGGGTTGGGATGCAGATGCGGCGAGTTTGTATCGCTTACCAACATTTTTTCGGGATCTTTCAGGACATGTCCTGTCAGAATTGTCACCACACTTTCGCCGGACTTGATCACGCCTCGTGCGATAAGAGCTTTGACTCCCGCGACGCTTGCGGCACTTGCAGGTTCGCAGCCGACACCGCTCGCATCAATCACAGACTTTGCTTCCATAATCGCACCATCGCTGACCGCCGCAACAACACCATTGGTGAATCGAATCGCAGCGACACCGCGATCCCATGATGCTGGGTCGCCAATACGAATCGCAGTCGCAATTGTTTCGGCACGAACTTTGTGCCGATTTGCAAAATCTTCCGCGAATGAATGGGCAAATGGCGCGGCACCGCTTGCCTGAACAGAAAGCAGTCGTGGGATTTTCGAAATCAGACCAAGTTCGTGCGCTTCACGCAGAGCCTTGCCAAATGCTGATGTATTGCCGAGATTGCCCGCAGGAAGTGCGATCCAATCTGGCGGATTCCACCCGCACTGTTGCAAGAGTTCGAAGATGATCGTCTTCTGGCCTTCGATGCGAAATGGATTGAGCGAGTTGCCCAAGTACACGCCGAGAGACTGCGCAGATTCGCGCACGAGTCGCAGGCAATCATCAAAGTCGCCGCGCACCAGAAGTGTTCGCGCGCCATACGCAACCGTTTGCGCAAGTTTGCCCATAGAAATTCTCCCGACTGGAACCATCACGAGCGCAGGGATTCCAGCATGCGCCGCATACGAAGCGAGCGAACTGCTGGTGTTGCCAGTTGAGGCGCAGGCAATCGCAGTTGCGCCACAACGACGCGCCTGCGTCAATGCAACAGTCATACCGCGATCTTTGAATGATCCAGTTGGATTGTGACCTTCATGTTTCATTCGCAGGGAATCGATACCGGCATAGTGCGATACAACACCGCGCTGCAAGAGGGGCGTGTTGCCTTCAGGATGTGAAACGATAGATGCATCATCGGTTGGCAAGACAAGTTCGCGGAAGCGCCAAACACCAGATTGTTGGATGGGTGTTCCACACATTGCATGATTGCTTGCGCGAGTATCAAACAATTTCTGCAGCGCTTCGCCGCGTGCGGGAGGCGATGCGGGAGTAATGTTCAGCAATCCGTCGCATTTGGGGCATGTTGCATGGGGCGTGCGATCGCCGAGTTTTTCTCCACATGATGCACAAGCGATAATCATGGAGTGGTTTGTTGTCATGCGTCCTTCACGATAGCACCCTGTGTATCCACTTCGCAGATGCGAACCGTGCAATCAAGTCCAGCGCGCGCATAAGCACTTCGCATCGCTTGGCCGATCTTGGCCGAAGTTATCTCGCTATCGCAAAGAGCGAACGCAGTTGGACCAGCACCTGAAATAGATACTCCCAGCGCGCCAGCGATGAGCGCAGATTGTTTCGCGTCGGCGAAGCCTGGAAGTAAGGGATTTCGAGCAGGTTCTGCGATGCGATCATCCATCGCTCGCCCAAGCAGAGCGAGATCACCTGAGTGACACGCTGAAATGATTGCTGCAACTTGCGCCAACTGATGGACCACGATGGACCTCGGCACTTCGGTGGGAAGAACGCTGCGCGATTTGGTTGTTGTGAGTTGTTGCGCTGGAGTAACAAGCACAATTCGCAGATTTTCTGGCGCAGGGATTTTCACAACCTCAATCGGATCGAGCGAACGAACCAGAACGATTCCGCCAAGAAGAGAAGGCGCAATATTGTCCAGATGTCGGCCCGCAACGGCTTCTTCACCTTCGAGAGCGCATGCAAGCAATTCATTTTGTGTAAGCCCAGAATTCAGCCCAGAATCAACTGGCCAGATCAGCGCATTTGCTGCGACTGCTCCTGCAACTGCAGATGCTGCGCTTCCACCTTGACCGCCTGAAAGAGGCAGTCCTTTCTTGATCGTGAATGCGATCCCAGGATTTGGCATACGCACTCCGCGCGAAGCCGCTACGCGCATCACGGCCGCGGCCGCGATCGAAGCAGTGTTTTTCGCTGGATCCGTAGGCAATTGTGGATGACCCGCATCGATGATCGTGATGCCTGCGATCTTCGACCATTCTGCAATCACTTCGTCACGAGCTCCTGTCAATGCACATCCAAGTACATCAAGTCCAGGACCAAAGTTTCCAATTCCGCCGGGAACCGAGACGATGAGACGCATGCGTGAAGCACTCATGATGCCACCACCCGAAGAAGATCATTCAGCACACCCGCAGCAGTGACCGCTGGGCCAGCTCCGGGGCCAGAGATGACCAGAGAATTCTCGCGGTATCGCGTAGTTGTGAAGACAAACTGATTGTCAGTTCCACTAAGCGAACCAAGCGAACTTGATCGAGGCACGCTGAGCAGTCCAACTCGCACGGATGCTCGTGTGACCGATGCGCAATAGCGAAGTACATCGCCCTTTGCGCTTGCCACTTCGACGCGCTGGGTCCAAGCATCATCGAGCGTGCGAAGTTGCGCGATAAAATCCTTCAGCGAAACCGCGCGCAGAGTAGAGGGCACAAGCGATTCGACAGCAACATTCTGCAACTCTCCTTCATATCCAAGCATACGACCCAATATGATCGCTTTGCGTGCGACATCGGATCCAGAAAGATCCTCGCGCGGATCTGGTTCGGTGTATCCAAGTTTCATAGCCCCGCGGAGTGCGTCGGAGAACTTGCGCCCTCGTCCAAGTTCGCTGAAGAGATATCCCATCGTTCCTGAAGGACACGCCAAGATGCTCAAGATGCGATCGCCAGATGCAATCAATTTTTCCGCGGTATCAATGATCGGCAGTCCCGCTCCAACAGTCGCTTCGTGAAGAATCTGCCGACCATTCGTTCGTGCATCTCGAAGAATTGCGCGAGCAGAAGCACTATCGATCGCAAGCGGAATCTTATTGGCAATGACCAAGTCGATTCCGTTGGTGATTGCGCTCAGCAGAGGTTCGCGGGTATCGCCGCTTGAGACATCGACAAGCACAGGTCGTGTCAAAGCATAAGCGGCAAGATGTCGAACTGCGTCGAGTGGCGATCCAATATGCGCGCCGGATATTTCTTTTATTGATCCTCCGCGCTTCTTTCCCGCGGCAATCGCTTTTAGACGATTCGCAGAAAGGCCTCGCGACTGAAAAATGAATCCAGTCGTGTCGATCACAGCGACGATGCGCATGACAGATTTTTCCTGAAGAGGCAACGCTTCGATTTGATTGAGCAATTCTTGGCCAATGCGTCCGCAGCCCATGAGTATGACATCTGCTCCATGGCGACGAACCGTGCGGCCTCCACCAACTTTGTCCAGCCTGAATGTCGCATGGATTGCGCGCACTGCGCGGGGAACACTCTCGCCATTCACCACAAATGAAATGTTCCGCTCGGATGAACCCTGCGCGATTGCGATCACATTCACTTGCGCATCCGCGATCGACCCCAAGACTCGCGCTGCAGTTCCTGGAGTACGCGCCATTCCGACACCGACGACAGCGACCGTTGCGACACCCATCAAAACTTCGACGGAGTCGATTTCGCCTCGCTCCAGTTCAGTTGCAAACGCCGCACGCAATTGTGTTTCTGCAGCCGCCGCGGCATGTTCTGGAACTGTGAAGCAGATCGAGTGTTCAGAAGATGCCTGCGAAATAAGTGAGACGGAAATGTTGCCATTGGCGAGCGCGCCAAATGTTCGAGCGGCGATACCAGGAACTCCAAGCATGCCGTTTCCTGCCACAGTTACAAGCGCTTGCGCCGTCATCGCAGAAATCGCGCGCACCGGCGAACCTGCAACGGACCGGCCATGTGCAATTTCCGTTCCAGCAGCATCGGGATCTGCGAATGGACGAATACGAAGTGTGGTTCCAAGCGTCAGCGGAATCAGTGCGCGCGGATGAAGAACCTTTGCGCCGTAATAAGAAAGTTCCGAAGCTTCGCGAGGATCAAGTTGAGCAACGATGCGCGCCTCTGGAACAATGCGCGGGTCTGCGGTCAGAAATCCTCGAACATCTTTCCAAAGTGTCACTTCGCTTGCAGCAAGAACGCGCGCAAGGACAGTTGCGGTCAGATCGGATCCTCCGCGGCCAAGGGTCACAATCGAATTATCTATTCCAGCGCCGATGAATCCAGGAACCACAGCAATTTCTCCGCGCGCCAAGATGGGCGAAAAAAGTGGCGAAGCGAAAATCTCAGTCCGTGCAAGATCGGGCGCAGCGTCGCTGAATCGACCGTCCGTTTGCAGAAATTCTGCGGCGTCGACAACCTTTGCTGAGACACCCGTCACGCGCAGAGCGCACGCAACAATTTGCGCAGCAATCCGTTCGCCGCGTGAAATGATGGCGTCACTCATTCGTGCCGACAATGTCTGTTCATGAGCGGCGGTCACAAGCAGGGCGGCAAGTTGCTCAAATGATTCGTCGATAAATCGCCGCAGATGCACATCGTTGGCATCTGTCAACTCGATCACCCGTAGATGTCTTTCGTGCAGCACGCTTGCATCGGCGTGAGCGCGCGCCAGATCTCCAGCGGCAGCCGCGCGCGCCACCGAAAGCAAAACATCTGTCACTCCAGCAAGCGCAGAAGTCACGATGACCCGCATTCCACTTGTGCGCGCAAGAAGCTTCACAACATTCTCGATCGCTTGAGCGTTGGCAAGCGCAGCACCACCAAACTTGTGGACGGAAATCGTTCGAGTCTGTTGACGCTTGGCGCTCTGCATCCATGCAATATAAAGGGAAGAAGCATCTATGATCAGCGCGCATCTCGACTGGACGCACTCATGAATCATCCATCTGGGACATCTTCAATATTGCTCGTGCCTGTCAATGGGTCGAATCTTGATATCGCAATGAGGTTTGTCCGCCAGTTTTATGAGCATTTCAATTATCCTTTCGATCAGAATCGCAAGCGCGAAGTGCTTGCGAAGTTCATTGTCGACGAATCCCTTGGCCGAGTGTGGTTGATCGAGCAAGCAGGGGTGGCGGTTGGATATGCAATCGTCGCGTTTTCTTTTTCTCTTGAATTAAACGGGCGATCGGCATTTCTTGATGAGTTCTTTATCGAATCTTCATCACGTAGCGGTGGTGTTGGAGCATCCGTGCTGCGCGAAATCGAATTGTGGTGCAGTTCAGTTGGTGTAATGACAGTTCGACTTGAAGCCGATGTATCAAATGAACGTGCTACCGCGCTTTACCTGAGCAGCGGATATGAGGACCTACAACGGCGACTATTGACAAAATTTTTGAACAAATAGATTAGAACATAGGGGCGGCTTCTTGCAACATCATTTGATTTTTGAAGCAAGCGGATCATTGGCAACTTTATAGATATGTTCGGCGCGCACGACAAATGACCCGCCTTCAGTTGATTCAAGTGTGCCTTCAACTGCGATCAACATGAGCGGCTTGAAGGTTCCTTCCGTTTCAAGCGTGAGCTCGAGTGGCTTGCCGTTTGCATCGCTGATTTCAATTGAAGCCATAGATTTGGCAAGTTGTTTCTTGTCTTCACAGCAATAATCCCAAGGGCGAGGGCACTGGTCGTCATCCGTTTCAATGCAAGACTTCATTGACTGATCGACGATAGTGAAACTTGCACGATTGCTGACAAATGGCGAACGCATTCCGCCGATGCGACCGATCACAGCGACACGATCGCCAGTTTTCGCCGCCGTTCGAGCTTCAATCACGCCAACAGCGCCTGCGGGTTGATCGTTGACGAGCAAGTTTGCGGGAAGGGCAGTCGCCCCAGCACTCTGTGCAGTTGAATTGGATGCAGGTGGAGCCGCCTTATCGCAAGCGACTATGAATAAAAAAACATTGAAGGCGAAAAGCGCCACAATAGGTTTCGATAAAAAGGGTTGCATGAGTTTCCTTTGCGAAAATAGATGTGTCAAACAAGATCAGATTTGAGTGCCGTTGGAATTGCTGTGCGTAAACAACGAATAGCCGGCGGCAGACTGCCGACGACCCCAAGCAAGAGCCCAGCGCCCAGTCCGCTTGCAACACAAGCCGCATCGACTGAAAGCGAAAAGACTCCCATCGAAAATCGAACGCCCGCGCCGTCGAGCAAGAAACTTGCAATGACCAGCGCAGGCAAAGCCCCAGCGGCAACGGTCAAGAGCGATTCTTGCACAAGACTGAAGATGACTGCTCCACGGGAAAATCCAAGAACTTGCAGCATTGCGATCTCACGAGATCGAGATGCGAATGCCGCATCGAGCGCATTGAGACCGCCAAGCATTGCGCCGAGCGCAACGACGAGCGCGCTGACGCCAATAAGCACTTGCACGGGGCGAAAGAACTTTGCAAGTTGTGCGTAATACGACATTTCGTCAATCGCTGCGATTTCCAAATCCGATCTTCGTGCCGCGAAAACTTCCAGATCGCCGATATCCGCTCCATCGAGCGAGATGACCGCGACAGAAATCGTTTGCCGCTTGGTCAGCACCAAGAGATCCGCAATCGGCATCCATGCTTCGCCATCAATCGCAACGCCGGGCGCGTCGATGATTCCAGTCACACGGTGAGGCCTCTCGTCGATCAAGATTGTCGGCAGGAGAGAATCATCCGCGGAGATATCACGATTGCCGATTCGCAGTCGCGCAGCAAGTGCACGACCAACAATCGCTTCATCACGACCACCTTGCGGCAATCGACCGACTGTAAGTCGAGCCTGTGGATGCACAAGAAACGCGCTCGGTTCGACACCGCGGACAAGCGCAAGGTCTCGCGCATTGCCGACGGGCGCGGGTTCATCCGCGCGTCGTAGTGGCAGCGGCACATGCAATTCTGGCGAGACAAACTGCGCCCCGCCAAGTTTGCGGATGCCTTGAATACTCGCTGAAAGTACGCCAGGCGCGGACGCTGGGATCTCGCTGCGCTCCACACTCTCCTCGCTGCCCGCGCCAAGGAGCATCACATTTCCAGCAGTTCCACTTGCGCGGACTCCGCGATCAAGCGCACGAACGCTTGCCATTGCGCTGACAACAAGAAAGACAACCAGTGCACCACCGCCAGCGGTCAGCATCAAGCGCAACGGACTCCGACCGATATTGCGTGCGGCATAATGGAGTGGAAGTCGCTTCACGATCTGAATCCTGAAACAATTGATTGCCGCGACGCGATGATCGCAGGAATGACTCCTGCCGCAAGGCTCAGTCCGATTGCGATGGCAATACCAGCGAAGGTGATTGCAAGCGACGGCGACACCGCTATTGAAACACCTTCCATCGTCAACGCGGTTCGTGCAAATGAAACGGTCGCATATGAAATGCCAGCTCCAATTGTTCCGCCAAACCCACCAAGCAAGAGTGCTTCGGCAATCACGAGTCCGGCGAGATGCACTCCGCGGAATCCAAGTGTTTGCAGAATACTGACTTCGTTTTCTCGACTCCGCATCGAAAGGATGATCGCATTGGCAACAAGTGCAAAGACTGCTGCGAGGCCTGCAAGACCAAGCAATTGCGCAAATCCAACGAGTGCAATGACATCCGTGGCCGCGCGGGCAACATGCGCAGTCTCGGCTCGTGTGGAAGTCGGCGCTTGATCGGATGCAAATCGCTCATCGATTGCGACTGCAATCGCATCGAGTTGCGTTGGATCTTTCACGCGCACATCAAACTGAGTGACGATTGTTCCAGTACCACCGCGCTTCGCTTGCTCTTGCAAGAAAGGCAGATGTACAAACGCACTGCTCTGATCTTGTGGTTCCTTGCTTTCAATGATTCCAGCGACATACGCATCAACACCTGCCGCGGTGAAACGGTCGCCCGCTTTCAAGCGACGTCTTCCAGCAAGTTCGCGGCCGATGAGTGCCGCATCTCCACGATCGAGCCACGCCCGCATCGACGCGGGGTCGACTCGCTCGGCTTGATCGCGTGCAAATGTTTCTGGCGGCACTCCGCGAAATGTCACGACATCCAGCGACGCGCGGCAATTCGATACCACGATCTTCACAGGTGTGACCGTATCGACTCCCGGCACTTTGCGAATTTCATTTTCGTAATACTGCGGAAGTTGGCTGGTAAATGGGCAAAAACGATTCTGTCTATAGACCACAAGCGCGGTTTCTTGTGCCGCGCGCTTTGTAGCACGCTCGACACCTTTACGGGTCGCATCAACTGTGCAGAAAAGAAAGACCGCAATAGCAACGCCAGCAATGACAAGTGCGCTCCGTGTCGGCCTTCGCAATAGCCCGCGCCAAGCGAGCGCCACGATGCCTTGCAAGGAGTGAAGCAGATTCATGATCGCACCGCCACACTCTCGACGAGCTGTCCTTTATCAAGATGCACATTGCGCTGCGCAAACGCCGCAGTCGCGGGATCATGCGTGACCATCACGATGGTCTGACCACGATCTTTGTGTAGTTGCATGAGTAGTTGCATAACGCCAGAAGCAGCAACTCGGTCGAGATCTCCAGTTGGTTCATCTGCGAGCAAGAGAGCAGGACGCGTGACAATCGCACGCGCAATCGCGACGCGCTGCTCTTGTCCACCAGAAAGTTGTCGGGGATAGTGTGCGTGCCGAT
>SXSS01000002.1 GCA_005792145.1 Planctomycetia bacterium | reverse complement strand
CACTAGGCTTTCAAACACTAGGCTTTCAAACACTAGGGCTTTCAAATGCAAATCGAAAAATCTTTCATCAGCGCGCACAACGATTTGAATCTTTCTGCGCACCAACGCAGATTCGAATTCGCGTCATCTCAGATCGCAAATTTCGATTCTATCCTCAAAAAAATTGCCGCATTTCAGATCACAATTCCAAGTTGGGCGCTTGGGACAGGGGGGACGCGCTTTGGCAGATTTGCAGGCGCGGGAGAACCCAGGACACTTCTGGAGAAAATCGAGGATGTCGGCATCCTGCACGCGATCAATCGTGCAAGTGGTTCAATCTCACTTCATTTTCCATGGGATTCTGTCGACGATAGCCAAGCGATTCGCACAAAAGCAAGTTTGCTTGATCTCCGTTTCGATGCGGTCAATTCCAATACATTTCAAGATCAAGCCTCTCAACAACTGAGTTATAAATTTGGCTCGCTTTCACATGTCGACAAGTCTGTCCGCAGGCAAGCGATTGAACACAACATCGAGACGATTCGTCAAGGAGAATTGGTTGGTTCAAAGGCCTTGTCGCTATGGCTTTCCGATGGATCGTGCTTCCCAGGGCAGGTCGATTTCCGCCGATCATTCGAGCGTGCGCTTGAAAGTATGCAGCAGATTTATCTCGCATTACCTGCGGATTGGAAGATGTTCATCGAATACAAGGCATTCGAGCCAAACACCTATTCAACGACGATTGCAGATTGGGGATATTCACATCTGTTGGCAAGCAAATTGGGCAAGAAAGCGTTGACGTTGGTCGATCTTGGCCATCATCTCTCAAGCGCAAACATTGAGCAGATTGTGGCGATATTGATGATGGAGGGAAAACTTGCTGGATTTCATTTCAACGATTCAAAGTACGCAGACGATGATCTGACCGTTGGAAGCATCAACCCATATCAGCTGTTCCTTGTCTTTTGCGAACTTGTGCGCGGAATGGATGAGCAGAAAATGGATCATGCGCAAGATCTCGCTTGGATGATCGATGCATCGCACAACGTGAAAGACCCATTGGAAGATTTGTTGCAATCCGTGGAAGCGATTCAAATTGCCTATGCCCAAGCACTGCTCGTAGATTCTGCGGCACTCGCCCAAGCCCAAGAAGCAAGTGATCCTGTCGCCGCCCAAGAGGTCTTGCAAGCAGCCTTTCGAACCGATGTCCGTCCTCTCGTTGCGGAGGCTCGTCGTCGTGCTGGGGGCGCGCTTCACCCAGTCGCGTGTTTCAGGTCGATGGAAGTGCGAGCAAATTTGATCGCCGAACGAGGAAGCTTGACTCGGTCAACTGGACTTTAAGAACCACGGTTTGTTTTCGCAAGCAACGCAAGAGTTGACTAACCTTCATCAATGGTTGCATCTCATCTTCCCACCCGCCGAAGATGGCTCGCGCCCATTTTGTTTTGGATTTATACGGTGTCCTATGCCGCATTCGTTGTGGCCGCGGCGTTTTTTACATTCCAAAATGGTGAGCCAGTTGGTGGTCTGGCACAACCGGCATTCTTTGGTTTGAGCGTTGGCATTGTCGGTGGATTTGGGCTGATATTTGGCGCATTTTTGCTCGCGATGATCTACGCGCTTCTTGGGCCGCGCGACCAAGGGGATCCGCCGAGAGCGAAAAAATGATCTATCACGCCAGCACAATCGCAATCGTTGTCTTTGCGGCATTTGTTGGTCTTGTTCTCGCGCTCAGTTTCTGGCTTGCGTCGCGCGCAAAAAGTGCCAGTGGATATTTCGCCGCTCACGGTCAAGTTGGATGGTTTGTCAATGGGATCGCATTCGCAGGTGATTATCTTTCTGCCGCAAGTTTTCTTGGCATCTGTGGAATGATCGCTTTCTTCGGCTATGACGGATTTTTGTATTCAATCGGATATCTGGCAGGATGGATCGTCGCCCTCTTTGTGATCGCAGAACCCATCAAGAAACTTGGGAAATACACGCTCGCCGACGCTTTGAATGCGAAGTTCAACTCTCGCGGCATCAAATTGATTGCGGCAGTTGCAACGCTTGTTATTTCTCTTTTCTATCTTGTGCCACAGATGGTTGGAGCTGGCGCGCTGGTGAAGCCACTCCTTGGTTTACCGCACTGGGCGGGTGTGATGATGGTGGGCTCAACCGTCACCGTCATCGTTGCCACAGGTGGAATGGTCAGCACGACTTGGGTTCAGTTCGTCAAGGGAACATTGCTCGTCATTGTTTGCGCCTTTGTCGTTGCGCTCCTTTTGCAACGCGGTTTTTCATTGCCGGCATCGCCGATTGAATCGACTGAAGTTCAGACAATTTCCAAAGGCCCAACTGGAACGATTGTCAACGGCGAGCCTCTTTCCTCGGAAAATCAACTTGATTCTCAACTTCGCAACAAGCACGGTTTGGGATTTGGAAGTGTCGCAGTGCTGCCGAATGGTTCGACTTCGACGGGTCCGCTTGGTCCATTGGCGTACATCAAGACTTTTTCCGAGTCGACCATCACAACTTGGCGCAAGGGGAGTGATCCAAGTGGCGCGACCACATTCACACCAGTCCAGCGAACGGGAAGTGACTTGCTACTTCCTGGAAGTTCATCAACATTCAAGAGTGTGCGCAGTGACGGCTTCTTCGCAAAGCTTGATTTTCTTTCATTGATGCTCGCGCTTTTTCTAGGTACTGCCAGCCTCCCTCATATCCTCATTCGTTACTACACGGTCAAAGACGCCGCATCAGCGCGCAAGAGCACTGTTGTTGGGATCGCCGCAATTGGTGTTTTCTATATTTTGACTTTATATCTTGGTATCGGCGCAATGACCAGCGGCGCGCTCGATCCAACGGATTCAAATATGTCCGCGCCGCTTCTTGCGCGCACATTCGGTAACGGCATCTTCGCAGTGATCAGCGCGGTCGCCTTCACGACTGTTCTTGGAACAGTCAGCGGCCTCATTCTGGCTGGCGCGGGCGCAGTTGCGCATGACCTTATGAAGGATTATTGGGGTATGGACCTGAGCGATCGTCAACAGGTTCGCGCCGCAAGATTTGCTGCGATTGGACTGGGAATCACAGCGATTGTGCTGGGGATTTTCTTCGAGAAGATGAATGTCACATTCCTTGTTGGTTGGGCGTTCAATGTTGCCGCAAGTGCGAATCTTCCTGCGCTAGTGATGCTCCTCTTTTGGAAGCGCACAACAAAAGCCGGAGTCATTTCTGCGATTGCCGTTGGGCTTGTCTCCAGTCTTGCTTGGATTCTCGCATCAGCAGACACATTGGAAAAAGTTTTTGGATATTCCGTGACCGATGCGGCATCGTCCGCGCTTGTCCCGTTCAGTCAACCTGCCATCGTGACCGTCCCACTTGGATTTGTCATCTTGATCCTCGTTTCACTATTCACAAGCAAGGCGCAAAGTTGCCCAAGGTGATCAGTTTCTTTGAATGATCGTCCGCCTGAGAAGAATCACAACCCCTTTGCGAGCGCCTTTTTGGTCGTGGCGCGCGAGGCCTTGATAATCGCATCCGCTCCCTTTGGATTCGCCTTGCATTCGAGCAGGGCGCTCAGCATCAGTGGAGCAACGATTGTCGCATCCGATTCAATCACAAACATTGGAGTGTTTTCGGTCAGTTTGTCCCATGTGATTTTCTCGTTGGGCGTCGCGCCAGAATATGATCCATACGAAGTGGTGGAATCCGAAATCTGGCAGAAATACGCCCACGGAGCGGCCTTTTGCTGCAAGTCATATTTGATCGACGGAACAACGCAGATTGGAAAGTCGCCAGCGATGCCTCCACCAATTTGGAAAAACCCGACGCCTTTGCCCTTTGAAAGCACTTTGTAATCGTCGTACAGATTGGCCATGTATTCGATGCCTGATTTCACGATGTTCGCGCTGCACTCTTCAAACTTCACATGGGATGCGAAGATGTTGCCGAATGTCGAATCTTCGTGGCCTGGAACAACGATTGGCAGTTTCGCTTTCGCGGCGGCAAGAAGCCAGCATTGGTCGGGATTGCCCTCGTAATGCTTTGGGTTGATGGCAAGCACAAGGTCATAAAAATATTCGTGCCAGAAGCGGCGATCGCCATTCTTTGTCGCGCTCTTCCACATCGGCACAAGAATCTTCTCGACCGCGCGAAATGCTTCATCTTCTGGAATGCTTGTGTCGGTCACGCGCCGCATGCGCTGCTTGAGAATCTTTGTGTCATCGCGCTTGGTGAAATATCGATATTCAGGAAAGTCCTTATAGCTGTCGTGCGCGACGAGTCGGAAGATCGACTCTTCCAAATTCGCGCCTGTCACCGAAAGTCCGTGCACAAGTCCAGCGCGAATAGCGGGGGCGAGAGTGATCCCCAACTGCGCTGATGACATCGCGCCCGCAACGGCCCAGTACATTTTCCCGCCGTCGCGTACGTGATCCCAGTACGCGAACAACGCATCGCGCATCGCACGTGAATTGAAGTTCATGTAATTGTGCGAGATGAAATCCAGAATGGGCAGTGATGACTTGGGCGTGGGCATAAGGGGTGTGTTTTATCGCAAGTCGGCGTTCGATGCTGCGCGCCTTTGAAAATGACAATAGACAAACCTTTGCACACTTCCAAAGGGAGTTGCGTGGTCTTCATATTGATGTTCAACGAACGAAAACGCGCCGTCAAATTGCGCGCGCAAATCCTGCGGGCTGTATCGCACAATCTGCAATCCACTGCATTTCAGCGGACCATCTTCCGCGAAAGTCGCAAGAATCAGATGTCCGCCTGGCTTGACCGCTTTCGAAACAGTGTTGATATATGCGGCACGATCATTTTCTTCGGTCAGGAAGTGAAATGCCGCGCGGTCGTGCCAGAGGTCATATGCGTCGGCCGATAGTTTGACTGTCGTTATATCGGAGTGAATCCACTGCACACCGTTCGCTGCGCTGCCAAGTTGCTTTTGTGCCGCGGCAATCGCGGCCGCGGAAATATCGAGGACCGTCAAGTTTTTATAGCCGCCGGCAATCAATTCGCTGATCAGGATTGAAGCGCCGCTGCCAACATCAATGATCTGCGCGTCTGGAGAGATTTGAGTGCGGTCAATCAGATCGAGCGAGCACCCCGCATGCGTCTGAAACCAACTCACATCGTGAATGGCCTTTGTCGAATAAATATTTTCCCAGTGTGGAGCGGATTGCATGGTGTGAAGTTGGTGATTCTATATCTGACACAGCCGAGGCTTGGAGATTTCGGGCGGCAATTTT
>SXSS01000152.1 GCA_005792145.1 Planctomycetia bacterium | reverse complement strand
CCGATGACAATATTTTCAGACCAATCGCTTAGTGGCATATATTGTGATCCTATCACTCGGTTGGTGGCGCAATGGCCGTTTCGGATTCCGCGACTCCGCCAGATTCGAAACAGGCTGCACCAACGAGAGCGTCTTCTTCTTGCAGTTTGACGACTCGGACGCCCAAAGTATTGCGGCCGACCAGGCGAACTTCGCTTGCGCGGATACGAACAATCATTCCGCCACGGGAGATGAACATCAAATCATCATCTTCCAAGGTTGAGTGCACTGCGACAACGCGACCATTTCGCTCGTCCGTCTTGATGTCGATTCGTCCTTTGCCGCCGCGGGATTGCGCGCGTGTTTGTCCATCTTCTTGATGGACGAGGTATTCGGTCATCGAAGTTCGTTTGCCGAATCCATTTTCTGTGCAAGTGAAAAGGGCCGCTTGATCGTCGCAGCGAACGAGTCCAACAACAGCATCGTTTTCAGCGAGATCGATCCCTGCAACTCCGGCGGCGGCACGACCCATCACGCGCGCATCATTTTCATCGAAGCGAATGGACATTCCTTCCTCAGTCGCCAAGAGGACATGATCGTTGCCGCGTGTCTGCACAACATTCACCAGTCGATCGCCTTCATTCAGTTTTACCGAAATGATTCCGCTGCGATTGACATTGCGGAAATCTTTCAGCGATGATCTCTTGACGCGACCGCTTGATGAAGCGAAGAAGAGATAGTCCTCGCTGCGTTCAAAGTCCTTGATCGGCAGATATGCCACCATTCTTTCGCCGTCCTTCAATTCGACCACGCTATTGATCGCACGGCCTTTGGCTGTTCGCGACATTTCGGGAATTTGCCAGACTTTGATTTGATAGACACGCCCAGTATTCGTGAAGCACAGAAGATCGTCGTGCGTGCTGGCGATGAAGACGCGTTCGATGTAATCGCCATCCTTCGCATCGGACCCGCGAACGCCAACGCCGCCGCGGCCTTGCGTGCGGAATGTGTCGACAGCAAGTCGCTTGACGAATCCTTCATGGCTGACGGTGACCGCAACATCGTGTTCTTGGATGAGTTCCGCAAGATCGAAGTCGCCGGCCTCATCGGCCTCGATCATTGTGCGTCGTGGATCGCTAAATTTCTCGGCGATATCGAGCACATCTTGGCGAACGATTTTTAAGACGAGCGCATGATCCCCAAGGAGTCTTTCAAATCTATCGATTTCGAGCAGAAGCGCGGCGAATTCGCTGGCGAGTTTTTCAACTTCCAATCCAACCAACTGAATCAGCCGCAGTGCGCCGATCGCATCCGCTTGAACGCGGGTCAATTTGATGCCTGCGCCGACTCGGCTTGCACGCGCGATGCGCTCTGGAACCAAATGTGCGCTTGGATGATCTTCCGCGATGCGGAACGCGCGTTCCATCAGAGTCTGGATCGCCTCTTCTCGCGTGCGCGATGCTCGAATGATCGCAATCACTGCGTCGATGTCGCACACCGCATAGACAAGTCCTTCGAGACGATGCGCTTGCTGTCGCGCTTGGCGAAGTTGAAATTCGGTTCGGCGACGGATCACCGTGCAGCGATGATCGATGTAGCACGAAATCAGATTGCGGAAGGGGAGCGTTCGAGGCTGGCCATTGACCAGCGCGATATTCATGATGCTGTATGTCGTTTGCAGTGGCGTGAATTCATACAGTTGGCGTTCGACGACTGCTGGATCTGCGCCCTTGCGAAGCACAACCAAAATGCGCGTTTGCGCGTCGCGTCCCGAATGATTTCGCACATCGACGATGTCCGGGATTCGATCATCCTTCTTCGCATCGACAATGCGCTCGATGAGAATGCTCTGCACGACTTGATATGGAATCTCTTCGATGATGATCATGTTGCGACCATCTTTCGTCTCGTGACGGACACGCCCACGCACAGTCAAACGTCCGCGGCCGGTGGCATATGCCTCGGCGATTCCGCGACGACCGATGATCGAACCGCCTGTTGGGAAATCTGGTCCAGGCACAAGCGCAAGAAGTCCATCCAATCCAATGTCTGGATTATCGATCGTGGCCACAATCGCATTGGCAATTTCGCCAAGATTGTGTGGAGGCATCGCGCTTGCCATACCCACAGCAATTCCAGACGATCCGTTCACAAGCAGATTTGGAAACTTGCCTGGAAGAACCATCGGCTCCATCAAGCGGTCGTCATAATTCGGCTTGAAATCAACGGTTTCTTTGTCGAGATCTTCCAACATCGCAACTGCGACGCCAGTCATTCGAGCTTCCGTGTATCGCATCGCTGCTGGCGTATCACCTTCAATAGATCCGAAGTTTCCCTGCTTGTCGATCAACAATGCGCGTGTCTTCCACGATTGGCCAAGATTGACAAGCGTTGGATAGATGACGGACTCGCCGTGCGGGTGATAATTTCCGCTTGTGTCGCCGCAAATCTTGGCGCATTTAATCTGCTTGCGGCCAGGTGTGAGATTCAAATCGTGCATCGCAACAAGAATGCGGCGCTGTGATGGCTTGAGTCCATCGCGAACATCAGGAAGCGCACGATCCATAATCGTGCTCATTGCATAAACGAGATATGACTCGTGCAATTCACGGTCGATCGTCTTATCGATCACATGACCGAGAGTCGAATTTGGATCAGGAGTTGCAGGAGGAACAGCGGTCACGACGAACTGTAAATCATACCCATTTTGGACAAAGTTCGCCTGCCTTGGCGCATCTTTTTACCCACAAAAATGAGCGCCTTTGCAAGTGTTTGCGATCACTCAACCGCTGGCTTGTTCGTCAGTCGAAGAAGCGCCAAATGTTCGCTGTTTCCGCCGCCTCCTTCGAGGGGACTTGGACAATCGGCGATCACTTGCACTCCAAATTCAGGCATTTCCGCCAGCACTCGTTGCACCACATCCGCCGCGATATGCGCAGGGAGGCAACCTTTGACAAGCGCTTTTCGTTCTTCTCCTTGCGACTCGTAGTGAGGCTTGATCAACGCCACGATGCATCCAGTTGGGCGCAACCAACGAACAGCGACTGGGATCGAATGTCGTTGTCGGGTCCACGCCATATCGAGCACGACGATGTCGACTCCTTCAGGCGGGACGGGAGAATAAAGCACATTGGTTCTTTCGCGAACATCCACGCGAGGATCATTGCGAAGTTTCCAATCGAGCATGCCATAACCCGTATCCACGGCGATGACTTTCGTTGCGCCTCGCTTCAACAAGCAATCTGTAAAACCCCCAGCATTGCAGCCGAAATCCGCGCATTCGAACCCCGTGACATCGATCTGAAACGCGGCGAGCGCATGGGCCATTTTGATTCCAGCTCGCGAGACATATTCCACAATATCACTCTCTTCGTTTCATCAGCTTCGTTTCATCATTTTCATTTCATCATCTATGAAATAGACACACCAAGCAGGGCGATTCCCAGTCGATCCGCAACTTCGATCATGCGGGGTTTTTCAAGCATTATGACTCGTCCCGCACCAAGCACAAGCATTCTTCCTCCCGCACCCGCGAGCCTTTCGAGTGTTGGCACTCCGACCGTTGGCACATCCGCTCGCATGTCGTGCGAATCATGAGCGGTTTTCAACAAAGCCCATCCGCCTGTTCTGCAGAGTTGCGCAGATCGATCGATCATCGCATCCGTTCCTTCCATCGCTTCGACAGCGATCACATCGCATTCACGAACAGTGATCGCTTGACCAACTCCAAGATTCGCAATTGATCGCAACATCGGCCACGCAAAATCCACATCGCGTTGTTGCACTGGGGTCAACTTCACTTTTCCCATCAAGCCGATTGTCGCGAGATGTTCTGGGATGTATGTGGTCGAGTCGATGAGTCGTACTCCGCTTGTTGCAAGTTCATCGGCGACCGCGCTGAGCAGCACGTGACTTCGTCGATCGAACCTCAGGCGACGATAGTAAAGCAGAGCCGCCCGAAGATCGGGCATTTGTCGAAGAAGTCGAAAAGGCTCGTACATCCGCGCTTTGCCAACACGGCCAACCATGACAGTTTCTTCAATTTTTGCCCGCCGAAGAATCCTGATCCATTTGCCAATTTGCAGCACTCCAGCAGTGGAAAAGGCGTCACAGTGGCTTGGAAGGGCAGCGTCAAATTGGTCACGAAGGCCTATGCAAACCACTTTTCGGCCAGTGGCGCGAATGCCGTCCGCAACCAAGATCGGCAGCATTCCGCTGCCTGCGATCATTCCGATTTGCATTGGTAGTACCTGTTCGCGGTTCATCGCTCTAGTCCGTTCATCCTTGCGGTCCGTGCATTGGAAGAAAAATCTTTGGGTCGTGCGTCTCTGCAACGATCGTTGTCACCGCAGTATGCAATCGCTTGGCAAGAGTATGAGGATCTGATTCCATCCACATCAGTTCACGAGCCGCGCTGCGAACGAAGCCATGATCGACTCCATGGCTGACAAGTTCCCACAGAGGATCTGCAAATCCATTCGTGTTCAGCAGCCCAATTGGTTTGGAATGTCGTCCGATGACACGGCCCACAAATGTTTCGAAAAACTCTTCCCACGTTCCAAGACCTCCGGCCAAGATTGCGAATCCCGCGCCGCGATCCTCGAGTTGACGCTTTCTTTCTCGCATCGAATCGACCACAATCATTTCATCGCATCCAGTCCAACCTTGTTCGAGGTGAAGAAATTGTTCCGTGATAATGCCCGTGACATGCGCACCCGATTTCTGCGCGCTTCGAGCCAACTCGCCCATCAATCCAATTCCGCCGCCGCCATAGACCAAATTCATGCCAGATTCACCGAGCGCTTCGCCAAAGATTCGCGCAGCCGCGAGAAAGTCCGGATTGATTCCGCGTGCGCTTGCACAGTAGACGGTGATGGCGGGACGCTGCATAGGGGGAACCATAGGTTTCTATACGATAGTGGACGATGAATCGCGATGCGGTACCTCTTGTCGATCGAATTGCCTTCGGTGCGATCGTGGTTGCCGTTGGCGCAAGAGTCATGATCGCTTTTTCCTCAATGTTGATTTTCGATATGGATCCCGCAATTGATGCTTCGCCGTTTATTGGCGCAACTCCTGCTGAAAGTCTGCTCTTGGATGCGTTGGCATTCGGCAGCGCATCATGGTTGCTTGTTCGGCGGATGCTTTCTGAAAAAACAATCGATTGGAGTTGGGTCTTGATTGCACTTGCATGCATTCCAGCCATCATTTTGGCATTGTTCCATGGAGCAACGGATGCAGAACAACTTTGGCGTGGTTCGACGTGGGTTGCGGGAATCGCAATCGCGCTTGCTCTGATCGCGCAGAACGGTGGGAGTTCTGCGACATTCTTGCGCCGAATGGTCGTTGCATCACTTGCAGGAATTGCAGTGGTCATGTGCGTGCGAGGTGTGGCTCAATTGACTTGCGAGCACATCTCGAATGTCCAGTATTACACGGAGAATCGGGATACTTTTTTAAGGTCGCAAGGTTGGTTGCCCAACTCGCCGCAGACATTGTCTTATGAACGACGGCTCTTTCAGAATGAAGCCACCGGGTGGTTTGGATTCTCAAATATCTTTGCGACGGTTGCCGCGGGATCTGCTGTGTTGATTGCGAACATAGCGATTGGGCGCGGAGTTGTTGCCGCTCGTTCTTGGTTGTGGTTTTGCACTTTTCTTTCTGCTGGTCTGGTCATCGCGAGCGGATCGAAAGGTGGAGTGAGCGCATTGGCTCTTGGATTGGTTGTCACTATTGTCGTTCGACGTTGGTCCGCATTGGCGCGTCCACTTTTGGTGGCACTACCCATCATTGCGATTTGTGGAGTCATCCTGCGAGGGATGATTGGTTTGCAATGGGGGGAACAAAGCCTGCTGTTTCGTTGGTACTACTTGATTGGTGCTGTAAAAACATTGCTTTCGTCGCCGTGGATTGGCGTTGGTCCCGCGGGTTTTCAATCATCGTTCGTGCAATTTCGTCCTGTCGAATGCGTGGAAGAAGTGGTGAGCGCGCATGGAGCATTTGCGGACTGGATGATCGCATTTGGCCTCGCGGGATTTGGACTTGTTGCCATTCAACTCGTTCTTGCATTGTGGTCGGCACCACAATCAACTGCGAAGTCAAAAATCGTAGATGAGGAATCTCGATCGACACCAATGGTTGGAGTGGTCGAACTCTCTATTGCGGTGGTGGTTCTTTCGTCGATTATCTCGATTGTCTTTGAAGCGCCAACATTGGATTCCATGGGATATGTTTGGAGATTCGGTGGGCTCGCGGCTGGATCGGTCAGCGCGTGGGCCGTGGTCAAGATCATGGAGACTGGAAAAGTTTCCGCGGATCGTGCAGTTGGAATTGGATTGTGTGGAATTGCAGCAGTTGTATTGACCCACGGTCAAATCGATATGGTGTTCTGGCTTCCAGGAAGCGCGCTGTGGGCGTGGTTGGTCTTGGGGATTGCAACTTGGTGGAATCGCCGCGATTGGGATGTGGACGCGCTTGCGAAAATCCCTGTGCAAGCGATGCCGCGTATGGAATTGAAGCGCATTGCGCTTGCAGGATTCTCCCTGTTTTTTCTTGTGCTTGCGCTTGGATTCGTTTTTGTCGTTTCGCCAGCGCTCGTTCGCCAAGATCAACTCGCGATGCAGGCGGCGAATCATTTGAACGAAGAAGCGCAGAAGAGTTCGAGTGAACTTCTCGCCGCTGCGCGCGCACAGGCGGGCGAATCTCTGTTCAGCGCATCTCAAATTTGGCCGCGAAGAACGGTCTATGCACTCCGCGCTGCCGAGCAGTTGCAATCGGCCGCGTCGTGCGATCCGCTGCCAACCGAGGCTGGATCATGGCTTCGAAGTGGACGCGAATCGGCGCAAAGCGTTGAGGAAATTGGATCATGTCAATTCGCGGCGCGTTTGTTGCTCTCGACGATTGCCATTCGCGAAGCAGAGATATCGAGCGGCTCGTGGGAAGCTGCTCGGGATGCACTGCGAAGATTGCTTGCAATGAATCCACGCCACTCTGAAAGTTGGTTGCGCTTGGCGGAGGTGTTGAAACAGTTGGGTGATCGTCCAGGGGCACATGCCGCATTGCAAAGTGCGCTCGAAGCCAACGAAACATTTTCGCTCGATCCGTTGCGGCAGTTTTCTGCTGATCGGCGCGCTTTGATCGAAAAACAAATGCTGGAATTAAATTGATTCAAGCGCGTACGATGACTTCACCGCAACTGCGCTCGTATTGGATCCCGCGTGTCGTTGGAAAAAGGCGAAGCCCTTCTTCCCGCAGTCTCGGGGCGTGATCGCGAACATATCGATCAAAGTCCGCGCGAGACTCAAAGGAATATCTTGCCTCGCAGCGAAGTAAAACCCCGTCCATTTTGAGGATTTCTGCGCTCTGTGCTCCCGCCTGAACGACTTTCGCGGCATGCTCTTCGCGCATCCAAGCCAACCACTCAACGGCGGTAGAAGGCTCGGTAAAAGTAAGCGTGACTGTGTATCGAAAAGACATCAGTTGGTTTTCGAATGCGGAGTTTCATTTTGGCTGGTCGCATCGTTGAGCGCCTTAACAACTTCAGATGGTGAATACGCATCGCTCTTAAAAATCTCATTGCCATCTGGATCGAGAATGACAAGCAGAGGAATCGTTACTCGGTCATACTTCTTCAGCAATGCTCGGCCATCGATGTTGTTTCCAGTCAGGTCAACTTTGACCGATTGAATTCCTCCAGCCTTGAGTCGAGCAAGCACACTGGAACTTTCTAGCACCGTCTTCTCAAGTGTTTTGCAATTCAAACACCACTCCGCGGTGAAATCGATCATGATTGCATCACCACTCTTGAGCGCGGTGTCGAGGCGAGCGGGGGTATAGAAAACCCATTTGATTATGCCATCGTCACTGAATTGAAATCCGACACCGACGCTGATGGCGGCGATCGCAATTCCAAGAGAGCCGAAAATGCAGCGGAATTTGACGCTTTTTGTAATTTGTAGCGTGCGCCAGCACAGCCACAATCCTGCGATTGTTCCCAGCGCTGACACGATCCACCAGTAGTCATTGGTCGGAGGAGTTGGAGGATCAACCAGCAACCCGGCGAGACCAGCTCCGACAAAATATGCCGCAGCCGCCAAGAGCAGAAGTCCCATAGTTTGCTTGACAACATCACTTGGGGGACCGCTCTTTGGAACGTGGCTGACCATTTGTGGAAATGCGCTGAGTATGAAATAGGGCAACGCCATTCCAAATCCGATCGATCCAAAAACCAAGAACACAACCCACGGATTTTGTGTCGCAGCCCAAGCCGCCGCCGCACCCATCAAAGGCGCAGTGCAAGGAGTGGACAGCACTGCGGTCATCACGCCAAATCCAATTGAACCAGCGATCGTGTCATGTCGAAAATCAATTCCTGCAATTGATTGCGGAAGTTGAATCGAGAAGAACCCGCACATTCCCACCGCCATCAACGCGATGATCAATCCAACTGTGACTGTGAAGAGCGGATATTGAAAGAGTTGACTCGCACTGGTGAATCCGCTGAGAAGCGCGACTGCGAGTCCCAAGCAGATCCAGAAGATGACCACACCAATCGAAAGCGCTGCGCCCAACAATAAGCAGCGTCGGCGATTTCCGGCGATACGCGAAAGACCCATGATTTTCAGTGGAATCACAGGCAAAACGCATGGGGTGAAGTTCAACAAGAGTCCGCCAGTGGCAGCGATGATCAAGACAAGCAAGAAGCCGCCTCCATTTGGATCGATAGAAAAATCCCAATCAAAGAAATTAAATTGGATGATCCCGGATGGGGCAATTCCAGAATGAATCTGCGAAAAGATTTCAGAATCGAATTCCGCGAAAATTGCAGGTGGCGCACCGCTCGCTGTGCCTGCTTTGACTTCAACCTCCATCGAAACTTCGACAGTCGAAGGAGCGACGCAATTCGTAGCTGTACACGCTTGAAATTCGAGTTTGAAAACAATTGTCTGCGGCCCCAGTGGCGCATCGGGCGCTATGGAAAATGGCACAAAGATGACAGCTTGTCCCTCAAAGACTGGATAGGTTTGAATGCCATCGCCAACGTCCGCTTTCACAGGATGAAATTCGGGCCACTGCACACGCACTTCGGTGAAAGAATCGCTCGGTTGAGTTGTCAGCCACTCGGGTTTGCTTGCGCTCGCTGCACGAACAACTTTCCATACGTTTGATGCTTGAATTGAAGTGAAAACCGCGCCTTCAAATGTGGCAATACCATTCGCGGCATCACCCTTTCCAATGCGATCGTTGGTCCAAATATGCCAACCAGGGCTGATTTCCAACACGATTGCAACAGGGAGGTCGGCTCCCGCAGAGACAGCTTGCATCGCAGGAATCGCTTGAATTTTGACGACATCCGCAGAATCTCTCGCTCCGTCCTGCGCCATCGCCGCATTCCCCATACAAATCGCTGCGAACAAAGTGAATAGTGCCAAGCGCATTTCAAGCATTCTATGAGCGAATCTGCTCTTGAATGTGGGAGTCACTTGAAAAAAAGCCTTTGTCACGCTATAATTGCCCCTCCCGTGGGGATGGCCTCCACGGGTGCCCGTCCGTCCTTTGTCAGTCGCACTTTGAGAACGACCATGTCTACGAATTTATTTCATCGTATTTTTTGGACTCGTATCGAATCGGCATTCCGAAACCGCGTATGACGCATTTTGGCGTCCATCCGCGTTTTGTTTCGGCAAAGGCGATCGTTTGGTCGGAGACCCAAATGGGTTGATCGATCAGCCGAGCGCAGTCGGACGGGTCATGAACGCTACCGCGGCGATCATGACCTTTTTTATTCGCGGTGACAATTCGAAAGGACCTCTCAAATGAATGACATCATCCGACTGCTTGACTCCGTTGCCCGTGACCGAAACATCGACCGAGAACTCTTGGTTCAAGACCTTGAACTGGCCATGGTGAGTGCCGCGAGGAAACACTTCAATTCAGAGGATCCAGACGAATTTGGTTGCGAGATCGACCGCCTTGGGGGTGGAATTTCGCTCTGGCGCAATAATGAAGATCAAACTCGTGAAGTCATTCCGTTGGAGAGTTTGGGACGCATCCCAGCGCAAACTTTCAAGCAGGTGATGATTCAGCGATTCCGTGAAAACGAAAGAGTTTCGCTCCTCGACGAATATTCCAAGCGCCAAGGCGAACTGGTCACAGGCGTGGCGCAGCGTTACGAAGGCAACGCATTGATTGTGCAATTGGAACGCACCGAAGGTTTTATGCCAAAAAGTGAGCAGATTCCAGGCGAGCAATTTCAAGCAGGTGATCGAGTTCGTTGCATTCTGCTTGATGTCCGCGATGCGGGCAGTCAGGTCAAGATCGTGATGAGCCGTGCGCATCCTGATTTTATTCGTCGGCTCTTTGAGTCCGAAGTTCCGGAAGTCGCGGAGCGAACGATTGAAATCAAGGCGATGTCCCGCGAACCTGGATTCCGCACGAAATTGGCGGTTTCTTCAGTGGATACGAAAGTCGATGCTGTCGGTGCATGCGTCGGCGTTCGTGGTTCGCGCATCCGAAATATTGTTGACGAACTCGGCGGCGAGAAGATCGACATCGTTCGTTGGAATGAATCCAGCCAAGTGCTGATCTCCAATGCGCTCAAGCCCGCTGAAGTTGAAGAAGTCAGTTTGTGCTTCGAACTCGGACGAGCGACGATCATCGTTCGCGATGATCAGTTGTCGCTGGCAATCGGCCGTCGTGGACAGAATGTGCGCCTTGCTGCGCGATTGACTGGATGGGACGTCGATATTTTGACTCCGCCAGAATTGGAAAAGGGATTGCAAACCTTGCAGGCCGCTGTGAAATCAGTGGAAGGCGCAACGGATGAAATGCTTGATCGCATGGGCGCACTTGGCATGATCAGCGTTTTCGATGTTGAAGAAATCGGCGAGACCAGTTTGGTTTCCGATTGCGGAATGACGGAGGAGTTGGCGACCAAGGTGGTCGATGCATGCTCTGACCGTGCCAAAGTCGTCGCTGAAGAAATGCTGCTTGAGCGCACTGCCGCAGAATTGAAGCAGGCCGAAGACGGAGCCGTGGTCGATGCAATGCTCGGCGGCGGTTCAGATATCGCCGTTTCAACCGATCAGCGCAGCGAAGCAGCCGCGGACAATATCCTTGGATTCGGTTCATCGGAGAACTCCAAATCGTGATAGTCAAGGACTTTTATGCTGTTTTTCGTTGTAATGACCGTTTGAATCGCGTTCGTTTTTTACTTTCCATCGGAGCAAATTGTGGCAACTAAGACAGTCAAAAAAATCCGAATCACGCAGGTCGCTAAAGAGCTTGGTGTCCCCACAAAGGACATCATCGAGAAGTGCATAAGCGAAGGCATTGAAGGTGTGACGACGCCACAAGCATCGATCCCGATTGGATTGGCCGAGACAATCAAGGAATGGTTCGGTGGATCAGGTTCCACAACTGGAGCGGAGACAGCCGCTAGCGTTGATGTTGCTGGAATTCGTGAGCGTGTTAAGAAGACAGCGCCGAAGCGCAAGAAAGCGGCGGGTGATGCGCCATCTGATGCGCCAAAATCGGTCAAGGAAACTTCTGTTGCCGCGAGTGCAGGCGCGGTCACCATTGAAACGCCAATTGCCCCGACCGAAGTTGCGGCGAAGCAATCATCTGCGACCACTTTATCTGCGAAAGCGAAAATTCAATCGAGCGAGGGAACTGATGGAGGAACTTCAGTTGTTGACGCTCCAGTCGCGCCACCAAAGCCAGTCGCTCCTGTTCTGCCGCCCAAGCCTGTGGTTGTTGTTCCACCGCCGAAGCCTTTTGTTCCAGCGCCGATGAATGTTCCGACGCGACCAGTTCGCGCTCGTCCAACATCTCAAGTGCTTGATCAACCGACGAAAACAAGCCTTTCTGGGCCGAAAGTCATTCGAGTCGAAGCCGCCGACAATGTCGCCGCGCCTCGCCCACGAACGGGCGGTCAATTCGGTGCCAACCGTCCTCCGATGGGTCGTACTGGTGGTCCAAGTATCGGCACTGGCGCAGGTGCGGGTGAGCCAGCGAATCGTCGAGGCGCATCGCCTCCATCGAAGCGCCGTCCATCTGATACAGGCAGAACTGGTCGAGCAGATCCAGCGCGTGATGGTTCGCGTTCAAACAAAGATATTGAAGAGCGCGCAAGTCGAATCGGGCAAGCCGACGGTTTCTTTCGCAAGCACCGAACTTCCACGCGACCTTCGAACTCTCCGCAAGGTCGAGCCGTGGTGTCGAAGCCACAAGGTCCAGTGCATGTTCCTAATCCAGTTTCGGTGAAGGAACTTTCTGAGCTGACTGGCGTGAAGATGTCGGAGATTATGAAGAAATCTCTGCTTGCGGGAAATCCAATCACGATCAATACGGCGCTCGATGCGGATCAATCCATTGAATTGATGATGGCATTCAATATTGAAATCGAAATCGACGAAGCGAAGACCGCATCGGATGAAATCGAAGAACGATTCGCAGCGCGAACGAGAACCGACGAGCGTTCTCGTCCAGCAGTTGTCACGATTCTTGGACATGTTGATCACGGCAAGACAACACTCTTGGACCGAATCCGCAGCACGAATGTCGCGGCAGGCGAAGCGGGCGGAATCACTCAATCCACTCGGGCATTTCAGGTTGAAGTCAAGGCTGGCGATCAAATGCGAATGATCACATTCATCGACACGCCTGGTCACGAAGCCTTCACGGCAATGCGTGCGCGCGGTGCGAAGGTGACAGATATCGTCATCTTGGTCATCGATGCAGTTGACGGGCTTATGCCACAGACCATCGAAAGCATCAATCACATTAAAGCCGCGAAAGTTTCCGTGATTGTCGCTCTCAACAAGATTGATCGTCCAGAATTCGATGAGAAGAATCTGCAACGCATTTATGGCGAACTCGCCAAGAATGATTTGAACCCAGTTCCATGGGGAGGTTCAGTCGAAGTCGCGCTTGTCAGTGGACTCAAAGGAACTGGTCTGCCAGAACTTTTAGAAACCATCGCGCTGCAAGCGGATGTATTGGACTTGAAGGCTGATTGGGGAGGTCATGCTCAAGGAAGTGTGCTCGAAGCGCGTATGGAAGAAGGTCGTGGACCTGTGGCGCAATTGTTGGTTCAAGAAGGTTGTCTCAAGCGAGGCGATTTCGTGGTGGTCGGCCGAGCATTTGGTCGAGTCCGCGACATCCTGAGCGATCGCAACGAGCGCATCGCAAACGCCGAACCAACCGCAGCTATCGCCATTTCCGGCATCGATATGCTTCCGGATGCAGGCGATAAGTTTTATGTTGTTGACAGTCTCGCCGCGGCCGAACAGGCTGCGATTGAGCGCCGCGCATTCGAGCGAGATCGAGAACTTTCCGCTCCAAAGGTGACGCTGGACAATATTTTCGAGACGATGGCGAAATCGAAGAAGAAGGAATTGCCGTTGATCGTCAAGGGAGATGTGCAAGGATCTGTTGAGACGCTCAAAGTTGTTCTTGGGCGCATCAAAGCAGAAGATGTCAGCATCTCGATCAAGCATGCTGGCGTTGGCGGAATCAACGAAAGCGATGTCGAACTTGCGGCAACGACTGGCGCGGTGATCGTGGGCTTCAATGTCACAAGCAACGCAAAGTCGCGCCAACTCGCTGAAGTGCGCAAGATTGATATTCGACTCTATGAAGTCATTTATCAGTTGACTGATGATATGGACAAGGCCGTTCGCGGACTCTTGGAACCAGAGATCAAGTTGCAGGTCCTTGGACATGCAGATGTTCGTGCAGTTTTCAAGATCACGAAGGTCGGGGCAATCGCAGGTTGTTATGTCACCGACGGAGTCATCGAGCGAAATGCGCAGATCCGCGTGACGAGAGATGGAATCGTGATCGAAAAAGATCGCCGACTCGAGCAACTCAAGCGATTCAAAGAAGATGCAAAGGAAGTCCGTTCTGGAAACGAATGCGGCATGAAGATCAATGGATACGACGACATCCGCGAGGGCGACGTGCTGGAGTGCTATCGCACGATCACGGTTCGGCCGCTAGGTGGCGGAAATGCGTGAACGTCGAGGAAAAGGACCGAAACTTCCATCTGGAGTTTCGTTCAGCTCGGATGGAACTGCGCGGCACGAAGCGCCAAGTTCGCGCCCAGCTCAGGTCGCAAGCGTTCTTCAGCGCGCACTTCAAGACAGAATTGTGCGAGGGCTATCCGACCCGCGTTTGCAGGGGATGGTTTCCATACAGGAAGTTCGTCTCAGTCCAGATTTATTGGCAGCTCGGATCAAGGTCTCGGTCCTTCCCGCAGATCGAGGTCCGCTCTCGCTCGCGGCTTTGCGAAGTGCGATCGGTTTTTTTCGATCATCGCTGCGCGAAACCACCAGTCTGCGGCGCGTGCCGCAATTGATATTCGAATTGATCCCACCAACTGAAGAGGCTCTCCCATGACAGAGAAGAAACCAGCGTTCAACATCAATCGTCTCAATTCATTGGTTAAGAAGTACAGCGCTCGTGCGCGTACCGAAGAGCCAAATGTCGCAGATTTGACGGCGTTGCTGATTCACTCATCGCTCTTATATGACGCAACCACCGAGATGGCCGATACTGCTATGCAGCGCGTGCGAAGTCGAAATGTCGACTTCAACGAATTCCGAGTCAACTTGGTTGAAGAGATGGTGACGACGATCGGACTGAAATATCCCGATGGATTCGGGCGTATGCGCAGATTGCGGATGACATTGTTTGATCTTTTCCGTCGCCATCACCGAGTCAGTTTGGAACAGCTTGTGGGTAAGCCAAAGCGAGACGTTCGCATTTACTTGGAGAATCTCGAGGGAATGGGAACATACGCAGTTTCTCGCATGATGTTGCTTGGTTTCGAAGTTGCATTGGTGCCAATCGACCAGACAACAATCGATCTGTTGGTGCATTACGAGGTGCTCCCTGACGATATGAAGCCCAGTTTGCTGACAGAAATTTTCGCCAAGAAATTCAAGAGTGATCGCGCTCGGCAAATGCATTTCGCGCTCGTTGCGGCGACGGATGCGTTTCATAATTCTGGTCGTGCTGAAGAGGCTCGCATCAAGCGCGAAGCAAAGAAGAAGCCACGAGGAGCGGCGGCAATATCGGCCGAGCATGCCAAGTCTCATCCCAAGCCGAGCGCAAAGCCACGCGCAAAATCCAGCGCGAAGTCAAAAGTAAAAGCGAAGCCAAAGGCGAAAGTCACCTCTCGGTCGCGCTAAAGGTTTTTTCATCAATAGGCACAACGCAGATGGCTGGTCATAGCGCATGGAAAAATATGAAACACCGCAAAGCTGCGGTGGACAAGAAGCGGGGGAAGATGTGGTCCAAAGCATCTCGTGCGATCATCGTTGCGGCGAGACTTGGCGGTGGCGATATTCGATTCAACTCTTCTCTGCGCATGGCAATTGACGAAGCCAAGAGCGTCAATATGCCCCGCGAAACAATCGAAAAAGCCGTCAAGAAAGGATCGGGAGAGATCGATGGCGAGAATTTTCAGGCGATTCGATATGAGGGTTATGGCGCTGGAGGCGTCGCCATCATCGCGGAATGTTTGACATCCAATGTCAATCGAACCGCTCCGGATATCCGAACGATCTTTGACAAGAACGGCGGAAATCTGGGTGTTCTTGGTTCGGTTTCGTACAACTTGCACCATGCAGGAGTGTTGGTCATCGAGCGCGCACGCATCGAAGAAGATCGATTGATGGAGATCGTTTTAGAGGCTGGAGCGGATGATGTTTCTGCTGAGGAGGAAATGTGGCAGATCACGTGTCAGCCTGCCGCGCTCGCTGCCGTGCGGGACGCTCTCGAAGCTGCTGGAATGCCAGCCGCTGAGGCGCAGATCATGTGGATACCCTCCACGACAGTTGAAGTTGAAGGCGAACGCTCGGCGCAGATTGTTCGTTTGATCGATGCACTTGAAGAGCACGACGATGTGCAGAAAGTTTTCTCGAATGCAATTTTTATCGATTGAAAACATATTGAAGACGAAGCGGAACATTCGCACTGTTGTTTTCGTGTGCGCGGCGATCCTGATGGCGGTCGGATGCAATACCGTTTCGCGTGATTATCCAGGCGTGAGTCACGATGAACTTTGGCAAGCTGCTCTTGGGGCGGCGCGAAATCCCAAGTATTCCAATTGGTTTGTCACCGAAAACGGCGTGTTTGTCGACGCAAGCGCAAATCGCATTGAAATTTACCGCGAATTGAAGCGAGATTATGCGGAGCCAGGCGAAGCACTTCGACGCCAAAGTGAAACGTGGACGTTTTCTGTCCTCGTCGACGCAGATAATCGAGTGCCGAAGATTGTTCTCAATTCTCGGGCGTCCATTCGTCCGCCTAATTTCCTGACCGCAGCGGACCATTTCTTTGGTGAGATCGATTCACGACTCGCGCAGTTGCCGATTGATTTGAGCAAGCCGGCGTCAGCTATGTCCACGACGCAAGTTGCCGATCCAAATGGGTTGGAAGCGCCGACTGCGCGCGATACTTCGACTCAAACGATCCCCGATCCTGCGCCACCAGTTGCGAATCCTTCTGGAGTGCAGCCGCCGTTGGCGAGTCCGTGATCGAAATTCCCACGGCTCTGTTTTTTACGATCAGGGCGGTGATTCTGACATCAATCCTGCACTCTTGAGCGCGCGAATCGAAACGACGCGGATGATCAGCAACGCAATAATAAAACTGCAAATTCCGACGGCGATAAAACCCCATCCTGTTTCCGAAAACAGTTGTTGAAAATCCCGTGCGCCTGTTTGCGCCGCAGCGGCGGCAGCGCCACAAGTGATCAGGGTGCGCGGGAACATTCCAAGAGCAGTTCCGCCAAGTAGTGGCAGTGCGCGCACTCCAGATGCGCCCATCGCCAGATTTGCAATTGCAAATGGGGAATTAGGAGGAAGGCGAAGAAGCAATATCAGCAGGAATGTTCGTCGTTGACTTGATTCGACGAGGGCATTGCGAATCACGCGTCCGCGTGGATTGCTATCAATAAGCGCTTTGATCGAAGCGCCACTGACGATGCGCGAAAAAGTGAATCCAATCATCACCCCGCAGAGTAATCCGCACATCGCAGCGGCCGTGCCGATCGTGACGCCGAAGACCCATCCGCCAAGAATCGCCTGCGCATATGTTGGAAGCAATCCGAATCCAGAAGTCAGCGCAAACATTGTTATGAAGAGTGCAAGTCCGTAGTCAGGATGAGATTTCAACCAATCGCCGACTGTTCCTAATTCACCCAGCAACCAGAAGCCCATCAAAGGCGGAAGAGTGATCCAGAGGACTCCCAGAGCAATCACCAGATTGCGCCGAAATTTGGAAGGTGTTTGAGTTTGAGTTTCGGAATTCATCTTTCAACCGAGAGTATCACTTGAATGCGCTGATCACTTGAAGGTGACAATCCCAGACATACGAATTGCAAGAATTGCGCACAGCAATGCGAAGGCGAAGGAGAGTTTGCGCATCGGAAGTTTGTGAACGAGCGACGCGCCAATAAATGCGCCAACAAATGCTCCTGGCGCGAGTGCTGCTGCAAGCCACAGAGCCGCACTCATAGTGATCGGATCGCCTGCTGGAGTCTTGACCGATGAGAGAGTCAAATATTTTAAGATCACGGCAATGATGACCGTTGGCAAAACGAGGAATGCACTCGTGGCAATCGTGGTACGAATGTCGAATCGATTGACGGCGCTCATCATCGGGACTGCGATCACGCCTCCGCCGATTCCAAGCAAACCAGAAAGTGTTCCCATCGCCGAACCAACGATGGATGCTGGTCCCCATCCCATTCGTTCGGCAAGCAGCGGGGATTTTCGTTCCGCAGGCTTCTCTCGCAAACGGTGAATGACTTCAGAAATTGCGACATAGATCAAGAACGCCGCGAAAATCCACTCGAGCCATTGCGTGTTTGGAAGATAAATACCGATGGCGATGCCCAGTCCGACTGTTGCAATTGAAAATGGAATTGTGCGCAGTGCAAATGTCCAGCGAATTGCATGTGCGCGAATGTGTCGAGGAATGCTGCCCGCGCTGACGAGCAGCGCAGCAACAAGACTTGCCGCTTGATAGAGATGCGGATTGCTTCCTTGAGTCAGGGTCAGCAAAGGGATGATCGCAACTCCGCCGCCAATTCCGAAAAGTCCACCCAGGAATCCGCCAACGGTTCCAATCAGAATCGAGAGAGTGAGAGTAGAAAAATCCAAGTGGCGCTCGTCTGGTTGAAAGATAGAGAAAAAGGGGGGGATTTGTCGGATGTCGTCGGCAAGAAACTAGGTTCTCGTTGTGCACGCGCTTGTTCATGCTTTTATGTTGCGGGGAATCGACGCACTTCCATGCGAAGTTGAAGTCCATCTTTCTCCCCATGGTTTGCCGCAGATTTGCGTGGTCGGTCTGCCAGATGCGGCGATTCGCGAATCGGTCGAGCGCGTTCGCCGTGCGATCGAGGTCTCTGGATTCGAGGTCCCTCGTCATCATGTGTTGGTCAATCTCGCGCCTGCTGGAACGCGCAAGGAGGGTCCGGTGTACGACCTTCCAATTGCGATGGGATTGCTCTTCGCCTCTGGAACTGCAGAGCCAAAGCGAGCAGATGCGCCTTCACCTTCGGATTGGTTGATCGCTGGAGAACTCGCGCTCGATGGACGATTGCGACCCATTCGTGGATCTGTCAGCGCTGCGCTGATGGCGCGCGATCACGGTCGTGGAATTATTGTGCCTATTGAAAATGCGATTGAAGCATCGCTTGTGCCTGATGTGAAAGTGATCGGCGCATCAACACTCTGCGAAGTGGTCGCATTTTTTCGTGGCGAGGGCGAACCCAGTGCGCCGACTTTGCTCGCGGATGAATCGTTCGATGCAATTTTGCCAAGCGAACACGAACTTCCTGCGCCTGGACTTGCTCCCGTCAACTTTCGAGATATCAAAGGGCAGGTGCTTGCGAAGCGTGCGATGTTGATCGCCGCTGCGGGGGGGCATAATGCGCTGCTGCTTGGACCTGCTGGATGTGGCAAGACAATGTTGGCGCGTGCGCTCGCGGGGATTTTGCCTCCGCTTTTGGCTGAAGAAGCGTTGGAAGTCATGCGCATCGGTTCGTGTGTTGGGATGTGCGAATTTCGCAAGACTCCGCGCGGAACATTGGACATCGCGCGTCCTGTTCGTGCGCCGCATCATGGTGCGAGCGCTGTTGCAATTGTGGGAGGAGGGCCGATGGGGCGCCCTGGAGAAATCACGCTTGCTCATCAAGGAGTCTTATTTCTCGATGAATTGCCAGAGTTTCGCAGAGATGTGCTGGAAGCTTTGCGCGAACCACTTGAGGGTGGCGAGGTGGCGATCGCCCGCGCAAGTGGGTCGGTGCGTTGGCCTGCAATCACGATGTTGGTGGCTGCGATGAATCCAACTGCGCGCGGAGATCGTGTTGCTGGTGCAGGAGGTGCGCGGATGATGTCTGAATATCTCGGACGCATTTCTGGTCCGGTGCTTGATCGCATCGATTTGCATGTCGAAGTGCGCAGAGTGAGCGCGCGAGATCTCGCGCGGGTCAAGCCTGGTGTCGACAGCGCAACACTGCGCGAGCAAGTCATCGAAGCACGGCGTCGCGCGGTGAATCGGCAGGGGAAAATTCCAAATGCGAGGCTGAGTGTCGAGGTTCTTGATCGACATTGTCGTCTTGATGCGGCCGCATCAGATTTGTTGACCCGAGGGTTGGATGAACTTGCGCTGAGCGCGCGGGCATATGACAAGATTCGCAGGGTTGCGCGGACAATCGCAGATCTCGCGGGAGAAGTGGAAGTGAACGCAGTGTTCTTGGCGGAAGCGCTGCAATATCGCACGCTTGGCGGTCAGTGAATAGAGGCACAGTAGTTTTTTATTGAAATCACCCTTGGAATGGATAGATCGCAGGAAGTCCAAGTTGTTGTGTGAGTGAATCGAGCGCGTCACGATTTCGCTTCAGAAGCATCGGGTCCGCGAGGTCTTCAGGAGTGAGCTGGTTTGGATACCACTGTTCAATCCATAAACGCAATTCTGTCGCGCGCTGCGAATTGAAAATGCAACCAGGATGAATGCCACGCAAAGAATTTATGGAAGGAGCCAAGCCGGACGGAGGCGCAAGAGGCACGCGCAATCTCAGGCACGCTGGTCCACCACCATTTCGCATGCTCTCGCGCACATCGAGATACAAGATGCGCGAGATTGAATTGCGCGGATCACCTTGAATGCGCTGAGCCACCGCGCGCGCACGATCATGATGTTCGACTTCGATTGGGCACACCAATGTCATAGTTCCATCTGGCGTTGTGACAAGTTGAGAGTTGAATAGATATGTCGAGACTGCTTCGGCGATCGTCAATTCATCGCGGCTGACAGCGATGGGGCAAAATGATTTTCCAACGCTCTCAGCAAGCGCGTTCAACACACGATCATGATCAAGCCAAGCATCTTGGTGATAGAGCAGAGTGGATGCGTTGCCAACAGCAACAACGTCATTGTGAAACACGCCTTGGTCAATAGCGTCAGGATGTTGCTGCGCAAAGACGCACTGCGCAAGATCGAGTTGCAATAATTTTGCAATGCTTTGGCTGGCTTGAAGCGATTGCCGAGCGGGATGAATTTTGGGTCGCTGCTGCGGATTGGCGGTGTCAATTCCGTATACGAAAAAATGTGTCGCGGGTTGTTGAGCGTTTGTCGCGTCAAAGAAACGTGTGTGATTCGCCGCACCCTCGTCGCCCATATCTGCCGCACTTGGAAGCGCTTGATGAACCACGAAACGCTCGCGGTCGGCAAAGACAGCTCTCAGAATCGCATTCGTGCTTGATGGTTCGATTGAGCGGTGCGGCATGGACTTCAAATTTGCCACGACCAGATGCGTTCGTTGATCGCGCGCATCTTGTGCGGGCGCAACTGTTCCAGCGTTCGCGCTCCACATAAAACTTGAACTGCAACATTGCGCCAGCAGATGCGGCTTGTTGGCGTGTGCATCGGCGAGCACGCGTTCGTCATCGCCAGTAAAGCCATATTGCCGCAATACCCATAAAGCTGGTCGCTCATGCGGTGGAAGAAAACATTGCGTCACGCCCAGCGCCGCAACCGCCTCCATTTTTGCAATGCCTTGCAGTGCAGCAGCCTTTGGGTTTGAAATGCGTCCCGCATTATTCTGGCTTGCCATATTTCCCGCGGCAAGTCCTGCATAATTGTGGGTCATTCCAACAAGGCCATCAAAGTTGGCTTCTGCTGCAGTGGGTGTTCCAGTTTGATTCGCAGCGGTCACAATGCATACGGTATGCGATCGCATAGATGATTTGTTACGCTTCGCAATCACTCACAAGAATTGCATGTTTCATAATCAAAGGAATAGATACGATGAAGTTCGTTTTCAAAATCACTGGAAGTTTTCTCCTCCTCGCGCTCTGCGCATGCGCACATCCGGCGGTCAGCTCTTTGATCGTGAATGCTTCGATTTCTTCTTTGGGTCAAGGGGCAGATTCGGTCACCGTCGAGATTGAATTGCACAGCGCAGATGGATCGTTGCTCTCTGCGCCAAAAGTGGTGGCGGTCATTGGCCAGTTGGCCACTGTCAAGGTCGAAGATGGCGTGAAGAGCATGGATTTCGCCGTTCAATCAAAGCGCATAAATGGCATAGTCATTGTCGAGACTGTTGCACGAGATGCACAGGGCGAAATTATTGCCAGCGCAGTGACGGAAATCAAACAATAAGGATTTGCACTATGAATTCAAACACGATTGCATGTGATGCGCATAATTGGCTGCGATGGATGACTGGACGCACACTCGATGCCGTCGCGGCGATTCCAGACGCGGATTTTCGTCGAGAGTTTCCAATTGGAATGGGATCTGTGCATGCAACCATCGTACATCTCGTTGGTGCGGAAAGAATTTGGATTGGTGTGCTTGAGGGCGATGCGACAGTGACAATGCCTCCGACGAGCGAACTGCCAAACATCGCATCGATTCGCGCTGAGTTTGCGAAGGTTCGTGCGCGCTGGGATGGATATCTCGAACGACTGACACCCGCAGAGTGCGATCGAATCGTGGTTCGCGTTCGTGATGGAATTGAATATCGTCAAAGAGCCATCGATTCAATCATGCAAGTGCCAACGCACGCGCTTTATCACAATGCGCAAATTTCATTCATGTTACGTAGCATGGGGCATACGCTTTCAGATTCCAGTTGGATTCTGTGGGGGCGTGAACGGATCTCCAAGGCCTCGTAAGAGCGGCAATTCACTGAAGGATTTTTTCAATGAGCAAATTGATCACAAAGAAACGAATTGCAGTCGGGGCTTTTTGTTTTTTTGTGCTCTTGACCTTTGCAATCACTATTGCTTTCAGCAATGTCAATCCTGTCTCTAATGTTCGAAGTAAGGCCGCGGCGGCAAGTGATCCAGTCAGAGTCCGAACCTTTGCCAATGAAGAAGCTATGTCATATGGCCTGAGAGAAGTTGTAAGTGACTTGACTATCCAATCTGCTCAAGCGGACATTTCCCAACCGTGGGTGAATACAGATCGCGTGCTTTCTATTGAGACGGATTCATTTCACGCTGGCATTCCCATAGTCGTTCACGATTCCAAGCATAATGACCCACGTTCGGTTGAGCCGCTATGGGATTCTCTTGCTGCAATTCAGGCAGATGGGAAAAATGCCATCCCATTTGGAGGGAGTCAAGAAAAAGGTCCCCAAAAACAGGAGAAGAAATCTTCTTGTATCTGTGACTTACTGAAATCCCTTTGGGACTGATTTTCAAGATCCGCAAAGTCCCCAGTTGGTGAGGAGCAAAGTAAAATCGCTTCCTTCAACCAAATTGTCTCCGTTGAAATCTGCAGCACAGTCTGTGCAAGTTCCCCATTCACTCAGGAATGCGCTCAGATCAGAACCGTCGATGCAGCTATCACCTGTTAGGTCTAATGTGTTTGATATCGCGAATCGAAAAACGCCTTGCGTATTCGTCGCGGCAATAAGCATTCCCTGATGGATCACAAGATCAAAGATTGTCAGATCGGTCAATCCTGAATTGATGGCGATCCAGTGGTCGCCATTGTCGACAGAGTAAAAGACGCCTCCACCGAATGAACCTGCAACAATCATTCGATCATCATGCGCAAACCCTCTGTAACTGCCGGAGGTCAAGCCGCCACCAAGCAATGTCCAACTCGCACCGAGATTGGTCGATCGGTAGACGCCGGTTCCAATTTGCCCGCCGGCGAAAAGTGATGTGCCTTTCGCCTCGATTGCTCGGATGTTCGTCGATGCGAGACCGGTGTTGACAGCGGTCCAAGTCGTTCCCAAATTCGTGCTCTTGTAGACGCCAGAGCCGTTCGTTCCGACGAACAGGGTCGAATCCACTGCCGTCACGCACCTGACATCAACTCCCACCATTCCCGCAGCGGCCCAATTGTCGCCTTGGTTGTCCGAACGAAAAACACCAGACGGTCCAACAACAAAGAGGTGCGACTGAACTTGGATGATGCCGCTTGTGAGCATATTCGTCATGCCTGCGCTCTTAGAAATCCACGTCGCACCATTGTTGGCGCTGCGAAAGACACCCTGGCTTGTGCACGTGTAAACGTATGAAGCGTCGGTGGCGAATCCTCTTGTTGGTCCTGTTGAATCGTTGCCCGAGTTGGAAATGGTGAAACTTATTGCGCTCGTGTCCGATCGATAAGCGCCAGTGGCCCCACCTGCAAACACATAATTCTCTCGTGAGATCAGCGACTGCATATTCAGCGACGCCGTACCTGTCGATTGATGCCACTGAGCGAATGCAGTGTTGGTCACTGCAAGGGCGGCGACGATGATCGGTAATGTGTAATTTTTCAGCATGGGAATTGTTTAATTCTGTTTCAATATGGCACGTAAAGCGCAGGGCTACTGCACACGTTGTCTAGCCGAAGGATTACTGGGACAGCGAATCTGGTGGAATCAATAAAGATCCAAATCCCAGTCTCATTGGTCAGTTATTGCTCGTGAAATGGCTCTGAAACGCTGAAAGCTCAATCCAGCCCAGGGGCAAATCCTCGGCGCATCGTGTTCTCACAAACCGCGCGAGGTTCCACAAATTGCAGCAGGTATTGCGCCCCGCCTGCCTTGCTGCCCACTCCACTCATCCCAAATCCGCCAAAGGGTTGTCGTCCGACGAGCGCACCTGTGATCGAGCGATTCAGATAGAGATTCCCCACTCGGAATTCGCGTCGGGCCTTTTCCAAGTGCGACGGTCGACGGCTGAAAACGCCGCCAGTCAATTTGTACTGAGTCGCATTGGCAACGCGCAGCGCTTCGTCGAAATCTTTGACATGAATCACAGCAAGAACTGGGCCGAAAATTTCTTCGTTGGCTAAACGGTGCTCGGGGCGAATACCTGAGATGATTGTTGGTCCAACGAAAGGTTTGCCAACCCGGCTTTCTAGTCCATCGGGCACTTTCAGTTGAATCTCCAAACGACCTTCCTTCGATCCGATCTCGATGTACTCACGAATCTTCTTCGCAGCATCGCCGTCGATCACGGGACCAACATCAGTTCCAGGAAGCATCGGGTCGCCGACAGTGAGTGTTCGTGTCGCTTCGACAAGTCGATGCAGAAATGCATCGTGCGCATTTCCGACGACGATGACTCGACTGCATGCAGAACATTTCTGCCCAGAGAATCCAAACGCAGATTGACGCACGCCAAGAACAGCCTCATCCAAGTCAGCGCTTTCATCGATAATTATGGCATTTTTCCCGCCCATTTCGCAGACCACTTTCTTGACGCATTCCTGATCCGCAAGGGTTCGTCCAGATGCTTCAACAATGTCCAGCCCAACACCTTTCGATCCCGTGAATGCGATGAGCGCGACGCGCGGATCGCGCACGAGAGTCGCGCCCACGGTTTCGCCAGGACCAGGTAAGAATGCAAGCGCATCTTTTGGTGCGCCTGCTGCCCATAAAATGTCGCACATTACCTTTGCAATGGCAGGGGTCTGCTCCGCAGGTTTGACGATGACGGTGTTTCCAGTGACAAGCGCGGCGACAGTCATGCCGCAACAAATCGCAAGCGGAAAATTCCACGGGCTGATGACTGCGGCGACACCGCGCGGTTGAAACCATTCTTCGTTCAATTCGCCAGTGAAAGAACCGAGTCGGCGCGGGTCGAACAATTGCGCTGCTTCGCGTGCGTAATACTCGCAGAAATCGATTGCCTCGCAGATGTCGCCGTCAGCTTCACGCCAAGTTTTCCCCGCTTCTCGAATGATGATTCCGCAGAGTTCATCACGCCGAGAGCGCATCGCTGCCGCAGATCGCACAAGGACGGCAGCACGTTCGAGAAATGGCGTATCCCGCCACGCTGGAAAAGCACGGTGCAGTCGATCGACTGTCGCCGTGGCCATTTGAGCTGTTCCATCGTTGGAGATATTTGCAACGCTTGCTCGTGAGATTGCATTTGCGAATGCTTCTCGCTGCGCGCCATCTGAAAAATCACGGAGACTTTCGGTGAAAAATGGTCGTCCATCGGCAATATGTGGATGGCTTCGTCCAAGCGCATGACGCTCTGCGGCTTGCTCAAGCCTCTTTCGCCCATTATCCGTTCCAGATCCAGAACCCGCGGCTCGGTGCGGAGAGGCAACGAGAATCGCAGAATCTGCGCCTTCGGCAAATCCAGATCGCAACCAACTTTCATTGCTTGTGTTTTCCAGAAGTCTGCGCACGAGATATGCCATACCTGGAATCATTTCGCCCACCGGCAGATATTCACGAAGCCGCAACCCGCGCGCGATTGTTGCAGACTTCAGTGCATCACCCATTCCGTGCAGCATTTGCAATTCGATGGCGCTCATTGGAAGTCCAGCCTTCTCGACCATCGCAAGAGCAGCACCAATTGATCGCGCGTTGTGCGATCCAAGTGCAAGCTTCACGCCACCCACTCCTGCGCGCTGAGGGGTGGATCGAATGAATCGACTTGCCATTCGTTCGAAGCAGGCGTCCGTATCTCGCTTCACTCCCCAAACAGGGGAGGGCCATCCAAGTTGCTCTGATTGGATTGTCTGCGAATCCCAGTATGCACCCTTGACCAATCGAACGGTGACGACGCGTCCAGTTTTCTTGGTCCAATCGATGATTCGCTGCGCGTCATCTTCGCCACTTCGAAGATAAGATTGCATCGCCAATCCTGCGGAAAATGGCACCTTTTCGCAGCACCGCATGAAAAGTTCAAGCGTCAGGTCTTTCAGCGAATACTGCTCCATATCGAAATTCACAAAGACACCATTCTTATGTGCCGCTTGCAGAATTGGCGTGAGAGCATCGATCAATCCATTGAGTGATCCAGCGAAATCGATGGGATCTGTTCGTGCAAAGAGAGATGAAATCTTGATCGAGACATTGGTGCGTGGAATCGCGCCAAGATGGTCACTCTCAAGTCGCGCATTTGGCGTCCATGTCGAAACTTCTCCTGGGAGATTTGCAATCAGATCAAGATATTTGTCGCGGTACATCTGCGCTTCGGTATCACTTAAGCAGGCTTCGCCCAAAAGGTCGACGCTGAACGCCATATTGTCAGACCAAAGTTTTTTCAATGTTGGAAGTGCGCTCTTCGCATCGCGGCCTGCAATAAATTTGCTGGCCATCGATTCGATTTGGCCGGCCATTGTTTTGGCGACTAGACCCTTTGCAAGTCCACCTGCGCGAAGTCCCATATCCAATCCTGGCGGAAGATTCAATCCAGGTTTGGACATGAAGTCGACCAAGTGTTCATAGATTGCGTCCGAAGATCGAAGCGCTGGGAAGCAATCGACGAAGTGAAAGAGTTGGACTTTGAAGTCTGGATCTTTCATCGACCATGCCATCAATTTGTCCGACCAAAATGCCGCGCTCATCACACCTGCGCGATCATCGCGCGCGGCGTTCAAGATGGACAGCGCATGGACTTGCGCTTCATGTTCCAATTTCGGATCGCCATCAACAGGTATTGGTGGAGTGTCAACTATTTCAACGACGGGTTGCGTCGGAGCAGATGCTCGTGCGGATGACGTCGCTTTTTTTTGAGCGGCGGAAGACTTCGATCGAGTGAACAAACCCATAGAGGTCATTGAGTATAGGAATGAGCGCACCATCTCGGTGCGAGAAGGTTTTGTCGGTCAATCTGCGTGTTTCTTTTCCGGATCTCTTTGGATAGTAAAGGGAAAAATCCGCTTTATTTTCGGCGCGATCCAACAGCAGGTCGCCCAACCACCGCGAGTGCTTTTTCATAGCTTTCGATACAGCGCTTCGCCGCACCATCCCAAGTAATTCCTCGCACTTCAAACAATCCGCGATCGCGCAGTTCCGCACGAAGAGGGGGGTGCCGCAGAACCGCCACGATCTTGTTCGCCATATCGTCGACATCCCAGAAGTTGACTTTCAAAGCATGCGTCAAGACTTCGCAGACCCCGGAGTTCTTGCTGATGATCACAGGAACTCGATGACCCATTGCTTCGAGGGGTGCGATGCCAAATGGTTCGGAAACACTCGGCATGACATAGAGATCTGCGAGCGAGAAAACTCGTTGAATATCTTTACCGCGCAAAAAACCGGTGAAGGTCATACGACTTCCAATGCCCAATTCCGCCGCCATCTCAATCATTGATGTTGCTTGATCACCTGATCCCGCCACAACAAAGCGCACGTTCTTCTCGACTTCGAGAACTCGTTTCGCCGCGCGTACGAAATATTCTGGGCCCTTCTGCATCGTGATTCGCCCGAAATAGAGCACGATTCGCTCGGATCGCTCGATGCGCTTGATGCCATATGTCGAAGGTTCGATATCGACTCCGTTATAGACAACATCAATCTTGTCCGGGGAGACGCCATATCGATTCACGAGCAGATTTCGCGTCAGCATGCTGACCGCAAGCACGCGGATTGCGGCGTGCATTCCTCGGCGCTCGATGTTGTATACAGCTTGGTTGACATGTTCGCCTGATCGATCAAACTCGGTCGCATGAACATGAACAACGAGTGGTCGTCCCGTCAATCGTGCGAGTGCGATTCCTGCGGGATATGTCAACCAGTCATGCGCGTGAATGATGTCGAATGGCAAGTGTTGTGCGGCACGAACGCAGAAGTGCGCATATCTCTCCGCTGCGAGAATCAGATCTCCGTCATATCCACCGATGGTCTCTTGCGTTTGCTCGCGATTGTTCGAACCACCTCGTCCTGCCTCTGGAAGTGCGCGCTCAATCACAAGGTCGGCAATCGAGACTTCGTCAAGTTTTCCTCTTGATATTCCTTGAGTGACTGTCTCTATGACTTGCTCAAATTGCGAATTGGTGAGCGATTCAATTTCTTCGCTCAATTCGGCGCAATCGCCAAGTGCTGCACGCGCCGTCGTGATGAAGCGACCGCGCGCGGAACCAGACGCATAAGAACTCTGAGCCATCATGGGTAGATCGAGAATCCTGATCCGCTCTGGTGTCCCACGCTGGAGAGATTCAGTTCGGACTTTCTCGATGTTGGCGATTCGCGTCGATTCCAAAATCTCCTGTAAATCCTTGGATTCTGTGAGCCTTGCTTCTGGAGGAGCAACCCACGAAGATGGCTCTTCAACTTCGCTTGCAGGTGAAAGCAATCGAACATGAGAAGAATGTGAGCGAGAAATCGAGCGTGGAAGCGCAAAGGTGATATCGCACCCAGCCGAAGTCAGCCCTCGCGTCAAACCATGGCATGCAGTTCCCAATCCGCCTGTGATGAATGGTGGGAATTCCCAGCCAAGCATCAGTACTCGTGGAGGTGTCATTCTTCGCTCTCCGCGCCGGACATATCTCCAAGTTGTCGAAACATGGATTCGAAGGCAAAGAGAAAACACTTTGCTCGTCGCAAGTCATCAACGAGATCCGCGCCGAATGGAACTGTGCATTCGAAAACATAACGCTTTGATTCATCTCGAAAATGTCGGATCTTTGGAGGAGTCTCCAAGCAATCAAGGTCAACGAGTTCTTCGCGGAGCAAATCTTCCATCGAATCTCGCGACTCAACGAGTTGCGATTCGATTGATTCGCTCAGCCATCGATCTGTCGTTCCAAGCGAGAGACGCCAACCATCCGCGGAGACTTCGATGCGGTACTCAGCCTTCGCTGCAGAGTCTTTAGCCTCGCATTCCAAGCGCGAACCATCAAGTTGTAATCCCAAAAAGATCGACGCTTCTTGGGCGTGGTTATGGAGCGAGCGGAGAGTCTGTTGTGCTTGGGTCGAAGTCATAATGTGCCGGGGGGGCGATAGTACGTCAGAAACCGTTAGGATTGTGTGATGGCTGAAACATGGACGGTTCGGCGGTTGCGCAGTTGGATCATTACTTTTTTGACGGAGAAAGTGATCGATTCGCCGACAGTTTGCGCTGATTTACTGCTCGCGCATGTGCTGGGATGCGATCGAATGCGTTTGTATATGGACCCTGATCGTCCTGCAACTGCGGATGAACTTGCGAAACTGCGTGGGCTTGTGCAGCGCGCCGGTCGGCACGAGCCCGTGCAATATCTCGTGGGAACTTGGAGTTTCTTTGGGTGCGAAATCGAAGTCGGACCAGCGACTCTCATTCCTCGTCCTTCAACCGAATCGCTCGTTGAAGAAGCGCTGCGACTCGTGCGTGGCGATGACGGTGTTCTGCTTGCTGATGAGATTCGCATCGCCGATCTCTGCACAGGTTCTGGATGCGTGGCGATTGCCATCGCAAGATCTCTTCTTGCGGCGCAGGGCGGGCGAAAACAATTATCTTGGCGCAAGGAGGATGCAGAGTCTGCGGCCGATTCATCGACTGCAACCGCGACCGTTCGCATTTATGCAACCGAGATCGTTCGAGAAGCCTGCGAAATGGCGCGCCGAAATGTGAAGTCGATGGGATTGGATACGGCGATAGAAATTCTTGAAGGGGATCTTGATGCGCCACTCGTTGGTCGCGATCTTGAGGGATCGTTCGATCTGCTCTGTGCCAACCCGCCATACATCAGCGATGCAGAATGGGCGGAAGTCCCAAAGAATGTGCGTGAATTCGAGCCTTCGACGGCACTGCGTGGCGGATGCGATGGGTTGGAATTCGTTCGCAGAATTGTCACTACCGCGCCAAAGTGGTTGAAGCCAAGCGGATCAATTCTTGTTGAGATCAGTTCGAGTCAAGGCAAATCAGCAACCGCAATTGCTGCGGATATTGGATATCGATCGATTCGCATACTTCCAGATTTGGAGGGGCATCCAAGAATCTTGGCGGCAGTTCGACCAAGTGAGTAATCAAATTTGCGCTTGTGCTTTTATTCCGGCGCGCCAAACGCTTTGCGTACTTCTTCCAATAAAACACTCGCCTGAAATGGCTTGAAAAGAAAATTATTCAGCCCATCTTGCGTGGACCTGACGATGGAATGATTTGGGTCATATCCAAATCCAGTCATCATCAAGAATGCGCAGTTCGGCGTGCATTCACGGGTGCCGCGGAAAACTTCATACCCGTTGCGATCGGGCATTCGAACATCCGAGATGACGAGTTCGAATGGACGACCTTCATCTTTCGCGCGCCGGACGAGTTCGAGAGTTGCGCCGCCATCCGCGCGGTTTTCCACAATACCTCCTGCTTCCTGCAGAAGTCCTTGGATGGTCTCTCGAACATTCGCATCATCATCGGCGACAAGAATGCGTTTGCCTTTGATATAGGGATCAACACTGCGGTCTCGCGGAAGTCGATCGATTCCCAGCACAGATTGCGGTCCAGATGTCGCTCCTCGGATGCGTGCGCCGAGAGTTTCAAGCGCCGCTTCGAGATTTTCATACGCTCCAAGTTTTCCAGCGGCAAGATCTCGCGTTGCATCACGCAGACGTTGCTGCGGAACAATCATTTCTTCGCGCAGTGTGAGCGAGACACGGCCACTGGTCGTGGACCGTTCGACAATCAGCATGTCAAGAATATTCAGCGCCATCGCTTGATAGCGACCATACGTTTCAAGCGCCATGCGATCTTCATCGCAGAATGCGTCCGCCTGAATTGATTCCACATTGACAACACCGATGACACGATCCCGCAGAAGAAGTGGAACAGTCAGACTGGACCGCGCACCTGGAAGTCCAGGGATGTATTGCGGGTCCGCATCAAGGTTGCGCCCGATATAACTCACCCCCGTCGAGGCAACAAGTCCAGAAATGCCGTTGCCAGTTCCACGCGCAAAGATCGATTCGCCAATTCGAAGCGGATCTATACCGTGACCGATGACAAGTTCTAACTGCTCTGTTTTTCGATTGCGAAGTCGAACTTCGAAAGGTTGATCAGCAAACTGCTCACGCATCGTATTGGCGATTTTGCCCTCAAGCAGCGCCAATCTCTCCGCAACATTCAGTGGATTGACGATCTGAGCATCGAGATCCAAGAGATCAGCTCCGGCAAGATCGATCGCTTCGAGTCGTTCAGCCAATCGGGTGCGATTTGTGACATCAAAGAGAATCCCAGTTGCCCGTCGATCCGATGCGGGGGAGATCATCAACTCGAAAAAGTTCTTTCCTGATGCGAATCGCTTGCGCATATGCAGGGTCGGCGAGCTCTTGAATTGCACAATTGCTTCTGAGCAGAGTTCGGTAAAAATCCGAAGCGTTTCTGGGGAATGTTCTGCCAGACGCGAACTCATCCAAACAACTTCTCCCGCATGATCGACAACGCCAACTCCCGCTCCGACGTTTTCGAAGAAGTCGCCAGAGTCGTGGCGGTAAGGATGGGGCGCGGACTCAGCCATTGATAGAAGAGTGTACGGTTCGATTACACTCCCGATTCTTCACAATGATCATCGTTGACCATGTTCACAAGTCATACGGAGCGTTCAAGGCGGTTTCCGACCTCTCGTTTTCTGTTCCCGCTGGATCGGTTTGTGGTTTTTTAGGACCCAATGGAGCGGGAAAAACCACCACAATTCGAATGCTTGCTGGGGCGATCCAGCCAAATGCTGGAAGATTGGTCCTTGCAGGTAAAGATGTGCGAACGAATTCGCGTTCTTCGCGCGGTCAATTGGGATATTTGCCAGAATCGAATCCATTGCCGTCCGAATTGACAGTCAGGGAGTATTTGAAATTTCGCTGCGAACTTTGGCGAGTCGATCGATCGAAGCGTCGTGCAGCAATTGACAGAGTCATTGATCGCTGCGGTCTCGCGGAGGTTCGGCATAAACTTCTGGGTTCTTTGAGCAGGGGATTTCGTCAGCGAGCGGGACTTGCCGCGGCGCTTGTCGCATCGCCGGCAGTTGTGATTCTTGACGAACCTGGAACTGGACTTGATCCAACAACTGCGATGGCGTTTCGCACTCTTGTCCGTTCGCTTCGTGGCGAACACACGGTCCTCTTCTCCAGTCACAATCTTGCGGAGGTCGAGGCGACATGCGATCACCTCGTGCTGATCGCACGCGGAAAATTGGTGGCCGATGGAAGCGCGATCGAACTTCGGCGTCTAGGTGCTGTTGGTATGCGATTCGAAATCGAAGCCACCCATTGCGATCCTGTTGTGCTGCGTCAGATCGTCGGCGTGCTTGGAGTTCAGACACAGTCGATGCAAGATGGGTGGACTCGAATATCAGTCGAGATCGAACCCGACGGCGAATCGGTAGGAATTCCAACCGCACTCGGCGAAGCATTACATTCGTCTGGCGGAGTAATTCGACGATTTGAACGGGCAAATCCTGCATTGGAGGAGATTTTCCAACGACTTGTTCGTGAACGCGAACAGAAAGATGGAGCATCTCAATGATGGGCGATCTGTTGACAATTGCTCGACGAGAATGCGCCGCGCTCTTTTTGACGCCAACTGTCTGGGGCGCACTCGCAATCTTTGCGTTCGTCACTGGGGTCAT
>SXSS01000032.1 GCA_005792145.1 Planctomycetia bacterium | reverse complement strand
GAATCGGGCGAGGGATGGATTCCAAGAGCCGAACGGAAGTCGTTCCCACAACAAGACTTGCGTGGTTATCAACCTCTGCCATCCGCAGCAGATTTCCCGCAGTGATCCTGCAATGTTCGTGATGCATCGGATGATCACCGAGCCGCGAAGCCTCCACAGGACGAAATGTTCCCGTCCCAACTTGCAATTCGATTGCGATGCGATCGATCCCACGCTTTGCAATTTGCGCGAGCAATTCGGGAGTGAAGTGCAACCCCGCAGTCGGCGCCGCGCAACTCGGCAAGTCCGATGATCGAGCAAAGACCGTTTGATACTCCAGTCGGTCGACCGACTCGCAATGACTTTCGCCACTCCCACAACTTCCAGCTCCCTCAACCTTGCGCGCTTGCAAGATGTATGGCGGCAATGGAGTCCGACCCGATCGCTCCCAGATAATGGAGGGTTCAATCCCCGACTGAAAAGAAATCTCCCAAGCCATCTCCCGTCGCGCGTGAAGTTTGATCCGATCAGACTCCACGACCTCTGCACCATCAGCCGGACAAAGTTGCAACTCGTCCCCTTCAGCAAATCGTTTCGCACCTTTGATCAGCGCAAGCCACCTTCCCTCGGCAGCTCTGCCCAGAAAAAGTCCTTCAGTTTCCCGACCATCGGCAATTCGCCGAGCGACAAATCGCAGAGGAGCAACGCGCGTCTCATTGACGATCAACTTGCCGCTCGGCTCTAGATAGTCCAACAAATCAGCCACTTTCCGGTGCTCAATCCTGCCGTTTTTACGGTGAAAAACCATCATTCTCGCCTGATCCCGAGGATGCGCCGGCGCCGTTGCTATCAGCTTGGGGTCAAGCGGATATTCCAATTCTGCGCAGTCCAGATCGATTGCACTCGAAGCGCCAGACCTCGGTGGAACTTCCTGCGTCATGATGCCTTTCCACCAACCGAGTCCTCTCTCTTGGATTCGATTCGCGCCCCCGCTCCCATCCGTCGGCCGTTCATATAAGCAAGAAGCGTTATGGCACGACTGCCTGGCGCTTGCACTTCGAGCAACTCAATCGCTCCACTTCCGCACGCCACGAATCCGCCGGCGCGAATTTCTCCCACAAGTGTTTGACCCCCAGCAACTGCAACATCGACTGGAGGCTCGACAACTCGCGCTCGAAGCAAGCGCAGCGGATTTCCATTGATCATCGCATCAACTCCCGGCCAAGGACTGAGACCGTTTATGCGCGCACTCACTTCATAAGCGCTGCAAGAAAAGTCCACCCAAGCATCTGCGCGCGACAATTTCTTTGCGCGAGTCACCAGTGATTCATCCTGAATAGCACCATCAAGAAGAGTTTGCGCATCAAGCGCCCTGCTTGGTGATGCGGCGCCGCGTTGGAATGCGTTCACCCATTTCGCAACCGTCTCAAACAGCGCAACAGATCCCAGCAGCGAGAGGCGATCATGCAATTCTCCCGCTGTTTCTGCGGGTATTGGCGCTGTTTCCGCGCTGGCAAACACCAGTCCAGCATCCATCTTGTCACAGACACTAATCACACTCACACCAACTTTCGCATCGCCAGACATCAGTGATCGCTGGATGGGAGCGGCCCCACGCCACGCTGGCAATATTGATCCGTGCAAATTGAACGCGGCGACTCCTTCAAGTAATTCAGGCGACATCCGCTGACCGAATGCGATGACCACGAAAAGTTTTGCGCCAGACGCGCGAATGCTCTGGCGAACTTCAGGAGCATTCGCATCAGCGGTCCGCAACAACGCCAAACCATGTGAGAGCGCCCAAACACTGACAGGCGTCGCCTGCGATTCCTGACCTCTGCCAGCTTTGCGATCAGGTTGGGAAACGACGCATTCAATTCGCACGCCCAATTGCTCGCTGCGCTGTCGAAGCAATTCGAATGGTGCAACTGCAAATTCGCCACTTCCAAAGAGTGCGATTGCAATATCACCGCTCTTCAATCCGAATCCCCCGTCGATTCAAGCGCTCGCAATCGCTTTCGATTGACGATTCGATCGATCACAGACATTCGATCAATAATCAAGACCCCATCAAGATGATCCATTTCATGCTGCCAACAGCGCGCCATCAATCCAGTTTCTTCCATCGTGAATGTCTTGCCATGAACATCGAGCGCTTCGACAATCACGTGCGGTTGCCGACGAACCGTGCCACGAATATCGGGCAGACTGAGACATCCTTCTTCAGAAGATTCGAGCAGACCATCGACCAACAGAAATTTGGGATTGATGAACACCTTTTCATCTCCGCCATCCTCGGCCTCACCTTGAGTGACGAAGATTCGTTTGGAAGCGCCTACCTGGGGAGCGGCAATACCAAGCCCCTCTTCTTCTTTCAAAATCTGAATCATGTCCGCGACGAGAGATAGAATCACATCATCAATCGCATCGACCGAATCGGCACGGCGGCGAAGAACCGCATCAGGGTGAAAGATCAGTTTGCGCATTTCAAACCAATCCTATCGAGAAACCCTCCCTGTTTGCCCAACAATGGCGAATGCGATATTGTCGAGTATCCTGCCCGACTGTTCGGTGAATCGAGAGGTGACCATCCGTGATTTTGCCTTGGAAAAAGAACGACAGCGACAAGCCTGCATTTGTTCCATCGCCTGAGAAGGCGAAGATGTTTCTCGAGCGCGCCGAGAAGGCGCAATCTCAATCATCCTTCGATGTCGCCCTCTATTACTTCGCGAATGCCGTCAAAGTCAATCCACAAGAGATCTCCATCCACGAGGCGATGTACGCATGTGGGAAATCATTTTGTATTGGAGGTGGAAAACCTGCGACAGGCGCGGATGTGAAATCACTTGATGGACCAACACCACAGGATCGACTTGCTGTTGCTGAACTCTATTGGATGCGCGATTTGAATAATATTGATCGCGCTCTGGATATGTTGCACGCTGCGGTCAAGGCGGATCAGATTGGATTCGGAGCTTGGGCTGGGCCGAAAGTTTTCAATCTTCTTTCTGTGTCCTTTCGCGACAAGCCAAACAAGAAGATGCTCTTGCGCGCGAAGAATCTTTTCGTGGAAGTCAACTCGTGGGAAGAAGCGAAACTCTGCATCGAAAAGGCCTTGGAGATCGATCCATCCGACATTCAACTTGACCGTGAATTCAAGCAAATTCTTGCCAATCGAGCGATTGTTGCGAGTGGTTTCGACCGCGCCGACGGTGGGACTGGAAACTTCCGCGAAAACGTGCGTGATCTCGACAAGCAACGAGCGATGGAAGAACAGGATGCACTCACTGGAAGCGCTGGTTCGGAAGATCGCAACCTCGCTCGGACAAAAGCGGATTACGACGCAAACCCGACCATTCCAGACAACATCCAAAAATATTGCACTTCGCTGCGACGCATGGGAACGCCCGAACATGAAGCGACCGCGTACCGCACTTATCTGGCTGCCTTTGAAGCGCTGAAAGAATATCGATTCAGGATGGCGGCAGGCGATATCAAATTGATGCGAGCTGTACGCCAGTTGAACGCGGCAGAAGAAGCGGCGAAAGTTGCGCCAACTGATGCGACTGCTCAAGCAAATGCTGCGCGCGTTCGCAAGGCGGTTCTAGACCTGCAAGCTTCGGAATATCGCGAACGCGCAACCAATTATCCAACCGACCGATCGATCAAGGCAGAACTTGGACGAATTCTTTTCGAACTCGGCCAGTTCGAAGACGCGATGGGGTGCCTGCAAATCGCCAAAGAAGAACCAAAGATGCGTGTTGCTGCCGCGCATATGCTTGGAAAATGTTTTGCCGTATCTGGCTGGCACGCGGAAGCAATTGGCGAATTCAAGGACGCACTCTCAGCGATCGATGCGACGCAAGCAGAGCGAGAACAACACATCAAATACGACTTGATGCTTTCCCTTATCGAACTCGCGCGCAGTGAAAAAAGCGGACAGCACGCACGAGATGCCGCGGATATTTGTTCGAGCATCCTGCGCAAGGACATCAGTTACCGCGACATTCGTCAGCGCCGAAAGGATCTCGACGAGTTAGTGAAGGAACTGGGTTGAGCCCAAGACCAATCCAAAATTATAGCGCACCCTCCACTGCCGCGCGAATTGTCGCCATCATCCCTGCTCGGTTGAATTCGTCTCGATTTCCTGGAAAACTTCTGGCAAACGAAACAGGCAAGCCCCTCCTGCAACATGTGTGGGAACGCGCCGCGCTCTGTGAACGAATCCAAGAAATCATAATTGCAACCGACAATGATCTGATCCGCGCAACTGCTCTTGCATTCGGCGCGCGCTGCGTTCTGACTCGATCGGATCACCCCAACGGAACAAGCCGCATTTGCGAAGCGGTCGCCGACATCGACGCGGAGATCATCGTGAATGTGCAAGGTGACGAACCTGAAATCGAACCCGAACTGATTTCAGCTGCGATCAATGCGCTGGAGGCCGACGCTGGCGCATCTCTTTCAACAGTCGCCTCGCCATTTCTGCCCCACGAAGACCCCGCAAATCCCAACATTGTGAAGTGCGTTGTTGGCCTGAACAACCGCGCGCTCTATTTTTCTCGCGCGCTCATTCCGTGTGCGCGCGACCTTGGTCACTCTCGCTGCGAACCACGCAAGCATGTTGGGCTCTATGTGTATCGCCGCGAATTCCTGAAGGCATTCGCGACGCTTGCTCCAACTCCACTCGAAGAGACCGAGCAACTCGAACAACTCCGCGCGCTTGAACATGGATTTGCAATCGCCGTCGCGCACGGCGTTGCACGATCGCACGGCATCGATACCCCAGAGCAATACGCAGCATTTGTCCGCCGCTGCAAGGCGTAATCTTTCTTGACTCTTATGGCTTCGCAGGCTCGCCGCGAATTTTCTTTGCCCAACCCGCCGCGCGTTCTCGCGTCGATTCATCGCGATCACCTTTGGCTATGGCATCAATTCGAATGAGTGCCTCGGTTGCTCGCATCGATGCAAGCGCCTTGCCAGCGGACTCTTTCGCCCTCGGTTCAGGATCATCAAGAAGCGCGATCAATTGTGTCACAACCTGAGCACGCCCCATCGCATCCGAAGTAGGTGGTGCCAAGTCCGCAAAGGTGGCAATCGCCGTAGGACGAAATCGTTCGACATGACCGATCGCCGCGAGTTGTTTCGCCTGCTGGGCGAATTCCATAAGATTGAGCGCCCCGATGGCATCGAGCGCCGCGCTTCGCATCCTCTCGTTTGGTGTCGAGACATTCAACATTTTCCCAAGACCCGCGCGAATCTCGGCATTTTGTGTAATCACAGCGCGCTGATCGGGAAAATCAACGCCACCCAACCGTGCGCAACCTGCGGCAGCCGCGATTCGAGGGGCATAACCCGCATCTTGTTCAAGAACGCTCTGAAGTCTCGGCAAAGCTTGATCGATTGGCGCGACTGCGATTGATTCGGTCAATGTCGCGCGCAATTGCGGATGACATAATTTCGCCGCGTCTTGCGCGGACTTTCCAAGAGTCGGTGCGACCAACTCATCGAAGAGTGCGCGGGTCAATGCGCGAGATTCAGGTGAAGCCCACGCGGCAAGTGCTTCAGCCGCTTCAATTCGAAGCGTCCATCGACACTTTTGATCACGCACAACTTGCGCGAGAGCTTCACGAACTTCTGGAGATTCACTTGCACGCAGTGCACGCACCGCTTGTCTTCTCGTCGCAGAAGTTGGACCGTTTTTCATCTGTTCGATCAAGAGTGGTGTCGAATGAGAAACTTCCAAAACTTTCAACACATCAAGCATCGGGTCGACAGCGATCATCGTTGGCGGCCCATCAAGTTCCATCTGACGCTGGGCCGTCGCACTCGAAACTGGAATCATCACAGTCCGTTCGCTCGATGCGGTGCGAACAAGAACCGGCAACGAGAACTGCATCGGTCCAGCCACAGTATTTCGATTCTTCTGCTCGACTTCGAGCGTCAACAACCTCGATCCCGCGTCGTAACTCGAAACAACTTTCACCACAGGACATCCAGGTTGAAAGCACCACTGCGAGAAAAACTGCTCCAAACTGCGGCCGCTGACTTCCTCCAAGCACTGCCGAAAATCGCTGGTTTCCACCAGTTTTCCAGCAAATCGAGAAACATACAAATGCACGCCGCGGAAGAAAATCTCATCTCCCAGCAGTCGCCGGAGCATATGCAATATGGACGCTCCCTTGGGATATGGATTTGCCGCGCGACTGAAAGTCTCTCCAGGATTTGTATAGACCCGCGAACACATTGCCTGCGGCATCGTCGCGGGTTCACCACGCGGCATACCACTATCACCATCGGCGACACCCGCATTGCCAAGAACTTGATCGTAATAACCATCCGCACCATCGCGTTCTTCCATCCAAAGAGCCGTTCCATATGTCGCCCAACCTTCATTGAGCCACAAGTGATCCCAAGATTTGCAAGTCATCAAATCGCCAGTCCACTGATGACACAATTCATGCGAAACAAGACCATCCAAATCACCTTCAAGCAACGCAGTCGTATCCATTACTGCGCCAGAGTTCATTGTCGTTGCGGATGTATTTTCCATTCCACCCGCCGAAAAATTTCGTACGACAAGTTGGTCATATCGATCCCACGGATAGCGATGCCCGAATGCTTTGGCAAAGCAACTCATCATTCGATCCGTGTTTGCATATGTTGCTTGAACCAATCCCGCGTGACTTGGTCGAGTCCACACCGACATCGCAACACCACTGACTGGCGCAGGCAATTCAGTGCGCTGAAAATTTCCCGCGACAAGCGAGACAAGATATGGAACATGGGGTTTTTCTTGCAGCCAGTGCCATATTTCTCGCCCCCCTTCGGTGCGGTGTTCGACCAATCTGCCATTGCCACTGACCGAAACTCCCGCAGGCACATCAACAACCATTTCCGTTGCAAGGCGGATGTTGGGAAAGTCGTGCACAGGAAACCAATGATGATTTGACTGCGGCTCTCCTTGGGTATGGATCTCCGCCGCCATTCCAGATTGACCATCAACTCCTGGAATCGCGGTCGAAAATTTCATTCCTTGCCGAGGCTCTCGAACTCGATACTCGATGACAAATTGCAATTGCTTCGGATCTTGACCGACAGCAGACGGCCCCATCGCTTCACGAAGACGAATTTGAAGAACTCCATCATCGTGCGACCATTCGAGGGGTTTCCCATCATCGCCCTTGATGGCGAGGATCTCCATATCCGCGGCATCCAATCGCAAAGACTCGACACGCTGCCCCGCTGCAGCCACCGTATAGGTTGCCTTGCCATCGAATGCGGCCGTGTTCAAATCGGGGACCTTGATGTCCAAGCGCAAATGCTTCCACTCGACTTGTGGGTTGGGTGGAAAATGCGCTGAAGGCACATCACCCGATGCAATTGCGAGATCCGCCAACAAGCCGATCGAAACGATGAGAGTCGCAAAGATCACGACTTTCCCCAACGCGCGAACCGTGGTGGACACTTGAAGAAATCTTGGCATTCTTGTCATACGCATCTTGTACCCACAATGGGCTTATGAGTACCATCAATTGATGGCCAATTCGGATTCTGATGCAAGTTCAGGCTTTCTTTCGCAGTTTTCAAACAGCGAAGATTCGAGCGAGCATTTCTCTCCATCACCCTCAGGATATGTCAAAGGCAAAACTCGTTTCGTCGTCGTCATTGGCACGGTGATGAGCGGACTTGGAAAAGGAATTTTCGCAAGTTCGCTTGCCAAACTTCTCAAGGACAAAGGACTCTCCGTCGCGCCAGTGAAGTTGGAGGGCTATCTGAACATCGATTCAGGAACTCTCAATCCATACCGGCATGGTGAAGTCTTTGTTCTCGATGATGGACTCGAGACTGATATGGATCTTGGGACATACGAACGCATTCTTGGCCAGAATCTTTCGCGCACAAATTTTATGACCGCTGGTCAGATTTACACCGAAATCCTTGAATGTGAACGACGCGGCGGCTATCTCGGCCGCGATGTGCAAATGATTCCCCACGTCACCGGCGCGGTCAAGATGAAACTGCGCCAACTTGCGATGAAAGGTCACGATGGCAAGCAAGTCGATGTCGTCTTCGTGGAAGTTGGCGGAACCGCCGGCGATTATGAGAATAGTTTTTATATTGAAGCCCTTCGCGAGCTCGCCTTTGAAGAGGGCGACGGCAGCACTTGCTTTGTCGCATTGACATACATCATCGAACCCGCGATCTTGGGTGAGCAAAAATCCAAAGCCGCGCAACTGGGAATGAAGCGATTGATGGAAGCGGGAATCCAGCCCCATATCATCGCGTGCCGCGCGAAGAATCCTGTGACTGAAAAGGTCGCCCAAAAAATCTCGATGTTCTCAAATGTCCCTATGAAACGAGTCTTTTCGATGCACGATCGAGAATCGATCTATGTCATCCCAGATGCCATGAGAACCGAAGGACTTGATCGCGAAATCCTGTCCATTCTTCAACTGCATGACCGCGTTGATAATGTCGCAGAAGACAGCGCACGCAAAGTGTGGTCCTCATTCGCATCGCGATTGAGTGGTCCGCGCGATCACAACATCACGCTTGGTATTTCTGGCAAATATGCCGCCTTGCGCGATGCCTATGCCTCGATCGACAAAGCAGTCGAACATTGCGCGGTCGACTTGAGCGCGACCGTGGACATTCGTTGGCTCGACACATCCGATTTCGATACTGCCGAACACGCTTCTCACGCACTCGATGGAGTCGATGCAATCATCGTTCCCGGCGGATTTGGAATGCGCGGAGTTGAGGGGAAAATTCACTGCGTCGAACTGGCGCGAACACAACGTATTCCCTTCCTTGGAATTTGTCTTGGTTTCCAGATGGCGGTGATCGAATACGCGCGCAACGTGCTTGGATGGTCGGACGCAAACTCCACTGAATTCAACAGCAAAACAAAGTATCCTGTGATCAGCGAACTTCCTGATCAAAAAAGACTTGAAGGAATTATGGGTGGAACTATGCGACTTGGTGCGCAAGATGTTGCTCTGACTGCAAATTCTCTTGCATCATTTCTTTGTGGTGGATCGAAGTTGGTTCGCGAGCGCTTCAGACATCGATATGAAGTCGATCCAGCTTTCATTGACCGCCTCGAAGCCGCAGGTTTGATTTTCTCTGGAAGGCATCCAAAGCAACCAATTATGCAAGTGCTTGAATTACCTTTGACAAGCCATCCATACTTTATCGGTGCGCAATTCCACCCAGAATTGACAAGCCGACCGCTTGCTCCTCAACCGCTCTTCATGGGACTTCTCGCCGCGGCGATCGCTCAGAAGGAACCGACATTTGCGCAGACCCCTGCTGGAAGGCGTTGGGTTCGATCTGCTTCGACCGCGAATTCGCATTCTGCTTGAAGATGTCGCCATTTGACTCACTCCGTGCGGCCAATTTTCGGACTTCGATATACTCTTCGATCCTCGGCGATGTAGCTCAGCTGGTTAGAGCGGAGAATTCATAATTCTTAGGTCGGCGGTTCGAGTCCGCCCATCGCCACTGTAAAAAATAACAGCCCCGCTCGAACTTTCGAGCGGGCAAATGGAAACCCACGATGACTCCCCGAAACACATGCGACCTGCTTATTCAGGTTGCTATGCAGGCAGAAGCTTTGCCAATCATTCATCTTTTGTCTTTGAAACCCATCGGGCGATTGGACTCGAATCTTCCCTCGGAATTATGGCGAGGCTCCATACTCGGACACCAAATTTCCCTCGTCACCCACGGTCGCGACAGCGATTTTGATTGCGACCGAATCGGTACGGAATCCGCGGCAGTTGTGGCGTTTCTTGCTTTGCGAATCACCCGCCCCAAACTCCTTCTCAATGCGGGAACGTGTGGAGGTTTCGCATCTCAAGGTGCGGCGATTGGCGACATCTATATGCCGACTCGTTTTCTCTTTCACGATCAGCGCGTTGCACTGCCAAAGTTTGATTTGTTTGCAAAGGGCGACCAAACAACTCCCGACTTTTCACAGATTCGCTCGGCAACCAATGCGAAGCACGGAACTTGTTCGACAGGTTCCAGTCTTGATACGACTGTTCAGGAAATGGGCTTCTTCGCAGCAGAATCCGTGGCATGCAAAGATATGGAAGCCGCCGCAATCGTGCGCGTCGCGCGCGATTTTCAGACACCATTCGTTGGGTTGAAGGCTGTGACCGATTTGGTTGATCACCACCAAACCGTACAAGAATCTTTTTTGAAAAATTTGAAATTTGCGACAACCCGACTTGCTGATGCCGTCGATCGCGCCGCGCGCGCTTTTTCTTTGTTATGAATCGAATGGGATTGACTGAAATTAACAGTTGAGAACCCTCGTTTTTTGCAGAAAACGAGGTTCGATTTTTACATTTTCAAAATTTTTTTTGTTTTGTTTTCGCCCACAGCCCCACAGACTTCGTAGCCCCCAAACCTTGGCGGACGCCAAGGTTTGGGGAAGTACAAATGAACATTTATCCGCGGCGAAGGCCGCGGACTAGTCCCAGAGAAAATGGAAAATGGAAGCAGGCTCCGCTTGGCGGAGCCTGCAAGGGTAGATGGAAGGTCCTCATCCGCGGCGGAGGCCGCGGACTCGTCCTACGGAGTCCTCACGACACGGAAGCCGACGCCGATGTCGAGGCCGCCGGGCGTGAAGTAGAGGCGCCACGACGCGCGGCAGTCGTCGGAGACGTTGATCCAGCGGCCGCCGCGCAACAAACGGGACGAACCAGTCGTAGGTCCTGTGGGGTTTGTAAGGGGGCTCGAGGCATAGTAGGTACTGCCATACCAATCCTGGCACCACTCATAAACATTGCCTGCCATATCGTGGAGGCCTAACGCGTTGGCAAACTTACCGCCGACGGCTTTCGTTCCATAGGTAGAAGATCCTGATGATGCGCCATTGTTTCCTGAGTACCACGCAATGTTGCCAAGAAGGCTGTCGTCGTTGAAGCCAGTTGGCTGTCCGGGATAACTGTGAAAGGCTGTCGTTGTTCCCGCGCGATATGCATAGTCCCACTCCGCTTCAGTCGGCAAGCGCAAACCTGTCAGACCCATAAATGATGTAGCTCCTTCTGCGATCATATTCCAAGAGACTTGTTCGACAGGAAACGAGGGGCTGTCGGGGTAGTAATTGAAATAACTCGGATTGCTATCCATCTGCGCCGTCCACTGAGCCTGTGTCACTTCATAACGACCCATATAGAAAGCGTTCGTCAATGTGACTTGATGCACTGGAGTCTCCCAACCATCTTCTCCCATCGTGAATGTTCCCGCTGGAACCAACAACATCTCGATTCCAGTTCCGGTGTCCTT
>SXSS01000031.1 GCA_005792145.1 Planctomycetia bacterium | reverse complement strand
TGGATACGACGTGGGATATACGCAAATTTGGTGGGGATATTTTGAAGGGCCATCGTTGATCTTGTTGGCAATTACGGGATGGGTCATTTATCGATTCCGCGAAACGCGTGCTATGACTCTGGCGCAGTTTTTCGAGTTGCGATACTCGAAGAATTTTCGCGTGATGTCAGGAATTGTCGCTTTCGTCTCCGGCATCGTGAATTATGGCATTTTCCCAGGAGTCACCGCGCGTTTCTTTATGGCGCTCTGCGGAATGCCAGAGCATTTCTCGGTTGCGGGTGAGACATTCGCAACATTCCCAGTCGTCATGGTGATCTTGCTTGGTCTTGGACTCTTCATGATCTTTGCGGGCGGAATGGTGTCGATCATCATGACTGATTTTCTGCAAGGTGTTTTCTGTTTCGGATCATTCGTGTTCATCTGCTTCTGGTTGCTTGCGCAATTCCCATGGCCCGTGTTGGAACGGGCGATGTTTGCGATGCCCGAAGGAACATCCTTCATCGATCCATTCAACTTGAGCAAGGAAAAGAATTTCGATGTGCTGTACTGGGCGATCTCCGCGTTCATTTTGTTTTATGCGGCGCGCGCGTGGCAAGGAGATCAGGGATACAACTCCGCGCCGCTCAACGCTCACGAAGCGCGGATGGCGCAGATTCTCAACGGGTGGCGTTATCGCGTGCTGATGTTGGTGACAATCATCATTCCTTTGACGGTACGCGCATTCTTGACTCAACCTGAATACGCGGATGCGGCGGCGCCGATCCACGCAACTCTGGAGCAAATTCCATCCGGCGCGCTGCGCGCGGAAATGCGAACGCCGCTGGCGATGGCGTTGATGCTTCCCACGGGAATACTGGGTCTTTTTATCGCCGCAATGTTGGGAGCGGCGGTTTCAACCGACGAGGCATATCTGCATTCATGGGGATCGATCTTCATACAAGATGTCATCCTTCCATTTCGGCGAAAGCCATTTGATCCCAAGACACACATTTTGCTTTTGAAACTCGCGGCGCTTGGCGTGGCGATCTTCGCTTTCACTTTTTCGCTGCTCTATGAACCAACGCAGTACATCGCAATGTTCGCGGCGCTGACCGCAAGTGTCTTTGTCGGCGGAGCTGGAGCCGCGATCATCGGAGGCTTGTATTGGAAGCGCGGTTCTACAGAAGCCGCTTGGGCGGCGATGTTGACAGGAATGGGACTCGCCGCACTTGGAGTGATCGTGAATCAACTTCCAGAGAGCGGACTGCGAGAAACAATCGCAGGTGGAGGGATGGCAACTCTTCCAGCTGAAGTTGCACTTTGGTTGCGAACGACTTTCACTGGTCAAGAGATGAGCTTCATCGGAATGATTTTCGCATGCGTGATGTATGTCACGGTCAGTCTTCTTGGTCCGCGCACGGACTTCAATATGCAACGCATGCTCAATCGCGGTCCTTGGCGGGTCGAAGGGGATGCATCGATCGATGATGCTCCGCGAACATTGCTCGAAAAGCTGGGAATTGACAGGCAATTCAAAGGCACTGATCGCGCAGTCACCCTGATCACGCTTGCATGGCCGCTCTTTTTTACAGTTGTCTTTATTGTCGGAACGGCGTACGCGCTTTGGCGACGAGAATCTGGCGATCCGATTTCTGTCGCAGCGTGGAGTGAGTGGTGGTTCTGGTGGACATGGCTGATCTTAGGAACCAGTCTTGTCGTCGTTGTGTGGTTTACAACTGGCGGCGTGCGCGATTTGATTCGGATGGTGCGATTGCTGCGTGCGCGTGCGATCGATGTGCGTGATGACGGAACAGTGATCGATGGCGTGAACGCAGATGAAGTTACGCGGCGTCAAACATGAGGCTCTTCCATGCGATCGATTGAGTCATCTCTTTGCGGTGATGCGTGGCGATTGTCGGCAAGCGATGGCCGTTCGTGGCCTGCTCGCGTTCCAGGTTGCGCACATTTGGATTTGATTCGAGCGGGAGAGATTCCTGATGCAGATTCTCCTGGCGCAGAGGCCGCGCAAGAATGGATTGGTCGCACCGATTTCACCTGGAGTCGCGAGATTGTGATGACAGCGCAGATGTTGGCGCACACGCACATTGAATTGGTCTTCGAGTCAATCGACACAGTTGCCGAAGTGCGTTTGGATGGAAAAGTCATTCTTCGTACCGCGAACGAATTTCATCCGCACCGCGTTGAAATAGGCTCATTTGCGCGTGCGGGCGATCCGCTGCGAACCATGTTGCTTGAAGTCACTTGCGCTGGTCCTGTCAGCGAAGTTGAACGATTGGAGAAGCAGCTTGGATCGCGCCCGGTCAACGGCGACTGGACGCCATATCCATTTCTTCGCAAGACAGCGTGTCAGTTTGGTTGGGACTGGGGGCCGCGTGTTCCATCAAGCGGCATCGTTGGCATTGTCACACTGCATGCTTGGACTGGCGTGCGATTGGATTCAGTCCGACCGCTTGCGCGATCGTGCACAAAAGATGAAGCAATTTTGGATGTCTTTGTCGATGCAGTGTGCGATGGAGATCCATCAAGATTTGAAGCGCGAATCGAAATCGAATCGCCGGATGGTCGCACCTTCGATGCGGTCGTGACTTTCAAACGAAGCGTACGAGCTCCTTCTGAAAGCAATTCTGTGATCGCTCACGCTGTCATCATCGTGCCTCGGCCGATGCGTTGGTGGCCACGCGGATATGGAGCGCAGCACATCCACCGCTTGCGCGTTGAATTGACGCAGCAAAGCGCCAGAATTTCCAGTTGGTCTGGACGAATCGGGTTGCGTTGCGTTGCGCTCGATACGACTCCAGAAATTGACGGGACACGATTTGCAATACGAGTGAATGATCAAACAATTTGGTGTGCTGGTGCGAATTGGATTCCAGAGGGACTCTTTCGATCGAGTGACGCGGATATTCGAGAGCGGTTGATGCAGGTATGCGAAGCAAACTTGGTCATGCTGCGAGTGTGGGGCGGTGGCGGATACGAATCGAAATCGTGGTACGAACTTTGTGATCAACTTGGCATTCTTGTTTGGCAGGATTTTGCGTTCGCTTGCGCGACGTATCCCGAAGACGATCCTTTTCCAGCGCTCGTGGAAGCCGAAGCGCGATATCAAGTCGCGCGACTTTCTTCGCATCCATCTGTGGTCTTATGGTGCGGTGGCAACGAAGATATTCTTGCTTGGCATTCATGGGGATTCCGCGATCGATTGCGTCCAGGACAAACTTGGGGGCGTCGATATTGGCTGGAGATTCTTCCACGAATTTGCGCTGAAATTGATCCATCCCGACCGTACTGGCCAGAGAGTCCGTGGTCTGGTTCGCTGGAACTTGATCCCAACGATTCCACGCGCGGAGATCGTCACATCTGGGATGCGACGGCAAAAGTCGAAGGGCTTCGATCCATCACGCCAAGATTTGCAAGCGAGTTTGGCCATCAATCTCCGCCCGCGCTCAGGTCTCTAGCAAACGCGTTGAAGTTGGATGAAGAGACGCTCGCATCGATGAGTGCCGCGGATGGATGCGCGCTCATCGGCGATCGCCAAAGGGCGACAGGTGGCGACACGCCGCAATACGGAGAATTTCTTTCGGCCCGATTCGAACCCGCTGAGGATTTCGCATCGTGGATTGTGCAGGCGCAGATAGTTCAAGCGAAGGCGATGCGAATTGCATATTCGTGGTATCGAACAAATCGTCCGCGATGTTCAGGCGCTCTCGTCTGGCAAATGAATGATGCGTGGACGGGGCATTCGTGGTCGCTTGTTGATGTGCAGGGGCGTGCGAAGCCCGCGTGGCAAGCGGTGCGCGAATCGTGCGCCCCGCGGATGTTGACGATTCATCAACGCGATGGTGCTTGGGTCGTCGATGCGGTCAACGATTCGCCGGTTGCGTGGAGAAGTCGTGTATGTCTATTGAAAAGCGCGAATGTGAAGCGCGCCGATTCGCCCACCGAATCGCGCGAGCATTTTCTTGAAGGATTTACCGTCGAACCTTGGCAAACAGTCACGGCGTTGCGTATTGCGCGGGAATTTCTTCCAGATGACAAGAGCATTTTGTTCGCAGAAGCGCCGACGGAATTTCGTGAGGACCCGATCGCAACTGCGTGGGCATCTGGAGCACACGAACGAGATCTCCGCACTTCAACTGGAGAGAGTTTCGTTCCACAGGCAACGATGGATTGGCTAGAGCCCTTTGGAATCTCCGAGGATGGGATTGCAAGCGCGAGAGTTGTTGTGCGCGCGTTGTCACCACTGGTTGATGCGCTCGTTGTGCCACGGGGCGATTGGATCAGCGTTACGCCGATGCTGATCTCATTGCCATCCGGCGAATCGCAGATCGTCGAGATTGTTTGGCGCTGTGATCCTGCCCCGAACTCTTCTGAAAATCTGCGCGGAAAAAATTGCCGAGTGGATCTTTTCGCGGCAGGTCGATCTGTCGCGGTGTTGAAGTCTTTCGGCAAGCCATAAGAAAAAAGGGAATATTTTTCGAGTCGTGCTTTGCAGCGGCATAGGTTGTTGCCCGCCGATCAATTCGATCCGCATGGAGGCATAAATGCAGCGCGTCGCACAAAATTCAACTTCGCACAACGGAATCATGTTTGCACAAGCAAAGGATTCGCCAATGACGATCCAGGAGAAGTATGAGGCGAAGCGAAAGATGCGCAACGATGCGATCGATCGCTTTGTCGCAGATGCGGTGGATCGTGGAGACTGCGCGGATCGCATGTATTGGACGCTGATTTATGACTTCGAACATGCAGCGATGACGACAAATCTTCGACAACTTGAAGAAGCGGGGGTGCGCCCGCAGCCAGCGCAGACGCTGGATGACGCAGAACTTTTCACTTCGCTTTGGGAACTTGTTTCAGGGCTGAGTGATCTGGGAATCTTTCTTTTGCACTCGAATCACCTGACGGATCGAGCGTTGTATGAAAGGCTCGTTGACCACATTCTTATCGAGCCTGTTCGGGACCTTCCTCCAGATTCTGGCGTTCACGAATTCATCGATTTAATCGGCGGTGGTGGGCCGGTCGAGCGCGAGATTTTCCAGCGCCATTACGCATCTGCGGAGGAACGCGCGCAGTTTGTGAAGGAGCATGGATTCGAGATCGCGCCAAAGTCGCCTCCGAGCGAACGAGATCGAGATTTACCAAAACCCCAGCCCTATCAAAGTCAATAAACGCATTTCCAATTTTTATGAATTCATATGAACCAGATCAGTTCAGGCAGCGTTTTGATAATGCCCTTCAATAATCCCCCGGAATGAAACCTCTATCCGAAACGCCAATTCCCAATAGATAAATAAACGAAAATCAAAAAAGACAAAGAGCAAAAAAACTGACGGGTCGGTTCCCGCTGAGGTGAACCGACCCATCAAAGTTGCCTTCGGTGTTTGTTGCGAAAAATCCCCGCGCCGATGGTCTGTTTATACCTTCGAATACATCCCAAGAAATGCAAATGATCTTTGTGAAATTCTCTACACTTGGGGCAAATGACAAGATTATTCGCCAACATTCGCGGGATTCGGTTGAAAATCTTTGGGATTGGGGTAATTCGAACCATTCAGACTGCTGCAACTATCAGTTTGATGCTGTGCCTATCCGCAGGCTGTGCGAGTGGTCCAAAGATCATCGTTCCAGAAAGCGTGATTGGTCGTTGGCGCGGTATTGAGAGTGGCGCGTTGCTCGAATTCACCGAGACGGGAATTTTTGTCGTCGAAACCAAGGACGGCGTCACACTGCTCGGTCGCTGTATGTTCAATGCGACGCGCGTCACATTGAGATACCAACTCGGCGCGGCGATCTGCCCGGAAGAACCCGGTCAGTACACATTGGAGATTGAAGGCGCGAATATGCGAACCGCCGATCCATCCGACTCTTGCTTTGATCGACGAGTCATGATGGCGCAAGCATGGCAGCGCGAGGCCAAATGACGATGAGAGTCTGGAACTGTTGTGCAAGCAATGCCACCGTTGTTCTTACAATCTGCGCATTGACTGTTGGATCGGCGGTTGTTGCGAATGGGCAAACAACAGTTCAACGCGCTGCGAATTCAGTGAATGATGAATTTCGATCGCACTTTGGAGAAGTGGGAGAAGCGAGTATCACGGCAATTTCGCTCGGTAAATCTGAAGTGTCAAAGTCTCTCTCTGAATGTGGAGATCGAGTTGATGCCGACGCGCGCGAATTTCTTTCTATATGGAGCGCAAAACCGAATCCCACAGAAACAACAAAGCAAGCAAAACCAGAACGACGATCATTGAAGGTTGTTCCGCTTTCACCAAAAGCAAAAGACATGCTTGCAAATCTGGTGCAGTCAACGGCAACCCTGCAACTCTTGCGAATCATCAATTCTGCGGCTCAATCAGAGCAAACAAAAGTCGCCCAAGAATTCCTTGCGCACCCCAACTTTGCCAGAACGTTGGCTCTGGTGGTTGTTCCAGAAAATGAAGATCTTGCAAAGGTCTTGCGTGTTGCGCGAATGCTGATTGCCGAGCGAGGCGCGGTCATCGATAAAGTCCCTGATTTGGCTGCGGCAATTTCAGTTGTAAATGATGCGCCAGTTGTAATGCAAGTCAATGAAAACATGGCGCAAGGGTGTGGGCCACTCCAAACATTCGATCATTTCAAAGCAAGCGAAAAGAAAATGCTCTTCGGGCTGAAAGGCATCGCTCCAGAACTCTTGATCTATATGGTTGATATCGCCGCCCCACAATACGAAATGGAATGGGCGCTTCGAACTTATGCGGGCAACCGCGCGGTTGGCGAGCTATATGACAAGATTGAATACGATTTCGATCATCTGGAAAAAGGGCGATCCAAGAAAGTAACTGTTAATGGATGGAATCTCCAAAATATTTTGCGCTATGGCGGTATCTGTGCAGACCAAGCGTATTTCGCCACGACAGTCGGGAAATCAATTGGCGTTCCGTGTGTCTATACAACTGCGACGGACGGCGTTCTCTCGCATGCGTGGATTGGATATGTTGGCAAGTCTGGCAATCGACCAATGTGGATTGAAGTTGGACGATATGGCGGCTATCAAAGCGTTGAGGGTTTCATTCGCGATCCTCAGAGTGGCAGTTTAATTTCCAACACTCAGATGCCTATGTTGCTTAATTATGGGATGGAACCGCTGTCGGATCGTCTTTCCTCCGCTGCGCTGAGAATCGCAGCAGGTCGATTGCTTCGCCTCAATTCTGACCCCAAGGGCACCACTCCACCTTCAACGGAAACCATCGAGCAAGTTCTCTCGTTGATTCATGTAGCTGTCGAAGCATGTCTGACAGATGTGCGATCGTGGGAAGTTGTCGCTCTTGCAGCAAAGAGTGGTGCGATGACAACCCAACAGAAAGAACAATGGTCGTCGGACATTCTGACTCTTTGCGGAGATTCATATCCCGAATTTGCATGGCGAACAATCTCCCCGATGATCAATTCGATCGGCGATGTCGAAAAGCGACAAGAGGCTCTCGATGGTGCGCTGGCGATTTTCAATACTCGCGGCGATCTGGCAGGACAAATTCTTTTACAGCAAGCAACGCTCTATAAATCCCAAGGCAATTCGGTTGGTGCAGGGCGCTGTTACGAAATGATTCTCAATCGCTATGGGAATGATGGGCCATTTGCAATCGTCGCGCTTCAGGAGGCGTCAAAGATTCTCGCCGAAAAAAATGATGCGACTGCAAATCTCAAACTTCACGAGCGTGCTTTTCAGATGATGGAAGTTCCCATAGAAATCTCGCCGCGCTTTGCCCGTCAAAGCAATTGGTATCGCTCAGGAGTGATGTTGGCAGAAGCGCTGCGAATCGTCGGTCGATCAAACGATGCACTGCTCTTGGAACAACGCATGTCCGATGTGATGAAGTAGCCCTTCATCCTCGAATCCAGCGTGTGATCACTTTCCATGGACTTCGTCGCACTTTTCGGCGCTTCACAACTCTTCGCGCCCTGCGAACACCAAAGCAAGCCGGTAAAGTTGCCGCGGCAATCGTTGCTCGTGGCGGATATCCCGCTGCAGACAAAAGCGATTTCCACTGCGAACCGTGCGGCCGAATTGATTTCCCATAGAGCCGATATGCGGCAAGGTGCGCGGCTTCGTGGCATAAAACTTCTCGCAGAAGTTCCGTCGCAGTTGGATCAAGCAATGTGTGCTGCAAGCCTATGGATTGACGGGTGTAACTCGCTCTGCCAAGACTTGATGTCATCCTACGACTGATCGTCACCGAAATTTCCGGCACAAGCGTCGAGACATTCCAAAGCGCACACCAACTGTGCAAATCATCACGCAACTCGCAAGACAACTCTGTTGGCCAAAATTTTGGATGCGTCGTCATCGTTCGATTGACTGCTTTCCGTTGAACGTGTTCGAACTCGTAGGAATTCCAAGTTGACCAAGCCGTTCAAGGGTAGTCCGTGTGATTTGGATGCACGCATTTCGCACATCGGGTTCAAGAGCAAGTCGTGGACCACGCACACGATCGTCGCCGCGACCGACGAATGCTTGCACCAACTTGATGCGTTGAACAAAGTCTGGAAGCGTGTCCATCAGCAACAGCGGCAAGAATGCGCGGTCGACTTCGGCAACGCGAATCGACGCGGCTTGCGAATCTGTTTGTGCAAGGGCCAGTTTCCACAGCGCAACGCTTGCGGCTGGAAGCGCGTTGGCAAGACCTGCGACCCAACCGCGTGCGCCGGCAGCAACACCAGCGGGAACGACATCGTCGAGTCCAACAAAAATCACCAAGTCGCTTGGTGCATCTCCACTTCGGACCAGTTGAGCAAGTTGTGCGATGCGGCGGACATCGCCCGTGGAATCTTTCACCGCACGAATGTTTGATTGGCGCATCGCCAGCGCAGCAAGTGAAGCCGCCGAAAAATCTGCCCGGTATGCCTGCGGATTGTTGTAAACCATCACAGGCAAGTCTGTCGCACGCGCCACACTTTCGATGTGTGCGATTGCTTCGCGTTCGTCACCGCAGTGCACATAGGGTGGCAGAACCATCAACCCCGCGCATCCTGCATTGGCAGCATTTTGCGCCAACAAACAGGCGCCATGCGTCGAAGCCGCGCCGATTGCCGCAATGACTGGCGCACGACCAAGCAGCGCGGCGGAAATACTCCGCCACAATTCAACTTTTTCTTCTGTTGTCAGTGATTGACCTTCCCCTAGCGAGCCGCCAATGACAATGCCATCGCAACCCTCGTCGATCATCCATCGAGCATGGCCAACGGCCGCGGAAAAGTCCACATCGCCAGAGGCAGTCAGCGGAGTTGTAACTGCTGGCATCACTCCCGACCAAGTGAATGGGCGCGCAATTGAAGTCATTGTCTTGGAATCCCCGCGGCGCAAGGGTCTGATGCATCGATCAGCAATTCGATTTCAGCAGTGATCCACGCGCGCCCCGCAACTGTGGGTCGAATTGATCCAGAAGAATCAATCGAATGCCACCCTTCGAATCGTGTGCCAATAAAACTTTCGGCGCCGACGCGTTCGCCGAGCGCGATTTTCCCATCCGCGACCAAACACGCGATCTTCGCGCTTGTTCCAGTTCCGCAGGGAGAGCGGTCATATGCACCGCCGGGACAAAGCACAAAGTTGCGCCACGCACAATCTGCGCGTCGAGCAGGTTCTGTGAATTCAATGTGGTCGATCTCGCCACCGTCATCGCCGGTGATTCCCGCCTCCGCGAGCGCACGACGAACTGACCATGCGTGTTCAGTCAGTTCCGCAACACGATCAAGGTGAAGTGGAATCTTCAGAGGCGAAGGGGCAATAAAAAACCAATTGCCTCCCCACGCAACATCGCCAGTGACGACACCAATCCCAGCAACAGGCACCGCGATTGCCGCATACGCGCGCCGCGAAGGCACATTGGCGACTTCGACAACATCATCTGCTCGCAGAGTAAATTTCACAATACCCACTGGTGTATCAAGTCGATGCGTTCCCGCTTTGATTCTTCCAAGATGCGCAAGTGTTCGCACCACTCCGATCGTTCCATGTCCGCACATTCCAAGGACTCCAGCGTTGTTGAAAAAAATCACGCCGGCAACACAATCAACCTCATGAGCATCGACCAACATTGCGCCGACAAGCACATCTGATCCGCGAGGTTCTTCGATCGACATTCGCCGGAAGTCATCGTGATCTCGCGCGAAAATTTCTCGTCGCTCTGCAAGCGATCCGCTTCCAAGATCGGGCCCGCCCGAAAGAATCACGCGAGTAGGTTCGCCTTCTGTGTGACTATCGATCGCTCGGACACGCTGCATAACGCGACTATATAAGGAAGCGCCCACCCGAAGCTTGCGACGCAGATGAAAGTGGGGGCTATGATCGTCGCAATGAGCCAGTCAAGCACCGACAGTCCATCAGCTTTTCAACTTCTCTTTGATACAAGACTGAACAAGGGTGCGGCATTTTCCGAATCCGAACGCGAGCAATTTGGTCTCGTCGGTCTGATCCCGGATGGCATCGAATCGATGGACATCCAGTTGGACCGCGCGCGTCTGCAGTTCGAGCAGCAGTCATCGGATCTGGGCAAATATCAGTTTCTGTCGGCGCTGCAAGATCGGCAAGAACGCCTCTTCTATGCCTTATTGCGCAGTGATTTTCAGCGCTATATGCCGATCGTTTATACCCCGACAGTTGGCGAGGCGTGCCAAAAGTTTGGCCACATTATGCGTCGGCCAAAGGGAATGTATCTCTCGATGAATCGTCGAGGAAAACTTGCGCAAGTTCTGCGTAATTGGCCTGTGAAAGATGTGCGATTCATTGTGGTCACTGACGGCGAGAGAATCTTGGGCCTTGGCGATCAAGGTGTTTGTGGAATGGGGATTCCCATCGGAAAACTTGCGCTCTATACCGCTTGCGCTGGAGTCCCTCCTCAGGTCGCTCTGCCCGTTGTGCTTGATATGGGCACAAACAACGAAGGATTTCGCAACGACCCGCTCTATCCCGGACTGCGAGTGCCACGCATTGGTGGCGATGAATATCTTTCTTTCATCGACGAATTCGTCGCGGCAGTCCAAGAAGTTTTCCCACTCTGCTGTATTCAGTTTGAAGATTTCACCAACAAGAATGCAATCCCACTTCTCGAAAGGTATCGAGACAAAGTTTGTTGCTTCAATGATGACATTCAAGGAACAGCATCCGTCGCAGTCGCGGGGCTCTTTGGCGCATGCCGAATGAGCGGCACAAAGATGAGTGACCAACGACTCTTGTTTATGGGCGCCGGCAGTGCTGCGGTTGGAATCGCAGATCTGTACGTGAAGCAACTCCGTGCCGATGGAATGTCCGAAGCCCAAGCAATCGAACGATGTTGGTTCGTCAATTCGCGCGGCATGGTTCATGCAGGAATGCCGAAGTTGCCCGACTATTTGCTGCGATATGCACACGATGTTTCGGGCCTCAAGTTTCCTGTTGGCGCACCATCGGGACTGGATTCTCCGCTGACACGGTTGTCGGATGTTGTCGAAGTCGTGCGTCCGACGGCGATCATTGGTGTCTCCACGGTTGCGCACGCATTCAACGAAACCGTCGTTCGATCAATGGCACGGATCAATGCGCGACCAATTATTTTTCCGCTTTCAAATCCGACTTCAAAATCCGAGTGCACCGCCGAAGAGGCGATTCGTTGGTCGGAAGGTCGAGCGATCGTCGCGACAGGCAGTCCTTTCCCACCGATGCATTTCGGCGGAAAATTGTTCGTACCTGGCCAAGGAAACAATGTCTATATATATCCCGCAGTTGGCATGGCGGTCTTTGCGACCGAAGCGAATCGGGTCACGGACGAAATGTTCTTGCGCGCTGCAGAATCACTTGCTTCGCAGACAACTGATCAGGATCTTTCGGTTGGGTTGATCTATCCGCCGATTTCTTCTATCTATGAAACAAGCATCGAGGTCGCGATCGCCGTTGCCGCGTTGATCTTCGATCAGGGACTTGCGCGGGTTTCTCGTCCTGCCGATATCGCGGCGTTTGTGCGCGAGCGGGTTTACGATCCTGCCTTTTGACTTGGAGCCGGCGGCGCGCTGGCAGCCGGGGGCGCGTTGGCGGCCGGGACCGCTTTGAAATAGACCCAGAAATCGCTCGATCTGGTCACGCCATTGGGATCCGTTGCAGTCATCGTGACAGGCGCCAAAATGATTCCGTGCGCTGAAGGATTGACTGAGATCATCAATGAGATCATCGCATTGTCTGCGTCAAATCTCTGGCCGACCAAATTGACGGTGAATTGGGGATCTTTGGAAGTGGTTGAAATCACTTTCCAACCCCGCGAATTTTTCAGTTCAAATTCGAAAGGCTGATTTGATCCCGTCGTCACTGCGCCAAGATTTGACCGATATTCCGCGAACGGAAGTTGCGGCGAGATCTTGGTGCACGCGTGACGAATTCGCATATCGATCACGGGCGCTTTTGGATGATCTGTTTCGACAATCAAATACGGCGGCATTCGTTCGCATGGAATCTTTGAGAAGTCATAGCTCACCAGATAAGTATTGCGGGGGGCATCTTGCTGTGGATTGAAATTGACAAATGCCGGCGATTGTCCCATCACCGAGTTGATGCGAAATGGAGTTCGATCGATCGAAGAGATTGTTACTGTTCCGCTGAGTGGCGCAGTAGGTGTTCCAGATGGCGCGCTGGGATCTTGAAATGCGTTGATGTAGGGCACCATCGCGCCATTCGTCACATCGGTGGTCGTCCCTCGAATTGTATATGCAATCTCTCCGCTCATCTCCACTTTCACGGGCGCAATTCCACCCGCAAATGTGAAGGTAACAGCTGCTGTTTTAATTCCAGTCGACGCGGCGACTTTCATTGTGATTGGAAGTTCCAAACTTTGACCGGATGGAATGATCTTGCCTTGAGCATCGATGGTTGTGCAAGTGCAAGTTGGAGTCGCCGACACAATTGTGACAGGTTGGTTTGAACTATTGATGAGCCGGAAGTTGCGGGTGATGGTCGAACGAGGTTCGATGAATCCTAAATTGATCAACGGCGGATCAACAATGACAGTGGTCGGCTGGGAATACTTCGCAATTTGGGGTGAAGCAATGTCGGTTGATTCTGAAGTTGCGTCCAAATCGCATCCGAAAAGCAAGCAGATTCCTGCAACGAGTCTTGCCAGATATTGCTTTTTCATAGGGCATTACTATAGATACACATCCCATGAAAGCAATTGTCGTTCAACAGCGCGGAAATCCAGTCTCACCCAATGTCACTCTGGTCACAGATCGCCCAAAGCCGCACCCCCAATCGGGCGAAGTCTTGGTTCGCACAGAAGCATCTGCGCTGAATAGTTTGGATCTTTGGGTTGGCCGTGGATTGCCAGGCATTGAAACGCAATATCCATTTTCAAGTGGCTCTGATGGTGCTGGGCGAGTGGAAGAAGTTGGCGCGGGAGTTGATCGCGCATGGATCGGTCGTCGTGTCTTGTTGAACGCCGCGGTGATGCAAGATGCGCTAGCGCATCCAGAGCGAATCGCATCGGGCGAAGATATTCGAATGATTGGCGAACATTCGCCTGGAACGATGGGCGAATTTTTTTGCGCGCCAGCGAAAAACGTCTTGGATATTGGAGAAACCGATCCGATTCAAGCCGCTGCATTTGGACTGACGCATCTCACTGCGTGGCGTATGTTGATATCACGCGCGCAACTGCGACCAGGAATGACCATCCTCGTTACGGGCATCGGTGGTGGAGTTGCAGTCGCACTCCTGAACATTGCAAAACATTTCGGATGCACGGTCATCGTGACAAGTCGTCACCAATGGAAAATTGATCGTGCGCGCGAACTTGGCGCGGCTCACGGAATCTTGGACGACGGAAGTGATTGGTCCAAGAGTGTGCGCACTTTGACTGGCAAGCGTGGTGTTGACATTGTTGCGGACTCGATCGGCAAAGCCGTTCATAGTCAGTGCATCAAGAGTCTTGTTCGCGGGGGAGTCTTCGTCACCTGTGGCGCAACCACTGGCGGCGATGCGACAACCGACCTTGTCCGATTGTTCTGGAACCAAATCACTTATATGGGGTCGACGATGGGGGATATGGCAGAGTTCCGAGCGGTCACAACTTTCCTTCGTTCTGGCCAAATGAGGCCCGTTGTTGATTCAATTCAAAAGCCACTAGATGCAAAAAAGGCATACGAAAGATTGGAATCTGGCGAGCAATTCGGAAAGGTTTTGATTGACTGGTCCTAGTCCGATAATTCAAACAAGCTTTTCATTTGCAGATCTTTTTTTTTTGCAAGAATTATTGGCATATCGTTAAATTCGAATTATGTTTCATTCGATAGGTGTGACAAATATAGTCCGTATTCACGATAAAAGTTCTGTTCAAATGTCCGAAATTTTCTCAGGAGAAACCCCCACAATGCAACTTCGAAAAATCTGTTACTCAACATTGATGACTGGCGCTTTCGCCGCAAGCATCATCACATCAGGCGCATCCGCTCAATTAGGTGGAGGCGATGAATGCGCTTCGGCCGTTGTGATCGCTGCGGACACGCTCACAAATTTTGATACAACCACCGCCACCCCAAGTGGGGACATCCCAACCGATGCACTGTGCGCTGGAACGTACCTGAATTGGGTTGCAACCTGCAAAGACGTCTGGTTTAAATTTACGGCTTCAGGTCCAGGAACCGCCGACTTCACAACTTGCGGTACTGCCGCTTATGACACTTCACTTGCACTCTATAAAGGGAATTGCTCCACTTTGGTTGCCTGCAATGGCGACGGAACTGGTTGCGCGGGATTCTCTTCGAAGATTGAAACTGTCCCTTGCTCCGCAGGCGATGTGTTTTACATCCGCATCGGTGGATACGGTGGTGACCCGACACCTGATGGAGATTTCGGCGCAGGCCAAATCACTGTCGTTTTCGCCGCATCAAGTGCAGGCTGTGTAGGCGCTACGGGCGCTTGCAATGTCGTGCATCCAACCACCGGCTGCGACAATCCAGTTTGCTGCACGAACATCTGCAATTTCAACCCACTTTGCTGTGAAGCTCAATGGGATCAAAGCTGTGTCGATCTCGCAATTGAATTATGCGGCTATTACTCCTGCCCAGCAACGGCAGGTGCACCAGTCAATAATTGTGCAACAAGTCCATCCGTCATCCCAGCTGTCAGCAGTTCGCGTGCGTTTACAACCGTTGGAGCAACTACAGACGGCCCAGACCATGATGGCGCAATCTGCAATTCTGGAAGCGCCATTTTCGCTGGCGATGTTTGGTATCGCGTTACACCTGTTGCCAACGGCTCGATGAAAATTTCGACCTGCGAAGCTGTTTCATTCGACAACAAGTTAGCGGTTTACAATCTTGGCTCAAATCCATCTGCCTTTGATTACAACACCTTGAGCTCTGCTCTCGTTGGCTGCAATGACGACGGTGCAACTGGAACGTGCAATACAACTGAGAATCCCCCTACAAACTATGCGTCAGAAATGTCCGTAAGCGTTTCTTTGGGAAACACATATCTCATTCGAATGGGTGCCTACGCCGAGGGTGACTTTGGAACGGGGACGATTACATTCACGCTGCCAGTCGCCTGTGTGCTTGACACGGCAGGGGTCAACGAAGAAGAACCTTGTGGCGCCGAAACCAATGATGGTTGCAATGGTGGAGGACAATCACAGCCATTGGCATTAGGCTCGATCCTCGCAGGAACCCTCTGGGCAGATGCGGACGCACGCGATACGGATTTCTATTCGTTCTCTGTATCTGCGGGCAGTCAGGTGACTCTCTCCGTCAAGTCGGCGAGAAATGTCAATGTGCTTCTCTTATCAGGTGATTTGACTGTAGCAGAATGCGCTGGCATTTCTGTCTTGGCTTCTGGCACAGGATCATGTCCAACCGTGTCAACCTACTGCCTGAATCAAGGGGTTTACTACGCATTTGTTTGTGATTCAGCCTTCGTAGGAAACCCCTGCGGAAGTGGTTCGTTCAATGATTATTCAATGAGCATCACGGCAACACCTGCGACATGCCCAATCTTGGTTTCTGGTGGTGCCGCGGCCAATGGAACTTGCTCTTCTCCTGGTCCAAACAATATGTCGCTGAACACGGATCCAAATCTTGTGGCAGCTGGTATCGTTGCATGCGCATACACCAACCCAGCTTTCCCAGGTTGTACTGCAGGTGGTGGAACAACAGCAAATTCATACGCTCGCGTCTTCCAAGCAGGCACCGTTAGCGGAAACATCAGTTGCGTTAACTTTGGTGTTTTCTGCACAGTACGAGGTACAAATGCAGCTGGAACGGCATGTGCAACTTATTACAGCGATATCCCTCTTCCAGCGACGATCGGGATCTATCAAGATCTTGACGGTGGTGCTCCGCGCTTCAAGACCGCCGATAATGGGGCTGACGGCGGTGACTTGGCCAAGATTTCCGAGCAAGCAGTTCTTATTCCTGGCGGTGTTTATCGTGCAACCCTTAACTTTGCCCAGCCAATCTGTGTTGAGCAGTATGAAACCAAGAATTTGGTGCTGATCATGGATATTCCAGATATGTCGGTGGCGGCTCCTGGAGCGCACGGACTTCGTCCTGGATCTAACACAGCAGGACCTCTTGGTGGCAATACATACTGCCGGCTCAGCTGTGCAGATGGTGCAGGTGCATATGTTCTGACCGAGTCGCTCGGCGCATCATTCAACTCTCCATGGGTTGTTGAGATCAATGGAAACAACGCTGCTTCTTGCAGCGCTCCGGCGTGCCCTGGTGATTTGAACGGCGATAATGTCCGCAACGGTGCAGACTTGGCAACCCTCCTCTCCGCATGGGGAACCACTGGTGGCGATATCAACGGTGACGGCACAACCAACGGCGCAGATCTCGCAGGTCTGCTCAGTGGTTGGGGAGCCTGCCCGCAGTAAGTTTGAGCGGATTTTATGCAGTGATTTCAAGCCCCCGGTCCTGTGACCGGGGGCTTTTTTATACAGTTCGCTTCAGTTCGAAGCGTCTGATAACTAGTTTATTTATTTCGCTAAAATACCGAAAATGTTTTGCCGACTTGATTATTGGCGTTATGTTTCTATTAAGTAAAGATGCGTTCGCTGTGTTGGCGAGCTTTGTTTATCCAGACTTTGACATTCCCCCATTTTATTAAGGCAAATCCTATGAGACTAGAAGCAAATTTATCTTGTGCAATCGCAAGCGCTCTTGTTGGAACAACAATGTTGTTCTCTAGCACAGCGCTCGGTCAATGCGATCTTACCTCACCACCAGGAACAATCATTACCACGGACGGCTGCGCACATTTGAATGGGGATATTGATTCCAACGGTGGTTGCAATCAAGCTCCTGCCGCCTTCACTGATCTTGGTGCGCTCGGCAGTGGTGCAACCAAATATGTCTCTGGAGAAATGGGACTTTATATTCCAACGGGTGCCACAACATATACATCTCGCGACCTTGATTGGATGCTCGTCAGTTGCTTGGGCGGAACAGTGCAAATCGACCTGTCAACACGCAATTCCGCAGGGACTGGCCAAATGCCAAACTCTCTTGTTTTCATCAAGCCGAATGTGGATGTCTTAGATCCTTGCCTCGGAAATTTTAATCCAACTTACAACTCGACTGTCTGCCCAAATGCAAACACAATTGTTGGTCCAGCTGGAACACACCTAATTGTTGTCTCCGTTCCATTCGACACAACCGCAGGAACGACGACAGCCCAAGGGTGCGGAACGTACTTGCTGAAGATTTCGCATACGCCTTTTAATAATCCAATCTGCGGAACTTCGACTGAATCCTGCACCGAGCCTCACGCCACTGGCGGATGCAATCTTCCAGCGTGCTGTGAAGACACATGCAATTTCAACCCAATCTGCTGCGACACCCAATGGGATCAGAATTGCGTTGACCAAGCAGTGACTAGTTGCGGTTTGTTCGTCTATTCCTGCGTTCCGCCAGCTGGCGCTCCTGCAAACGATTGTGCAACAGCTTCACAGCTCATTACTGTCGGTCAGGCGAATGTAATTGCGGATAACACGAACGCTGGCTCAGATGGTCCTGGAGCTGCTGTAACTGGGCAGTGCGCGTCTGCGTCGGGTAAGGATCTTTGGTACACGATCAAGGCGCCTGCAAACGGAGCTTTGACATTTACAGCTTGTGCAAGTGGAACCCAGACGAGTGATTCGGTATTTTCAGTCTATGGGTTGGGTACAGATCCAATTATGACCCCAACTCGTGCGCAAACCTTGCCCACGCTGTACATCGGTTGCCAAGACGATTGCTCGGCAACAAATTTTGCCAGCGGTTTCACGCTCGTTGATGCAGTTGCGAACAACTACTATATGGTCCGAGTCGGAGGTTATGTCGCTCCGGGTGCTGACCCATCAACTGCTGTTACATTCTCCTTGCCGATTGTGACTTCATTTGAATATGTTGTCTACACAACAGGAGCTCAGCAGTATGTTGTTACAACAGCTGGCGTGAACACCAACCTTGGTTTGAGTTCAGGATGCATTGCAGCAACAAGTCAGCAACGTTGGTTGGCCCAGCCATTCTCGGTGCCTACAACTGCAGCAAGTTATGACGTTTCCCGTATGACAGTCAAAGGATTTGCTCCAGCTGGCGTTACCAATACCACGATGAATTATGTCGTGTGGAACAGAGCAGCAGGCAATCCTGCCCCAGTCGCAGCGGATCAAAGGATCGCTGGATCAGTTCCGTTCCCAACGCCATATGACACTGCGGCAGATAATGCGGCAACTGCGTCGCATGACATTGTTGCGGCATTTAACTTGCCTTCAGGAGACTACTACTTGACTGCGTACGCCTCGAATCCGGCATGTGCAACGACGGTGTCCAACTTTGCATGGTTCATCTGTGCATATGATGGAATCAATCTTCTCGATACAGCCGGCGCTCCATTCGCATGGCGCTCGGCGACAGTCCCAACACCTGGATTTGTGAAGTACACGGCACTGAATGGTGCCTATGTCGTGCAAACTGGCGCAGATCCAAATGATCTGTACAACACCGCGTTTGACATCTATGGGACTCCAACTGGAGTCGCTCCACCAGCATGCCCTGGTGATTACAACATCGACGGGTTCCGCAAC
>SXSS01000030.1 GCA_005792145.1 Planctomycetia bacterium | reverse complement strand
CTGAACACTTATGCATTTCCGCGGCTGTGTCCGCGGCTGTGTCCGCGGCTGTGTCCGCGGCTGTGTCCGCGGCGCACAACAACCAATGCACTTCAAAGAGACTCCTCATACTCTTTCTCAACTGATGCAGATTCTTACTCCCGAATCCTCGCGCCCGATGCCGTGGGCAAACGGACTTGGTAGCACTCTAGAAATCGCGACGGACGCACATTCCCATCACGCTCGAAACGATTCATGGACTTGGCGCCTTTCAATCGCTGACGTACCAACGCGTGCCATATTTTCCACATTCACTGGCATCAATCGATGGATCGCGTGTCTGCACGGCGATGGGATGCGCATCGAACGCAGCAGTGTTTGGACGACACTTCCACATTCTGGCGAAGCACTCGCATTCGCTGGCGAAGAAATAGTGACAGGAGATCCCATCGGCGAGAGTGTGCGAGATGTGAATTGGTTCTTACGCCGTGACCTCTGGCAAGGGGGAATGCGAGTGCACAGAGACTCTAGGTCCACGGTTGTCGAAGGCGCAATCGTTGTTATTCATGCGGTTGTGGGCACGGCTGGTGCGACGATTCACTGCGAAGGACAAATAACCACGATTGAAGCGGGGTTTACGTTGATAGCAAGTGGAAAGACAACGATCGAATGCGAACAACCGAGCGTGCTGATTATTGCTTGGGCTTCCGCGCGTTAATTTGCGATTGCGAAAGCACCATCGCCTCTGCAAAGACTTCTATGCCATCGTCATATCCAACCCGAATGCGGGGCATCCGATATTGCAGTGGCTTGCCCACCACGAGATCTGCGTCCGCTCGCAAACCAAATTCATAGCCCGCAGCAGATGCGGCGTGCATTACGCGCTCGTCGTAGATTCCAAATGGATACGCGATCACTTTCACTGGATGATGCATTTCTCTTTCAATCATCGCGCGACTCTCACGCATTTCTCGTCAAGTTGCGAAGGCGGCATCGCAGTCAGATGCCAGTCAGAAACAGCGTGTGATTGAACTTCGTGGCCAGCGGCTTCAAGAAATCGCAGCGAATAACGCGATCGCCAAACTTCTGCTGTTTCGATCACACATCGAAAATAAAGCATTCATCTACACATTGATAATGCGAAGGTATTATTGATTCATGCGCATAATTCAATTGTCTATGACTGCCATACTGATCATGCTCACCACCAGTTGCAATAACGACAATGCAGCGAATCCTCCAGCCACAACAATGACCGGAAGGACGCCAATCGCTCCGCAGCGCAGACTGATCTGCCAACTGCGCGATACCGTCACCGGAGGCGAATCAAATATGACTTCGTCAAATGGAGTCGATACTGTGCAACTCGGTTCGACGACGACGACGACAAATGCGAATGTCGGCGACCTGTTGCGAGTTGAACTCCAGATGAGTTCAGGCACAGGCTTCGAGTGGAAAGTCGCAAGCGATGCATCGAACTCCAGCCCTGCGCCAATTTTGATGCCACAGTTCGACTGGAAAAATGGAACGGGAATGATCGTTCCGGTCAATGCGCAAAAACCTGGCGGTTCCGTTCTGTGCATATTCGAATTCGATGTTTCGCAAGCAGGGTCTTCTGTGCTGACCTTCACTCTTGCGCGCTCATGGGAAAAAGGCGTGCCGCCAGCAGACAAGCGGGTTTTGACGGTGAATGTGTCAAAGCCAAGCGGAACTTGACCGCATCCAAAGAGCGACAACGTCCCGGGGTGGGCTCGAACCACCGACCTGCAGATTAGAAATCTGCTGCTCTATCCAACTGAGCTACCGGGACACATCGATGCGCGCTCGAGCGCACTGATGCCATTAAATGTAAATGAAAACAGCGGAAATTTCCGCATCACAGGCACGAATTTTTCCGCTTGGAAAATGCATTTCGGCGGTAACATATTGACAGTGGGTAACGGCGGGTTGCCCTAGATCCGCGCTTCACCATTCGCGCTCAGCGCGGAAGGAGGTTCTCGTGGGTGTGAAATACAGATTTAAGAATGGGGATGAAGTCTCTGGTTGGCTACTTGCAGACGCTTTGAGGGAGGCTGCGCGATCACAGATCGTCACTGCAGAAACTTTTATCCAACAAGCAGGCCGAGATGATTGGATTTCTGCGAGTAACGTTCCTGGACTTCTGAATGTTGCGCAAAATCCAGTCGAGCCTGAGGCGAAGGAGATGCCGCGCGAAATGCCGCGACAAGAACATAAATCTCCAACACGACCACCCGAATCGATTCATCACCTATTGCACCGCGCGCTTCATACGAGGATCCAAGTGTGCGCGCACGGTGGCGAACACCAAAGTGATCAATTCGTTGTCGGAGTCCTTGCGGGCTTGACCATCGAAGGAATGATGATCGAGTTTACGGATTTTGCCGCGATCGTTTACATCCCGTTGGTACGAATCCGATCCGCAGCAATCCTGACGAATTTCCCCGCGCTCGGCCCTCCACGCAAAGGAGAAATATTGCGCATCGATGTCGACTCTCTGCCTGATCTGCAAACGCTGATCAACCACTCCGCGAAAGCCTCAACTGGCGCCTCTGTCTAGCCCTGCACATCTTGCCGATTGGTTACATTAGACCTATGCAGAATTCTCACTTTGTTCTTCGTCTCAAACGCGCGCAGAGTATGACCAAGGCGGGTATCGCTTTGGCTCTCACTGTCGCCGCGATGAGTGGATGCTCGACTCCAAGTGCAATCCCAGGGTCATACGATCTGCCCACAATTCTTGATCTTCAGATTCCCCTCGTTCAGAAAGCCATCTTGGAATATGCCAGCGAGCACGACGATCGACTGCCAGCAACTTCCGTAGGCGAGCAGCTTGCGATCCGCGCAGTCAAAGAACGAAAACGTTCAATTGATGAAATGGATGCAGCTGGAAATAAAATCACTCTCATTGAATTCATAGACGGCGG
>SXSS01000151.1 GCA_005792145.1 Planctomycetia bacterium | reverse complement strand
GATTTCCGCAAGCATTTGTTCCTGCGCGGTCATACTGGGGTTCTCATCTGTCGCAGGCGCGGGTTCTGTCGCAGGCGCGGGTTCTGTCGCAGGCGCGGGTTCATCACTTGGCGCGGGTTCTGTCGCAGGCGCGGGTTCTGTCGCAGGCGCGGGCGACTTCGGCTTGGACTCCGCAATATCTCTTGATTTCTTTGCCTTGGCTGCATCATCTTGCTGCTTCGCATTTGTTGCTTGCAGTGACTTGACTCTCTCTTGCATTGCCTTGGCTTGTTTCTTGAGATTGGCGATAGTGTCAGCCAATTCCTGATCTTGTGGCGCATTCGAATCAGAATCTTTTGATTGAGCAGGTGGGTCACCACCATCCTTGGACGGCTCCTGCGCAAATGAGTTGGCCGCCAAGAAAATCACGCCACTGGCGCAAAGAAGTCGCAACGAAAGAATGAATGGAATGGACATTATGACTAGCATAAACAAAGTTAGCCTCGCAGACCAACTATGGCAAACATCGAACCCATTCTGAAAATTGTCGCACGCGTTAGAAGACGCATCGCTCTTGGCCAGCTTTTATGTTCGATGGTTCGAATTACTCTCTGGGCTGGGATCTTTCTCGTCGTGGTTTCAGTCGGGGCAAAGCTCGTCGCAGGTTGGTGGTCGCCAGCTGGAGAGCGTGGAATGTGGTTTGTCACCCTCGGCGCAATCATTCTGGCAACTCTTGGAGTCTGGGCATTTCTTTCGCGACCTCAGGCCGACGGTGATGTCGCAGTTGCTTCATTGATTGACGTGAAATTGAAACTGCATGATCGTCTTTCCACTGCAGTCGCAGTCGCAGATCGAACTGATCCTTTCGCAAAAGCTGCGATTGAAGATGGCCTCAAGATTGCCGGCGACAAGAGATTGATTGAAGCGCTTGGTCGAACGATTCCAATTGATACGCCCCGAAACTGGTGGGCAGGTCCTTCCTTCATTGTGATGGCATGCGCAGTCTGGTGGTTTGTGCCTGGGCTTTCTCTTGGAAATGCGCAGGCGGATGATGGCATGAATGAAATCGAGTTGCAGGAAGCTCGCGATGCAGCGAAGATTCAGATCGAAACACTGCAAGCCAAGATTGAAACGAATTCAGAATTGAGTAAGGCGCTTGCTGAAAATGGACAAGATAAGAAACTTGCAGGCGATGCTTTGGACGAAAAACTGCAAACACCCGAATCTGTTCGGCGCGAGACGACTCGTCAGGTGAACGATCTCTCTAAAAAACTTGATGATCTTTTGAGCGGCGAGAAGGCGCAACAACTCGAAGCGATGAAAGATGCGCTTAGTCGCATCGAGCCATCAAAGTCTGGACCGCTGAAGGAACTTGGCGAAGCTCTCAAGCGCGGTGATGGTGCGGCAGCGAAGTCCGCTCTTGCCAAACTTCAGGATCAGGTCAAAGAAGGCAAGATGGATGAGAAGACCCGTGAGGAACTCGCCTCGAAACTGAGCGAAATGAGTTCGCAATTGAAAGACGCTATACAAGCGAACGAAACGCTTAAAAAAGCGCTCGAAAATGCAGGACTTGATGGCGCCCTTGCAAAGAGTCCGCAGGCTGCGAAGGCGGCAATTGATGCAGCGAAGAATCTCAATGATGCACAAAAAAAAGCGTTGAAGGAGGCGATACAGTCGCAGTCAAAGGCAGGGGAGCAGCTGGAAAAACTTGCCAAGGCGTGCGAATCAATGTCTTCGCAGTGCAAGAACGGAGGGAAGTCTGGCAATAAGGAGTCTGAAAGTTCTGATGGCAAAGCGTCCAAGAGTGGCGGTAAAACATCCAAGGATGGCGACCCATCTCAAGGAACAGGTCAGTGCGACAAGGATGCTGCCGATGTTCTCAGCGAAATGGAAACGCTCAATGAATTGATGAAAGATGCCGAATCTGCGCGCAGTCAATGTCAAGGTGGATCAGGCTCTTGCGATAAGCCAGGAAAATCATCAATGAACGCTGAGGGTGGAAGAGGTATGTTTGGCGAGCGCACGAAAGAAAAAACCGAAACTGCAACGCGCACAAGAAAAGAAAAAGTGAAGTCGACTGGCGGAGAAGTGATTGCTCGTCAATTGGTCGAAGCCCCACCAGTTGTTGGCGAGAGCCGCGCCACTCTGCAACAGTTGTCTGGAGAAATCGGTCGCGGATATGAAGAGGGCACTGAGGAAGATCCTGTTCCAGCGAATCTGCGCGATTTGCATAAGCATTACTTTGGTGATCTGAAAAAGAAGATTGATGCGAAGAGTGGGCAGGCTGTTCCAGCCGCGCCTGCTGAACCAACCGAACCTATGGAGCCTCAAGCACCCGCTTCGCCTGCCACTCCTCCGGCTAAAAAATGAAGCAAGACAATTGAACTCGACCATGAGGCGAATCATCCATTGTGCCTGTGCAACGCTCTTTCTCTTTTCCGTGATTTGTTGCGATCGCGGCTCGCCATCGGAAGAATCTTCGAAACCGGTATCACCACCTGCTGCGCGGGAGGTGGTTGTCTATGTCAGTACCGACGAAGCAATTGCGAGACCAATTCTTGCAGCTTTTACGCAAGAAAGTGGCATTGCTGTTCGCGCTCGATACGACAGTGAAAATGCCAAGACGACTGCACTTGCCGCAATGTTGCGCACAGAACACGACGCGCCACGCGCAGATGTTTTCTGGTCGGGCGAATGTTTTGCTTCGTCGCAACTCGGTCGCGAAGGCGTGATCGCGCCATGGCGTTGTATGCGCAGTGGCGAACTTCCAGACTCTTTGCGTGGCGAATCTGGATGGTGGCATGGTTTCGCGCCGCGCATGCGTGTGTTGGTGTATGACCCGAGTCGCACAACGGCGCAACAATTGCCGCAGTCAATGTTGGACTTGGCAACACCCGCGTTCGGCAAGAGCGTGGCGATGGCTGATCCAAGATTTGGAACGACACGTTGTCATATTGGTGCATTCGCCTCCCAGATGGAGTGGCGCGAAGTTGGTTCGTTTCAGAAATGGGTTGATGGCTTTGCATTGAACAAGCCACTTCTATTGGTCGGCGGCAATGCAGCAGTGGTTGATGCGGTCATCCATAAGGAAGTCGATTTCGGGCTCACTGATTCAGATGATGTCTATGCGGCTGTAGCCAATGGCGCTGTGCTGGCGATGATTCCACTTCGTCAATTTCCAAATGGCGAATCTGGCGGTGGACCAATGCTCATACCCAACACGATCTCTCTCGTGGATGGCGCTCCACATCCAGCCGAGGCGAATGCGTTGATGAATTTTCTTTTGCAACCGAAAGTGACTGAGTGGTTGCATGCGTCGCGCTCAGGCAATTTCGTAATACAAATGAATCCACCTACAAGCGTGCGGGTAAACTCTGCTCCAAACTTGGCAAATTCTCCGTCGCCGCCTGCTATGCCACCAGATGGACTTGCGCTTATGCCAGCAAATGTGCAAAGCATCCGCATCAATGTGGCGGAAGATCCGTTTCAGTTTGATCAGCAAGTTGCCATCTCTTCGATTGATGAAACCGTCGGCATATTGCGCAAAGCTTGCATAAAAGAGGGGACGAATTGAAGAGGGCGGAGATTCCACGAGCCGCACTTGTTGTAGCGGCACCTGGAATTGCAGCGGTCATTTTTTTCGTATTGGTCCCACTGATCACGCTCATTTTCCGCTGTGTATCAGCGCCTTCGGGTGGAGTTGAAGACACAATCGCAAATCCTGCATCTCTGCTTGTTCGTTCCATCGCTTGGTCGATTGGTATTGGCGTTGTCGCTGCGACGATTGGATGGATTCCAGGCCGCGCACTTCGCAACAGCGGATGGTGGCTTCGTTCAGTTTGCTTTGCTGCTGCGTTGATCCCCGCCTATTCAATTTTCTATTGTTGGTGGTGCATTCTTCGGCCTGGTCATCCAATCGCCGATTATGCAATCACGCACGATTTGATTTCTCCACTTCGAGCCACGACGCTTGCGTTTGCGTTGCTCGCTTGGAATTGGCCAATCGCTGCGTGTCTTGTCGGAGTGCGTGCATCGGCGTCGGAGCGAATGACCGCAGTGATGCTGACCCTTGATGGTGGTTCGTGGCGCGATCGATTGGCAGCATGTTGGCGTGCGGACCGAGGAGCATTGGTGCTTTCGTCGCTGTTGATCTCGTTGATCACCTTTGGCGAAACAACAGCATTTGATGCGGCGCAGGTCTCTACATTTACCTCTGAATTGCGCGCATTCGACGCCGCAGGAGCCACGCCACGACAAGTGCTCATCGCTGCGATTCCAGCTCTTTTGATTGCAGTGCTTCTCAGTTCCCTCGCGGCTTTCATTCTCATTCGCGGCATCGCCAACGCGCGGGCAGTGGGCGATGGAGACTTGGTGGATCTTGGCGCGGATCTTCGATCCTCGTTTCGATTCATTGGCCCAACTTTAGCAATTCTATTCTTGATGATTGGCACCGCTTTACCAATCGCTTTGCTCGCCTCGAAGGTGAATACTGTTGGAGCAAGCGCAACTTTCACCACGCTGCACGCCCGCGGTGCGGCCAATGCGTTGATGATGGCTTGCTTCAGCGGTATCGCTGGCGGATTCATCGCTCTGGCAGGCGCAAGTTTCATGATGTGCGATGCACGCTCGATTCTCTGCCGCGTGTTCAGCATCGCGCTTCTCGCACTTTCGATGCCAGCAACTCTCTTGGCATTGGCAACAGCATCGCTGTGGAGATCGACGGCGCTGATGCGAACTGTGTACGACTCTGCAACTGTTGTCTCATGCGCAGAAGCGGGGAGATTCAGCGCCGTTGCGCTTGTCATTGGTGTGTGGTGCGGCGCAGGATTCGCGCGGGGCGAGCGTGAATCTTGGATGGTGCACGGCAGAACACTGACAGATTTTCTGCGCATAGGACGACCGATCTTTCTCGCCTCATTTACAGGGGGTTTTCTGGTGATGGTCGCACTTGCTGCGACAGAAACCGCCGTTGCGGCACGATTGGAACCGCCGGGAATGGACTGGATTGCAACCACACTTTTGAATGCAATTCACTATCAGGATCCATCCGCGGTCAGCGCAGCACTTCCATGGATGGCACTGCTCGCTTTGGGATGCGCGTGTGTCACGCTTGCGTTGCTTGGTGGAATATCTCGAAACGGTTTGGCGAAAGTGTTGATGATCGGATTTGTCGGTTTGGTCTTTGTCGGATGCGGATCAAGCCAAGTAGAAGCAGAGAGTGATGATGGTGTTGATTCTGCAACGCCGCGATTGCCGACGGATGTGATCATTGGAAGATTTGGCCGGACGGATGGTCGCTTTCAGATTCCTCGCGCAGTCGCCATCGAACCATCGACGAGTGCGAACCCTGGTTCCATCTTCGTCATCGACAAGAGCGGCCGCGTCCAACGATTTGCAAAGGATGGCACATATGAATTGTTGTGGTATCTGCCGAAGTTCAATAACGGAAAACCTGCTGGAATATCAATTGCCAAGAATGGTTTGATCTATGTCGCCGATACGCACGAGCATCAAGTGCTGATCTTCAATCGCGACGGCGGTATTGTTGGATCATTTGGTTCGTACGGATATGGGCCTGGGCAATTTATTTTTCCATCGGATGTGGCCTTCTCCCTTGACGGTAAAATTTTTGTCAGCGAATACGGAGGCAACGACCGCGTTCAGGTTTTCGACGCGGATGGGAAATTCATCAGAGAGTTTGGAAAGCGAGGCGATCAACCCGGAATGTTCTCGCGACCACAGTCGATTGCTTTTTCCAAGGATGGGTCCGAAATCTTCGTTGCTGATTCTTGCAATCACCGCATTCAAGTTTTTTCCCAAGAGGGCGAATTGAAACGCATTTTGTGTGCGTCGGGTCGCGAGGCAGGTCAATTGGCCTATCCATATGGTGTTTGCGTCTTGGATGACGGAACACTTCTCGTCGCTGAATTCGGAAATTGCCGATTGCAGCAACTCGATTCCCTCACTGGCGCATCGCTGGGAATGTGGGGAGGCGGCGGTCATGCGACGGGAAGATTGAATGCACCGTGGTCTGTGGAGTGTGTCGATGGTCGTATCTATTTGATGGATACAGGAAATGGTCGAGTCCAATCGCTGCCGCTAAAAAAACTGGCATATATATTAAGGCTAGAACCATGATTCCAATCGGATTTGAACGCCCAATCGCACTCTTCATACTGCTGATACTGCCAGCAATTTGGTGGATGAGTTGGAAGCGTCGTCACGCCGTTGGATCGATGCGAACTTGGGTCAGTGCAATGGCGCGCAGCATTCTGTTGACATTGCTCGCTCTCAGTCTTTCGCAACCTTCGATCGTTCGAAAGGGCGAGGGTGTGACAGTTCTTGTTGTCGCTGATGTAAGCCGATCGATTCCAAGCGACTTGCTTACTGGTGCTGAAAAAGAATTGCAGAAAGCGACGAAGAATCCGCCAAATCCGGAGGACCGTATTGGAGTTGTGACCGTTGGCCGCGACGCGATCGTTGCGCAGATCCCATCCGTCGGCGGAGAGATTTCCTTCAGTAGTCATGGCGGTGAAATCGATGGCTCGAATCTCGCGCTAGGAGTTCGTCGTGGACTTGCGCTCATGCCTGCGGACACGATGAATCGAATGCTTTTGGTTTCCGATGGCAATGAAACTTCTGGAAGTCTGCGCGAAGTGGCGGCGCTGGCGAAAGCAAATCGAATTCCAATTGACGTTTTTCCGATTGAATACAACAAGACTGGAATTACAATTTTCGAAGGAATCCGCGCGCCTACTCGTGCGAGGATTGGGCAAACAGCCGACTTGAAATTATTTATTCGCAGTCAAGGTGGTGCGACGGGAAAGATTTATGTAAAAGAAAATGGGAAGCCTGTTGATCTAGATTTGGAGAGTGAAGGTGATGGACTTGCTGTCGAACTCAAACCAGGACCCAATACATTCGAAGTTCCAATGAGTTTGGATTCCAGCGGTGCGCAACGATACGAAGCTGTCTTCGAACCCGATGCTGCGAGCGCGGACGGTATTGTCGAAAACAAGAAGGGCGCTGCTTCTGTATTTGTCTCTGGAGAAGGTCGGATCCTTGTTGTTGATCAAGATGGGCGTGAAGGTCAAGGACTTGTCAGCGCTCTCAAGAGTGGCGGTCTTGCAGTGGATGTTGCCAACCCAGATCAACTTGCTGCAGGCATCGCCTTTCTCGCTGGATATGACGCAATCGTGTTGGTCAATATGTCGCGGGCGGAGATCGATAATGAAACGGATCGAATGCTTCACGCATATGTGCACGATCTTGGTGGTGGACTGATGATGATTGGCGGAGACAGGTCTTTCGGTGCAGGTGGATGGATTGATAGCGAAACATCGAAGACTTTGCCCGTAAAGCTCGATCCTCCAGCAACGCGCGAATTGCCAAGGGGCGCTCTCGCGCTCATCATGCATTCCTGCGAAATGCCACAAGCAAATTATTGGAGCGAGCAAGTCGTTATCAGCTCGATCGAAACGCTCTCACGACTTGATTATGTTGGAATTGTTGTCTTTGGATTTGGAGGAATTGGCGGCGTGAATGGCGCAGGTTGGTTTTTCCCAATGCAACTTGCGGGAGATAAGACGGCAGCTATGGCAGCGGCGCGTTCAATGCCGATCGGAGATATGCCAGACTTTCAAGCATCTATGACAGTTGGTCTGCAGGGACTCGTCAGTGTAAAGGCGGGTCAGAAGCATGCGATCGTGATCTCTGATGGTGATCCAGCTCCGCCATCGAAGGCATTGCTCGATGGATACAAGGCGGCGAAGATCACAATCACCACGATTATGCTTGGAGGTCATGGAACTGCCGAGCATTTCACAAGTATGAAAAATACCGCCGAATACACTGGTGGGAATTTTTATAATGTGACGAATCCGAAATTGCTTCCGAAGATATTTATCAAGGAGGCGTCGATTGTTTCGCGAAACTTGATCGTCGAAGGAGACTTTCAACCTGTTGTCAGCCCTTCACTCGGTGGACCCCTCGAAGGGCTTACTGCCGTGCCGATGATCACTGGATATGTATTGACAGTTCCTCGCGAAGGGCTGGCACAGATTCCGATTATGAACAAAACATCCGAGGGGAACGACCCCATCTTTGCATATTGGAATTATGGACTTGGGAAATCTGCTGTATTTACTAGTGATTTGAGCGGTCGATGGGGCGCTGCTTGGCCAGCGTGGGGTGGATTTCAGGGAATGTGGGAGCGAACGATTCGGTGGCTGATGCGTCCCGCCACGCCGTCGAATGTCACGCTGAAGACCACGCTTGATGGCGAAGATGCAACGGTCGAATTGGAAGCCCTTGATGACAAAACTGGTCTTATGAATTTTATGAGAACCGATGCAAAGGTTGTGCGCCCAGACGGATCACTCGCGCCACTTGCTCTTGAGCAAGTTGCGCCAGGTCGATACCGCGGAAAATTCTCAGCTTCTGAAACTGGTTCGTATCTCGTTGATATTGGATTACTCGATGCAAATGGAAGTCGCTCAGGTGGTTCAATACAAGGCGCGGTATCGATGGCATATCCGCGCGAATTCAGAACGAGCAGAGACAACTCTGCGTTGATGCGCGAAGTTGCGGAAGCAACAGGCGGACGGGTCCTGACTACGAGAGATCTTGCCGTTACGGATCTTTTCGAACGCAAAGGTCTCTCTCAACCTGAAAGTGTTCGTAAAATCTGGGACATCTTGGCGATCATCGCGGCTGCATTGTTGATCATCGATGTCGCGGTGCGACGATTGGTGTTTGACTCGAAGTCTGCTCGCGATATCGCGCAGCAAGCGTTGGGAGGCGCACGCGGAACAAGTGGCGAAATGGTCGCGGCATGGAAGAAGGCTCGGCAACGGACGGGCGGTGATACTGTGGATGCTGGAACTGGCTCCGCGTCGACGAAAACAACTGGAATTTCACGGCCTATTGACCGACCAGATATTGCGCGCGGATCATCAAATGAACCCTCCGCGAAAGCTGGTGCGGATGCGGATGCGGATGCGGATCCAGAATCGCCGATGGAGCGGTTGCGCCGCGCGAAGAAGCGCGCTCAGGATGGACAACGAGAACAAGGTGACGAAGAAAAGCGAATATGAGCATTTCTTCCAACACGTTGCCAAGTGATTTGGATTCTGTCGCAGCAGTGCGCGATGCCTGCGCAAATTTTCGAGTCGTCGCAGATCGACTTCGACAAGAGATTGGTCGCGTGCTGGTTGGTCAGAGTGAAGTCGTTGATCAAGTTCTGATCGCACTTTTTGCCGATGGACACGTATTGCTCGAAGGTGTGCCTGGACTTGGCAAGACATTGCTCGTCCGCACACTTGGCCAAGCGCTTGGGCTGAAGTTTTCGCGTATTCAATTCACGCCCGATCTGATGCCTGCGGACATTCTTGGAACGCAGATCGTTGTCGAAGACCAATCGACGGGTCATCGGGAATTCCAATTTCGGCAAGGGCCGATCTTTGCGCAAATATTGCTTGCGGATGAAATCAATCGAGCTTCTCCCAAGAGTCAATCTGCGTTGCTCGAAGCGATGCAAGAGCGCTGCGTCACTGTCGGTGGCGAAACGCGAAAACTAGAGCGACCTTTCCTTGTTCTTGCAACTCAGAATCCCATCGAGCAAGAGGGGACATATCCGCTGCCTGAAGCGCAGCTTGACCGTTTCCTGTTGAAGGTGATCATCAACTATGCCCAACGAGATGATCTAGTAAAAATCATAGAACGAACCACGGGAAATGTCGCCGCTGAAGCACAAACGAAGACAGTTCTGACTGCCGCCGAAATCGCCTATGCACAGCGACTTGTGCGCGTTGTCTTGGTTGCGCCGCATGTGCAGGATTATGCCGTGCGATTGGTTCTCGCAACGCATCCAGGTGGTGTGTGGGGAGTTTCGGATCTCGAAAGAATGATCTTGGTTGGATCGAGTCCGCGTGGCGCGCAGTCGTTGATCATGGCTGCAAAGGTGAGAGCCTTGCTCGCTGGTCGCTGTGCGGTCAGCACGCAAGACATCGCCGCATTGGCTTGTGCCGCGCTGCGTCATCGTATCACGCGAACTTTTGAAGCAGAAGCCGCAGGCATGACATGTGATGGAATCATCGCGGAGATCGTGCGCATCATCCCCGCGGAGGCTCAGGAATGAATCCCATCTTGAAGGTCGATGATCTGCTTGATTCCCGTTTGATGGCTCGGTTGGATCGATTGGATGTCATCAGTCGCAAAATCTTTGCGGGAAAGATTCAGGGCGAGCGTCGCAGTCGTCGTCGCGGTCAATCGGTCGAGTTCGCAGACTTTCGCAATTATTCCCATGGCGATGATTTGCGATTTGTTGATTGGAATATCTATGCCCGACTTGATCGTCTCTTTCTGAAACTGTTTCTTGAAGAAGAAGATCTTTCGATGGTTATCGCTTTGGATCTGAGCATGTCAATGAATGGCGGCAATCCAAATAAATTTGACTATGCGCGCAGGCTGGCGATGGCTCTTGGATACATCGGCCTGGTGAACAATAATCGTGTCAGCCTCTTTGGATTTGGCGCAGAGCGCATCGAACGATTGACAAGCATGCGAGGACGGCGGCGAACAAGAGAAATGGGTCGATGGCTTCTTGATCGAACCGCCGAGGGAATTGGTGGATTCACCGATGGAATGCGCACTATTGCGCTTGGTGGGCAGGGGCGGGGAGTGTTGATTGTCCTGAGCGACTTTCTCTTTCCAGATGGATATGAGAAAGGCTTGAACTATGTCGCAGGACGGGGGTTCGATGTTTTCGCTCTTCAGTTGCTTGCGCCGGAGGAAATGGATCCCGCGCGCCATGGCCTTGCAGGTGATCTGCGATTGATCGATAGCGAGACAAACAAGGAAACCGAAGTGACTGCATCAACAGCGGTCTTGACGCAATACAGAAAATCTCTTGAGACCTATGTTGCTGGCTTGCGCGACTTTTCAGTTCGCCGAAGCATCACGCATCAAGTTGTTGAAACATCGTTGGACTTGGACATACTGCTTCTCGATTATCTGCGCAGAAGAGGGTTGCTGGCATGATTTTCCTTGCCATGACATGGCTTGCGCCCTTTGCAGCCTCAATCGTTGCACTATCAACAATTCCGCCGCTTGTCGCGCTCTATTTTTTGCGTCTTCGCAGAACGCGCAGAGTTATATCCAGCACAATGCTTTGGAAGCGTGCGACGCAGGATCTTCGTGCGAACGCTCCATTTCAGCGGCTTCGATTTTCACTTCTTCTTCTGTTGCAGTTGTTGGCCTTGTCTCTGCTTGCGTTGGCAATTGCTCAGCCACAAATTGAAATGGGAGATTCTCAGGCAAAGCGAATCGTTTTCTTGATTGATCGATCTGGCTCGATGAATGTCAACGACGGGCCAGGAGATCGATCTCGCCTTGATGAGGCGAAGAAACTTGCCGAGAATCGTGTGCGAGCAGTGAATAGCGGGGGGATTTTTTCTGGCTCCGCACCCAGCGTCATGGTGATCGCATTTGCAAAGGATGCCCAGATCCTCTGTCCTTTTACAGACAATGCGGCGCAAGTGATCGCCGCAATCAGAGCGATCGAACCAACCGATGAGACCACGGCTCTGAGTGATTCCTTCGAACTTGCACGAGCATTTTCTACGGTAACCAATCCTGATAAGCAAAGCACGGTCGCAGCAGATGCGCCGGCATACGAACTTTTTTCTGATGGCCGAATCACGGATCTCTCGCAATCTGTTTTGCGCGGTGGAGAACAAGTTGTCTTTCACAGCATTGGTAAGACCGCAACTGCGAATGCAGGAATTGGCGGTGTCGCAGTTTCGCGAAATCCAAATCGTCCAGATGAAGTCCAGATCTACGCTCGTGTTATCAATTGGGCCAGCGAACCCTTTGTAGGAGATATCGAAGTTCATGTCGACGGTCGATTGCGTGCTGTCACTCCCAATCCAGTCGAAGTTCCAGTCTCCCAAGAGGACAAGACGCTTGGAGTTCGTATTCCAGGGGATACGCAGGTTGTTTTTCCATCGCTCCCTCTGCCCAAAGGCGGCATAGTTGAAGTGCGCCTTGCAAAGCATGACTCGCTGATCGCGGATGATCGCGCGGTGGTTGTTGCTGCGCCCCCAAAAGCGTTGCATGTGGCGCTTGTTGGGCGAGGAGCGTTCGTGATGAAAACAATTCTTGAAGGGATGTCTTTGGAATCCCTTGAAATTTTTTCAATGAGCGAATGGAACGACAAGTTGAAAAAAGATGTATTGACACCAGATACTTTCGATGTGGTTGTTCTGGATGATGAGATGCCAGATGATCTTTCGCGAGGTCGTTATCTTATTTTTCATTCTCCGCCAATCAGCGCGGGGATTTCACCATATGGCACAAAGAACAATGCAACAGCGCAAAGCATTCGTGATGAACATCCGCTGTTGCAGTATGTGAATCTCAACGACATTTTTGTCTCGTCAATGACCGCGGTTGCCGCAGGAGGTGAAGCTGATGTCATTGTCGAATCCGCGGAAGGTCCGATGATTCTGACTTTGAATCGAGGCGCGTTGACATTGATCTATGTCACCTTCGATCCAATGGAAAGTGATTGGCCATTTCAACGGGGATTCGTCAATTTCTTCGCCAATTCGATCGCATGGTTGGCAGCAGGGGGAAACTCTGTCGCAGACGAGCCTCTTGCTCCGGGCGATGTTGCAAACGCTCGGTTGCCTGTGAACGCGAAGGAAGTATCGATGCTCTATCCAAGTGGGAAGGAGATTCCAATCGTTGAAAATGATCCTTCAAATATCTCGTATGGTCCGCTGAGAGCGAGCGGGATTTACACAATGAGTTGGAAAGCTCCCAAAGTGAAAAATGAGCCATCTTCGCGGGCGTTCGCGGTCAATATGAATTCGCGCGTTGAAGGTCGGGCGGACGCTGCGGCGGAAGTCAAATTCGCCACGGAGCGAGTCGCTGGAATTCAAGGCGGCGCTTCGGTGGAAACTGCCTTCTGGCCATGGCTTTTATTGCTTGCGGTTGCCGTGCTCTGCTTGGAATGGTGGGTCTGGCTGCGACGCGTTTGAATCGCGCGTTTTCACTTTGTTCTTTCCACGCGGTCGGCCTCGTATTGGGTGGAGTTTTCGTCGCACGCCACGCTTCTAGGATTGATCAGTTTCACTTCAACTCCTGCCTCAAGAACCTTTGAACAGTTGGATTTTGTTGTGACGATTATTCGTGCGCCTGCGCTGGAAATGCCCACAATTCTTTGCCCTTGCGGAATGGCGTTTCGTCGCTTCGCCGCCGCAAGTCTGCGGCCATTTTCGACTTTGTTCGAGAGTTCAATGATTTCACTTGTGATCTTTTTTCTCTGCGCTTTATTTTGATCCATCGCACGCTTATATTCGTCTGCAGTCAATGTTCGCACGGTTTGCGTACGGTTGCTGGTCGATTTACCGCTCGAACTGCTGTTTGTTGATCCACTCTGCTGTGATCTCTCGCCGTAACGCTCCGCTTGTTCAAGCAGTTTTTGTTCCGCGGATTTCGCAATTGCCAACAGTGATTCATCTGCCTTCAATCGAGCCTCGACTTCTGCAACAACCGCAGTCATCGCTGGATCAATAGGTGCCTTTGTAAATGAGGTCACTTGAATGATGATGTCCGAATCGGAAACTTCTCGTCGCGGTTGCGATTCGATCGCATCGTTTCTCGTCGCCGCTTCATTTGCGGTCTGAATGCTCTGGACAATCTCCTCGAGTGCGCGAACGCGTTCCTCTAGTTCCTGCAATTTCTCCGCAGAGTCCGCAACTTCATATTCGTTGAAGGAAGCAAATCCAGAAGTAATCGAGCCACTAACCAACAGTATCAAACTGACCTTGAAACAAGCATAAAATAATCTTTTCATTTGTGATTCCCTTTGTTTTTCGTGCAAACTCTCTCAGACGGCGGTGGCGCCAATCGTCGAATCGCGATCCTAGTGATCTCAAAGGATGAATCTAGAAAAACTCCAGTTTTTCATTCGCTTGGGCATTCGTCAAGGCATTGGTTCGGCAAATGACTTTATTGAAAAATTCAATAAAATTTGGGGTTGCAATTTCCCACTTGATTCATTTCGAGCGGGTTGCGAACGGTTTGAAGTCAATTCGACTTCACTGGAAAAGATGCGACAACAGCTTCATCAATGCCCAGATATTCCCTCATCTGCTGATCGTAGATTTCCTGATCACGGTCGCGGGAGAAATCCAGGCGCATCTCATTGATGACCTTTGTTCCCTGACCAATCCAATCTTTCCATGTCTCCGCGGAGATGTTCTCGAAAATCCAATCTCCAACTGGTCCTCGCATCGGTGAGGATGTCATCTTTGTTCCGGGTCGACCCGTGCGTCGACAGACAAATGTGCCAGATGAACGAAGCGCTTCGGCCGCTGCATTCACCGCGCGTGTGACGGTCGGCGGCGTGCGTCCGATCGAGACCAACAATTGTCCGATCGCTTGCTCGACCATTCGATCGCCCCGCTCTGCGGCAGCTACATACCCCCGATTGAGAATGTCCACGGACTTGTCGGCCCAGCCCGCGCCGATCATCGCCTGCCCGCATAACTGATATGCCTTGCTCATTCCTGGGCTGAGTTCGATGACTTTTTCGAGACTTTGCGCTGCTTCTGCGTGCCTTCCTGCTTGGAGATAGGCGTTGCCCAAGCTGAAATGCGCCATTTCATTGGTTGGGTCTGCCGCGGTCATCTTCTCAAACTGGGCGATTCGTTCTGGAGTGCTCATGTTGGACGATCATAGATGTGTTACAAGTATGTCTGTGGGAGTTCCCCAACTATTACTGACGAAGCTTGCCGGCATCGACCTGCGCAATCCAGTCATCGCAGCTGCAGGAACCTGTGGTTATGTCGATGAGCTTGCGGATATGTTCGACCTGAGCGAGATTGGTGCCGTCACAACCAAGAGCATCACCCGTGAAGTTCGTGAAGGAAATGCGCCGTGGCGAATCATCCCAACCCGCGCGGGGATGTTGAATGCGATTGGTCTCGCCAATAAAGGGATCGATCGATTTCTTGTCGAAGAAGTTCCGCGCGTTCGTGGATGCAAAGCGGTGGTCATCGCATCTCTGGCTGGTCACACAATCGATGACTATGTTGCAGTTGCGGGCGCACTGGATGCATCGCAAGAATTTCGCGCGATTGAAGTGAATGTCTCTTGCCCAAACACAAGCACTGGTCGACATTTCGGCGCGGATCCATCGACACTTCGCGAAGTTCTCACCGCAGTGCGTGGAGCTCTATCGAATGCAAAGTTGTTCGTGAAACTTGCTCCTGACATGGCCGACCCAATTGCGATGTCCGCGACTGCAATCGAATGTGGGGCAAACGCGCTTGTTTTGTGCAACACGATGCCAGCAATGGCAATCGATGTGCACACTCGAAAGCCCAGACTCTCTCGTGGAAAAGGCGGTCTTTCTGGTCCAGCGGTTCATCCGATTGTTGTAAGGATCGTGCACGATGTCTACGCCGCCGTTGCACGAGATGCGGGCGTGCCGATCATCGGGCTTGGTGGAGTGATGTCGTGGGAAGATGGTGCTGAACTGATCTTGGCGGGAGCTACTGCGGTTGGAATGGGCACCGCGCTTTTCGTCGATCCAAAATCGCCGCGCAGAGTCGTTCGCGGTCTTGACAAGTGGGCTTGCGATCAAGGAGTGACTCAGATTTCGCAACTTGTTGGACAAGTCGCATCGTGAGCGAGCAGTGGTCTGCTCGAATGCGTGAGAGATTCGATCAAATTGTCGAGTCTGTTCTCGCCGAACTTCCCAAGTCGATCCATGCGCTGCTGGAAGAATCTCCGCTGATTGTCGAGGATTTTCCATCCGACGATTTGATGCGCTCACTCGATATGGATCCGCTGAATGAGGACCTTTGTGGACTGCATAGCGGCAGCGCAATCACCGAGCGAAGTGTCAGCGCATCTGGCGAATTGCCAGAGACTATTCAGATTTTTCGCAGAGGAATTCTGGATGCAGCGGGGGGATGGGATGCAACGACCGACGAAGATGGCGAGCCTATGGGCGGCAAGTCAGCAGTCGAGCGCGAAATCCGTATCACAATTCTTCACGAGATTGGGCATCACTTTGGACTTTCCGAAGATGACTTGGACCGATTGGGTTATGGATGAAATCGCGGATAGAAACTGCGCATGCGTGATACTGTTCGTGCTATGTAACGAATTCTGATTCACGCGGGAACTCTCGCTTCATTTTTATTCGCGAGTTTCGCATTCGCATTCAATTCGGATGCAGACGCGCAGAAAACCCCCGCACCAGAAATCGAACTTCGTCATCAAGGACTTCACGGATGTATCGCCAGCCGATGCGAAAGTCGCCGATCGAGTTTCGATATGGAGCGGGTTTCTATTGCGCAGTCTGGCAACTTGTTGCGCAGCCCATCTCGGATTTCTAGATCGGGCTCTGGAACCGTACTGTGCAGAACCTCTCGCAGGATCGTGGGCGAGGCCAGACCCAAGCGCTGGACCATTCACTGCGAAACTTGTGGATGGATCACTTGTGACATATTCGTGGTATCGATTCATCGACCAGCCTGTTTTTGGTCAATTTGCATAGAGCGTTGCTGATCGCGAGGCGCTCCAATCACTCATCGAACGGATGCATCACGAATGACCAGTCGATGGCGAGTATCTCGCGCTACCGCGCGGTGCCTCTAGTGAAGCAAGCAATACATCGCTTGCATCTTTCGACGCGAATCTTGTCGTCACGCCGCCAAAGGGTATGGAATTAGGCTATGTGCCAATCATCATTGGACAGGAATTACCGCCCATTTTCGATCAAGGCGCGGACGAAAAAATTTTATGGGCGATCAAATTTCCGTATCAACCAACTGCGGTACTGACTTGAGCGAGATACAGAATGCGGTGACACGATGTGCAGGTCACGGAAAGATTTGGATTGGAGGCCAATGAGGCGTATTTTTCCACAGGAAGTTCCATATTGCACGCAGCGCAGGAGTATTCGCGCCGTCGCGCATCAACTGCGACAAGTTCTGCCATCGCTTCGCCGTCGTACAGATCAGCCGCTCGATTGAAAATGTCCAAGTCGCGCTGTGGGATTTTCGAGGCCGCAACAGTGCGCTCGCGATCGAGTTCTCCCAAACGAGTTCCTACTTCTGCGCGACATGTGTTCAATTCTGCTTTGCCTGCATCACGAACATTCACGCGTTCTGTTGTGAGACGTTCGAGTTCAAGCAACTTTATCTGCAGGTCGTCAGCCTTCTGAATCTGATCAATGGTCAGTTCGTCGATTTCATCACGCTGAGTCTGGAGCAACTTGAGTTCGTTCAACACCGCGGCGTATTGCTTTGGATTTGTGCTGGTATTCAACTGATTTCGCAGAGTGTCAATTCGCGCCTTGACCGATCCGCTTTCCGCTTCGTGATTCACGCCGGTCGCTTGGTGCTGACGAATCTGGCTCTTGGTCTCTTCCATTCGCCCGTTCAAGAGCAGTCGTTGTTTTTCCTGAAGGGCAACATAATGCTCGGCAGAATCGAGTCGACTTCGCAGCGCGCGAACTTGGCTGTCGACTTGATGAAGGCTGACGAGATCTGCGATGAGAGTCATTGGATTTTTTAGTTTAGCAGACCTTCGCCGCGTCACCAAAGGGTCGATGGATTCACCAGCGATCAGTTTGCCAGCAACCACCACGCCAAGGGACCCGCGAGCAATAATGAGTCGAAAACATCGTATAAACCGCCCATACCGGGCAAGATGGTTCCGGAGTCTTTCACGCCAGCGCCTCGTTTCAGCAGGCTTTCGAAAAGGTCCCCGCCTGTGCCGACGATTCCCAATAGAACCGCAACAAAGGCACCATAGCCGATCGAAACGGGATCGACATAGGCGTTGATTGCTGCATCCGAAGAGCTGAGTGCAGCCAGTCCCGCACCAACAAGCGCGGAAAGGACCACGCCGCCAAAGAAACCTTCCCAAGATTTTCCAGGACTCAGCCACGGGATCATCTTGTGACGGCCGATAGACATACCAGTGAAATATGCGCCAATATCCGCGCTCTTTACGCATAAAATCGCCCCCGCCAAAGTCCACGCATCTCGATCGTGTCGCAGGAGAATCCAGAATCCAAGTGGCACGCCGACGGCGGCATAGGCCAAGAGAACGCCGCCAACCAAACTGGCAAAGCCAGTCGTCACCCGAGTGCGAGCATGGCCGATCGCACACGCAATCACCAGAAAAAATGGTCCCGTCATGACCACTGGCATCACAAGATGTTTCGGCAGTGCATCTCCAAGAACGCCAATGCTTGCAATTCCTAAAAATATAGCCAAGAAATAGAGGAGTGCGTTCTTGCGATCTTCCTTGGGATGCATCAGTCGTGAAAATTCACCAGCAAGAATTGGTGCGAATGCAAAAAGACTCAAGAAAACAAATATCGCACCAGGTCCAAGGCGCATGAACCCAATCCACATTATTGGAGTGGAAGAATCGAGGAGAGCAATGCCTGCAAGTCCCGCAATCAAGAGACTTCCAACTATCAAGCGCGTTCGCAACATAAAGCCAAGTCTAGGAAAAAAACACAAAGTTTGAATATCTCTCAAAAAATTATCCAAATGATGAACTCGGAATTCGAGTCGTGTCTAATATCAGGAAATGTCCTCAATTGCCAACATATCGTCTCGCGCGAAAAAAAAACGCACTGCACCTTCCCGCACTTCTGCGCCTTCACTCGCTGATCGAGCGATTTGGAATGGAGTTCGCTCGGTCCGAAGGATGGAAATTCTCGAATCGATCAGAGCAAACGGGCCTTTGACTGTTCCTGATTTGAGCGAGTTGTTCAAGCAAGAAAGTACTGGTCTTTACTATCACATCCGACTGCTTCAAGTTGCGGGCTTGATTCAGACTATCGGCAAAGATGGTCGTGAATCATTTGTTGCAACTCAGCCAACAGTTCGATTGAAACTTAATTTGAAAAATCCCAAAGAATCGAAACGCCTTCGCAAGATCGTTGATGGATTTGTTGCCACGAGTCAGGAAACATTCGCGGCAGATTCTTCCGCAAGTGGAAGCGGCCAACTTCTTCGAGCCCTGCGCTGGGAGAATCTCGAGGCATCGGAAGTCACAAAAATCAAGGCATTACAGCAGCAAATAATGAATATTCTTGATGTCGCCAAGACTCGTCGCCAAAGCGCCAAGAAAGCTTCCCAGACAAAGGCGAATTGGCATGTCGGATCTTTCATTCAGCCTGCATGCCTTGGTCAATTTCCAGTCACATCAATAGATTGCGTTACGATGGGTTGATGAAGAGCGTTCGAAAACTTCGGGCATCAGTTTGAACGCCTTTCATAGAGCATTCAATCCTGCGCATCCCGTCGCGGTTGCGACTGCGACTGTTTGTGCTCTCTTACTCGTTTGGGATATTTATACAGTTGTGACTTTTTCAGTTGATGGCGGACCGTGGGACTCACTTGATGATCCCGTCGGCACATTGTCAACGATGAACGAGTTTGAAGCGCGAGTGATGCATGATGAGTTTCTTGTTTCGCTCGATTCGGCATCAACACCAGACTTCGCGCAAAGTTCCCAGTATGCGCTGCAGGATTGGAATAATTTACGGGATGAAGGAATAGAAATCGGAGCGATTGATGTTGGATATGAATTGGATATGCGCCGCGATGAAGCCGTCGCGTACTTCGCTCCTGATACGCAAGTCGAACCGCTTCCGACTATCAGTCGAGTGGCATTGATTGTCGCATCAGTTGCAACACTTTCAACCATGTTGTTTTCTCTCGGTTGGCTTGGAGTCATTCTCTGGAAGCGCAGGCGACATGCAGACGCTGGATTGGGTTCGACTCTTTCTATGCCGATTGCAGGTGCGTGGTATGGCATCATTGTATTTCTCTATGCGTTCATCGCCCTTGATGTGGTGGTGTGGTCGACTTATTTTTTACCGATTTCGCAAGCATTCCTTGAAACAGTCGGTGCGTTTGTGATGGTTCTTGCAATCCCGATGGTGGCTTGCGTTGCATGGTTGCTTTGCGCACGGCCGAACCATTTGTTCTTGGAGGCATTTGGAATTGGTTCGCGGCTTGCACAGATGAACCTCCGTGGAACTTTGGCGATGATTGTCGCGATCATCGGTCTTGATGGCATCGTCTTGTCTCTTCTGTCGTATGTACTGCCCCAAAGTTCGCAGGAAAATATCTGGTGGGAATCTCTTGACGAGAAACTTATGTTTGGCTCTCCCTCGTCTGCGATTCTGACCTCGCTTGATGCGGTCGTTGGTGCGCCAGTCGTCGAAGAAATCATTTTCCGCGGTCTCTTGTTTGGCGCTCTCGTTGGCAAGTGGGGTTTCTGGCCAGCGGCGCTTTGTTCATCCTTGGTCTTCGCATCCGTCCACGGATATGAATTAGAAGGGACGATTTCAGTCCTCACGACTGGAACATTCCTCTGTTGGCTCTATGTACGCACTGGTCGATTGTGGGCGCCGATCTTGGCGCACGCTCTCTTGAATGCCATTGTGGTTCTGCCACAGTTCGCGATCCGAGAAGTCGCACTTTCCCAACGACTATTCCTCTAGCAGAATTAAGCGCAAGGTCCCCAAGCACTGAGCATTGTTGTTAAATCCGGCCCAGAGACAATTCCATCGCCATTCAAGTCGCCCGCGCCGCCGCCGCCCCAATTGCTCAGGATCACGCTGAGATCCGAACCGCCAACAAATCTGTCGCCATCAAAATCCGCTGGACAGGGCGGTGCGGTTGGTCCAAGTTCAGCGATGCCGATGTGCGCATATGAAGAGCCAGCAAGATTCAGATCATTCCATTTGCCATTACTTCCAAGCAATTCAGCATAATCCTCGACTCCACCAGAATTATTCGGCTCGCCGGCATTCCAATTAGTGAATGCAACTGCTTCGCCGCTCGACCATACGAATGTTCCTTCGCTTGCTTCGTCATTCAAGCCAATCCAGCAGCGCCGATCAATGCCGCCGATATTTCCAAAGTTCTGATGGATCCATTCGCTTTCGGCAAGATCGCTAATGGTCACCAAATGTCCGCCTGCGGAGACGGCAGTTGCTTCGGCTGCTGCCCAAGATGTCGTTGTGAATGCAACATAACGATGATTGTTTGCAGGGTTCGTCGCATCGAGCAACCATCCTGAACCGATGGTCATGTTTCCGGTTCCAGTTCCTGTTGCTGCGTACGCTCCAACGCGAATTCCATATGAATGACCAGCTTGCGAGTTGAAGGTGACCGTCGCACCTGCCCCGCACGTGTCGTCATTGCATGCGATGACAAGAGCGGGATTTGGGCAAGGAGAGCAATCGCTATAGACCGCAAGTTTATTATCAAAGCTTGATCCGCATAGATCGATTTTCACGAAGTCGGTGGATGGAGCAGTCCAGCAATACCAGATGTCGTTATAGATTTGACTTGTGTTGAAAAAGAGGCACGACGGCGCAGCGATGCCATCGGTCGTCGATGAAACCGTGGAGTATGCGGTGACGCCATATCCAGAAATCGCTTGGGGGAAATTGCAATCGTTGTTCGCGGACTGGGCATTCGCAAGAGAAAGTCCAAAGCCGAACAATCCAAGTGAGATCAATGCATAGGTGTTCTTCATAAAACTAATTTACATCTGCAATGATGCTGAAGCAAAGAAAAAATTAAAATTGGCTAAAAAATGCCTCGGGTGTAAATCCCTCAATTTGCATTTGCTTGCTTTCGTGTGGTTTGCTTCAGTTGCAATCCATCGAAGCCCCACGAATAATCCGCAGTTGTCCAATTCTGTCGCTACGAATGTGAGCAAAGAGAGCGCAGTAATGTGCATCGCCGTTGGCTTTCAACGAAGCAGTTCTTTCGATTATCCACGCACTAACCGCATCGGGCTGAGCGACAATTGTTGCAATCTCGATGTCGATGCCGCCTTCGCGACGAATTGAATTGAGATCGATACGAAGCGCATGGATGTCAACAGTGTGTTTGACACCATATGGGGTGATGGTTTCAACAGAAACATCGATGTGCACGAAGTCCTCCAAGTGCTCAAGCTCTCCATATTGAATCAACATGAGATATCGCAACAAGAGCTCTCGAGCTCGATTGCTGGAAAGTGTTGAATTGTCTACCAACGCTGGAGTGGCGACAACTGGTAATGCTTCTTCGATTGTTTTGTAGATCGGAAGAAGTTTTTTCAGATGGGAAAGTTCAAGCGACTCTCGAACATGAGGTTGAACCGCAGCGAGTGCGAGCCTCAATTCATTTGGTGGAGTATCGCGTGCGATCTGCGCCAGCAGGCCGATCGTTGCACTCGATAGATAATCAACATCGCGCATATCAAGCACAACATGAGCCTGATTTGTGGCATGTCGGTCAAGGACTTGTGCCAGCATGTCGCATCCTGATTGATCAAGTCGTCCTTGCAACCGAATGATGACAACTCCTTGAGCATGTTCGATAAGGTGTGAGAACATCCATTTAGAATAGTCAATGAAACTACACAAGGCGATCAGTTGCATTTTCCCCACGCGGAGAGCAATACGGTCAAGTCGTTGCCGTCGACGATCAGATCGTGATTGAAGTCCGCAGGATTCGTGGCTGAAAGTGTTCCCCAAGCGCCAAGTAAAGCAGCAAGATCGCTGCCTGTGACTGCGCCATCGTGATTGATGTCGGCAATACATTGGTTCGGCACACTGTTTGGATTTGCGGGATCGCTGCCCGCATCAATTTCATCGCGGTCATAGAACCCGTCGCCGTCTCGGTCAACTCCAATTCGCACAGTCGATCCCAGCGGTACAAGTGTGTATGTCAATTCAGACCCTGCGCCCGCAAGCGCAAGCAGTGCGTTAGGCGTGAGTATTTCAGCTGAACGATCTGATTGGAATGTGCCACCAATGTACGAATATCCACGCTGCAACTTTCCTACTCGACCTTTGACGACCAAGCCGACTTGACCCGCGTCCGCAATTGTGCGCATCAGGGCTATCCGTACTGTTTCGTCCCCGGTTCCTCCCGCGTTTGATGCGAAGGCTTGAGCGCCAACACCTGCGTGAGTATCGCCAGAGAAGCTCAATAAATAGGCCTCGACATCGCGTCTGCGAGTGACCGCAGTCGCGCCTGCGCCGAATGTGAATCCAACATTGAAGAATTCGGTGAAGGTCGAAAATTCGGCATCGTGATTGAATCCGAATCCGCGTGTTGCCTGAGTCGAAGCGAAATTTGCTCCAGTCTTTTCGTGCATATTGCGCATCTGTGCGGTCTTGCGATTTTGTTCAACAACTCCTAGCGGGATCCCGATCTCGAGACTTGTTCCGGAGGTTCCAGGATGGCAATCGACGCACTTTGTATTGCCTCCTGGTGAATTCGGCAGAGAGTTAAATGTTTCAAAAAAAGTTTTTCCTGCAAGTGCGCTGCCAGTTCCAGTGCTGGTGGCAATCCCAGTTCTGAGTGTGTTATCAATTGCACGATTTGGATTTGGTGGAAATGTAATAGTCGCAAGATACGCTTTGAATTTGGTCATATCTGCGTTGTTCAAGAGCGCATCCGCTGCTTGCAAGTTGGTGAAAGTGGAATTGAAATCCTCGATCCCTAGTTTTTCGCCACGCCAGTGAAGTGGCTCATTTCCAATGATTCCCTGCAATGTCTGTGTCACGAGCGGTCCCTTCATCGGATGCCAACTGTCGCATTGACCAGCTTCCACGCAAGTTTGATTGAATGAAATCATTTCTCCGGCTGGGTTTCCAAGATCCCATGCAAGATGATCAGTGCGAGTATCAAGATGACATGATGCACACGAAGCTTGCCCGAGTCCGCTGGTCAGATGCGTGTCAAACATGAATGGGCGACCATCACGGATGACAGCCGGCGTTGGGTCATAAAAAGGGGTGCGCGCAAGTTCGACAAACGATGACACGCTGCTTGTTGAAATCGACCCCGAAAAGCGATTGAGGGTGTACAGCCGCGAGCCATCGAATGAAAGTGCAAGACCAGACGCCCCCTCGCCAACGGAGAATGTTGCCAATCGTGCGCCGGTGACATCTGTTGCAACTACGATATTCGAGCCGATTCCGCAGACATAGGCTCGCGTTCCTGATGGATCCCAGACAATCGAACGCGGATCGCCGATCGACTGGGCACGCAGAGGAATCGGGATGCTTGAGGTTGTGTATGTGAGATGCGGATTGATGTCGGCAATCTGAATCGTGTTCGGAGTTGCCTGTGCAAATGATGCTATTTCACTGCGAATAAATTTGCCGTTCAGGTTCGATTCAAAGCGAATGTCATTGCGCGCTTCTGATCCGACCACGCACACTCTTCCATCTGGCCGCACAGAAATTCCAGCGACAGTCGTCATCAGCCCATTGGCATATGAGACGGCAAGCGATGTTGCGTCAATGATCGCAACATCGTGATCAAGCACATCCCAAGTGATCATTGAAGTCCAATTTCGATTGTTGCCATCAAGCCACTGATTTGCGGCATTTTTGCGCGCAATGTGTGCGACTTTTGGGGGCGTTGGTTGACCTGCAGTTCGCGCTGGAACGAACTGTGTTGCTGAATTCGGGGGAGGGTTTGCGCCGCCGTACGGTCCATTCGCGGCATTGACAGCAGCGCGCGGAATAATCACAGAATGATTTCCGGATTCGAAGATTGCGGCGTAGACCTTGGAGCCATCTGGACTGACGGCAAGTGCGCGTGGGTCTTCAGCGGCGATCGCAATCGTGATGCCAACAGCAGTTGGATTGAGCGGGTCTATGACACGAACTTGATTCAGTTGAGAGAGCGTTATAAATGCGCGCTGTGGACTTCCAGCAAATACAATATCGCAGGGTTCATCGCCGACAGTGACGGTGCGAATGACTCGGAGCGAGTTCAGATCGATGATGCTGATCGAATCGCTGATGAGGTTGGCGACCCACGCCTCGGCATTCGATCGAGCTCGTACCGAGACTGGGTCAAGTCCGACAGGAATGGAAGCAAGCAGAACCGGAATCCCGCCGCTGGCGGAAATATCAAAGACCTCAAGTCGATTGTCCGCTGTATTGACGGCAAGAAGTCGAGTGCCGGAAGGTGTGACCTCGAGCGGGTGGACTTGTGGAGATTCCCAATTCACAAAGTTGGATTGCGCTTGTGCAGAAGAACCTTGGAATACGGATCCAACCGCGCAGATCATTGTGCAGATTGCCCGTACTAATAAAGTGGTATCGAATTGGTGCACATTCACACCGTAATTTACCTCCGGAATTGGTTTTGGGTCAATTTTTTGGATGAATCCTTCCAAAGTTCAAACACCCCAAAAATAAAAATAGTCGGGATGTAATCACTTGCGAGGCTTTCAAGTGCATAAAGGCTTGCAAAGAAAGTCTAGGGCTGGCCACAAAAAATTGCCCAATTTATTGAAATTTGCCATCTTGAAGTTCAGAATTGCATTCGATCAAATCGGGGATAGATTCAATACAGGTTGCGTTGCTTTTTCTATGGGTTGTTGGCTATTTCCTGGACCTCGCTTATCGCGTTGGCGAAGGTCGACTTCACTCCATTCACCAGCGAAGCATCCGTACGCGGATTGAATTATCTCGTCGCGTCGTATGGTTCTGGTCCAGGCTTTCTCGGATCTGGATTATGCGCTGCGGATCTTGATGGCGATGGAAACACCGACATCGTTGCGATGGGAAAGGCCTCTGGAATCATTGCGGTCTATCGAAATGTCGGCGGTGGAATGTTCGCTCTGCAAACATCAACTATTGCTCCGCTTTCCGTGGGTTCAAGTCTTGCAGCTGGGGACTTTGATTCGGATGGAGATCTTGATCTTGTATTTTCGCAGATGGGCGGGCCACCGCGCCTCTATAGACAAGACGCGCCATTCGTCTTCAGCGATATCACCACGCAAGCGGGATTGACTGGCGATCACACGGGACGCACCATCGCATGGTTCGACGCGAATGGAGATGGACGGCTCGACATTTTGATGGCTTGCTATACAGGATATTTGGCTGGGTTCAACGTATCGACATCTCGGATTTGGCGCAATCAAGGTGATGGAACATTCACGGATGTCACAATCGCATCTGGCCTTGGTGTGCAGATGAAAACATTTGTTGTCACGCCGTTTGACTTCGATCACGATGGGGATGCAGATTTATATTTCTCGAATGATCGTGGTTATACGGCGCCACCGTATACAGGCAATCGACTGTATAGAAATGATGGCGGATTTTTTACCGATATTTCCGCAGGTTGTGGCGCATCTCCTGGATATGACTCGATGGGTGTTGCTGTTGGCGATTTGGACGAAAACGGTTTGATGGACTTGATGACCACAAACCTTGCTACGACGAATCAGCCACTCGGTGCGATCAATCCACTCTTTATGGCAACGAGTGTCGGGATATTTCAGGAGTCAAGCGTTCTATGGGGAATCGTTCCGCCAATTGAAAATGAAACAGGTTGGGCCGTTCATTTTTTTGATGTGGATAACGATGGGCTCTTAGATGTATTTTTGAATAATCAATTCACCCCCGATCGATTGTTTCGTCAGGATCTGCCAGGTCACACCAACGAGATAGCGGAAGCCGCGAATCTACTTGGCAGTTCTGGCGCCTCATTCTGTTCGGTCGTCGCGGATTTCGACAACGATGGTGGCATTGACATTCTTTCCAATCATTCAGGCGGCACTCTGCGATTGATGATGAATCACGAAGCGATCGAGCGTTCTTGGTTGGAATTACGAATACGCGGCGAAGGTTTGAATCGCGACGCAATCGGCGCGCGGTTGGTCATTCAGGCGAATGGTCATTCAATGATTCGACAGGTATTCGCTGGCGGCACTGGATATTTGGGGATGAACGATCCGCGCATTCATGCGGGGTGCGGAAATGCAGTGAGTGCGAATGTGCAAGTTTGGTGGCCAAACAGTTCGACCACGCGAGTGTTGACCAATCTGCCGACTTCGAAGCGCTGGACGATCTATCCGCCGTCCGCTTTGGGCGATGGGAATTTCAGCGGCGAGGCAGATGCGGCGGATTTGATTCTCTTTGATCAGTGCGCTACGCAGAGTGGGCTGACTGTTGGTTGTGAAATGTTTGACTTTGATGGCAACGGCGTGCTCAACGCGGCGGATCGAATTGCGCTGCAGATTCGAATCAATCGCGACGCGGCTGATGTGAACAATGATGGGCATATCAATGGCGGCGATCTGGCGATACTGCTGAGCGGTTGGGGCCGCAACTCATCTGGCGATATCAATCACTCAGGTCTGGTCGATGCAGTTGACTTGGCGATGCTGCTTGCGGCCTGGGGTTAAGAGAGAGCGGTGTCCGCTTACTCTGCCTTGGGCTCGCATCCACATTCCCGAAGGAAGCGGCGAATGTGGCCGATTTCGTCATTATCTTCGAGGGTGTGATGACCGTGTCGGGGGATGCCAAAAGTCATTTCTTTTCCGTTGAGTTTCACCTTGAGATGTTCCTTCTTCGTCTCTTCAGTTGTTCCGCCAAGACCCTCAAACATATGCACGATGTCCCTCCAATGGATGTTGTGGGAGGTTGGGTGCGCAAAAATTTGCTTGAGAGTGACTTGAGTGTGTGACATAATTTGTCATTCTATGCACCATCAAGAAAGTTCACTTGACCCATTCAAGCATAATTTGAAAGAGCAGGAATGCGTTGAGAAAAACGATGATTGCAGTGATGATCCAAGCGGTTGTCATAAGCCACGGTGCATTGACAAATCGACCCATCTTGATCTTGCTGCTTGTGAACCACACCAATGGCACAACAGCAAATGAAAGTTGGAGTGACAGAATGACTTGGCTGAGAATCAATAATTGATTCACTCCAGAAGCACCGTAAATCGCAGCAACAATGACTGCGGGAATGATGGCGATCAAGCGCGTGATCAGTCGTCGCATCCAAGGCCGCAATTTGATGTCAAGAAAGCCTTCCATCACGACTTGTCCTGCAAGCGTGCCAGTTAAAGTCGAATTCTGTCCAGACGCAAGAAGTGCGACGGCGAAAAAGGTGCTGGCGAGCGACGCGCCAAGAACTGGAGTGAGCAATTCATACGCATCTTCGATTCCCGCAACATCTTGGTGGCCAGTTTGATGGAAGGTCGCTGCTGCAAGGATCAAGATTGCGGCGTTGATGAAAAATGCAATGAGCAAAGCGATGGTCGAATCAGCGGTGGCATATCGAATCGCAACACGCTTGCCACTCTCGTCGCGTGGATAGTCGCGCGTTTGCACAATCGCAGAATGCAAGTAGAGATTGTGCGGCATAACAGTCGCGCCGAGGATGCCGATAGCGATGTAAAGCATCGCAGGATTGACGACGATTTGCGTGGTTGGGATGAAGCCACGCAACAGGTCCGGCAAGTCGGGGCGCGATGCAACAATTTCATAAATGAAGCAGACGCCGATCAAGAAAACAAGTCCTGCAACGATTGTTTCAATGACACGCCAGCCTTTGCTTTGCAGGGCGAGAATCAAAAGCACATCCGCGGCGGTGATGATGACTCCCCAGACAAGGGGAATTCCAAAGAGCAGATTCAGCGCGATCGCTGAACCGATGACTTCTGCAAGATCGCATGCCGCGATTGCAATTTCGCACAAGACCCAAAGTGCAAATGATGTTTTGCGCCCAAAGTGATCCCTGCAAGCTTGGGCCAGATCGCGTTCAGCAACCACTCCAAGCTTGACTGACAAATGTTGCAGCAAGATCGCCATCAAGTTGGAGATCAGCACAACAGAGAGAAGTGCGTATCCAAACTGCGCGCCACCAGCAAGGTCGGTCGCCCAATTGCCAGGGTCCATATATCCAACAGCGACCATCATCCCGGGGCCGCTGAATGCCATCAGTTTTTTCCACCAGCCAGCATTCATTGGAACATGCACTGTGGAATACGCCTCGGCAAGGGAAGGGGTCGTGCGGCTTCTGCGCCATGCAGCGGGGTTGTTGGCAGAAAAAGTAGGTTGTTGGTCCATATGAGATGCGCGAAGGGCAATCGAAGAATACCAAATAAGTTTGAGTAGTCAAACTTATAAAAGATGGCTGCTCAAACACATTCAGCACTCATGATGAGCTAGGATGAGCGTGGAATGGCCACAGAAACAGTCGAGAATTACATCAAGGCGATATATGTCCTTTGCAGAGAATCGCCCAGCGGCGAGGCCGGTGTCGTTCGCCTTGCGCACGAAGTTGGGGTGACAAAGGGGACGGCGACAAGCATGATCAAGCGGCTTGCGAAGTTGAAGCTGGTGAAAGCCCCGAGGTACAGCGGTGTCACATTGACTGCGATTGGCAAGAGAGTCGCGCTTGATGTTCTTCGTCGACACCGGATCATCGAGACATTTCTTGTCTCGACCCTGAACTTGGACTGGTCCGATGTCCATGAAGAAGCAGAGCGACTTGAACACGCATTGTCCCCGCGCACACTCGACCGCTTGGATGAATTTCTTGGCCGTCCTTCGACGGACCCACACGGCGACCCAATTCCAAGCGCTTCGGGCAAAGTTTTGGAATTGCGCGGCAAAGCACTCTCCGCATATGTCAAAGGAACAAAGGTGGAAATCGTTCGAATTTTGGATCAAGACCGTTCGTTCTTAAAGTTTGTCGCGCAAAGTGGACTGAAACCTGGAGTTCGTGTAACGATTGACGCAGTGAGTCCCCAAGGTGATTCGATCACGCTGCAAGTGAAGCGAGGGCAGTCGGTCACGCTGTCACAGAACGCTGCGGCGAAAATACTCGCTCGATTGCAATGATTCTTCAGCGTATTTTGTTCTGCTAGCAACCGAACTAGGATGCGACTATGTCTTCGGAAGCAACGCTCGAGAGAGCAATGAAAGATGCGAATAATGGGAAGCTTGATGCTGCGCTAGCGTCGGTGCGACTCTTGATCAAACGCAAGCCGCATGACTTGGATGCTGTCCAGATATTTGGAATGTTGCTGATGCGAGCGGGGGAAATTGCGCAAGCAATTCATCACTTGGGCAGGGCGGTTGCTGCCGCGCCGAATGTGACGGCGTATCGAAATAATTATGCAAATGCGCTGATGAATGATGGTCGTGCGGTAGAAGCGGTCGATCAACTGCGAAAGGCGATCGAAATTGATCCAAAATATTCGCGCGGATATCTGAATATGATTTTGGCTTGCGCGTCGATTGGTGATTCGCTTGGAGGAATCGAAGCGGGGCGGCGCGGTCTTGAGTTGCGACCAGATTGGCCGGAACTCTCGCGCAATCTGGCAAGTGTTCTCAAAGATGCGGGGCGCGTGGAGGAGGCGATTGCGGAATATAAACGCGCGGTCGCAGTGGCACCAAAGGATGCAGGACTTCGATCGAGTTCGTTGTTCAGCATGAATTATCCAGATTTCCCAGTGGAATTTGTATCACAAGCGCACCGAGAATATGCGCAGTGCGTTCGGACGTGCTCTGCGCCAGCGCGCACGGATCCATCGCCTGATCGACCGCTTCGACTTGGCGTTTTGTCTGGTGATATGCGGACGCATTCTGTGGCGTATTTTGCGGAGTCGTTCATGCGCAATCGCCCGCAAGGTTGCACGCTGACAATCTTTGCCACTGATGTGGCGAGAGTTGGAGACGCGATGCGTGAGAGCATCCGGAAAATGAGCGACAAATGGAT